>JAHDGB010000064.1 GCA_020627885.1 Flavobacteriaceae bacterium | reverse complement strand
TTTTACTTTCTTTATTTCCATTAGGAAAAATTTTAAGAATTGATATTTCAACAATTCGATCTTTAGAAATATTAACCCCTGTTGTTTCAAGATCAAAAAAACAAATAGGCTTAGTAAGGTTTAATGTCATTTATATTACTTCTTTATTGTCATTTCTTAAATTTTAAATACAAAAACTAAACATACTTGATATTTTTGAATAAAAAATTACAGCTCTAAAATATCGTTTAATATTCAAAAAAAAACGTTTATCCTTAAAATATTTCATCTCATCTAAAATGTCTCTAAATTATCAATGATTTAAAATAATGGCATAGTTAATGTCGTTTAGCCTCTAAATTAAACTTAAACGTATGAAATACACAACTACTTGTATTATTTTCTTTTTTTTAATACTAGGTGCCTTTGCTCAAAAGAAACAACCCGATGTAACTATTAAAGAAAAAAAAATGGGCAAACGAGTTGAATTGTATGCTGTTAATCTAAAAAACAAAAGCTATAATGTTACTATGAATATTCATACTCAAGATTATAAACGTGCTAGTGTGTCTCCAATAACAAAAAAAGTCCCTCCACATTCTGCAATTAAAATGATAGCTATGACTCAATTACCTGATACACCTGGCATTTACAGTTATGATTTAGTTGTAGGAGAAATGGGCTACGACATGTCATTAAAAGGCAATAAAAAGTTTAACAAAAAAATTAATACTGCTTTAAAGAAAAAAAAGATTACACTTTACACTAAGCCAAATTGTAATTTATGTAACGATACTAAGCAGTTTTTTAAACGCCATAGAGTACTTTATAATGAGCGCAGTATTATAAGAGACTCTTCTAGCTTAAAAAAAATTATAACAAACTATGATGCTTACACTTCTTTTATACCTATTTTAAAAATTCAGGACTCCGTATATTCAAAAATTAAAAGTGAACGCGACCTATTGCAAGCATTAAATAATCATTTATAATAAAAGATTACAGGTTTTAATGTTTAATCTTTTAATAATGACTCTAAGATAAAACTAACTTTAATTCTCACTCCAAATCGCTCTACTGTCATATTTATTTTTTTCCCATTTGCACCTTGAAGCTTTTCTATTACTTCTTGTAAAGAGCTATTAAGTAAATGACTTGAACCTATAGAGATAATTATATCCCCTTTTCTTAAACCCGCTCTCTCCCCCGGAGAATTGGGTCTTATATTAACAATATTAAATATCGGTTTTACAATCAATTTGTTTTTAGGAGAATATATTGCATTTATACTAATTCCATCATTTGTGTTCGATTCCCCATAATTACTAGAATTTGAATCAAAATCGGTTTCAGTTACCAGCTTAATACCAGCGTGTTCGATTTCTATTCCGCTTTTATTATAATTAAAAGGCGCTTTAAAAAAAGAATTTTTCTTAAGAGTTATTTTTGCCTCCTTATAATTAATTATAGCATTAAATCGTTTTAATATTTCTCCACCAAAACTCCCATTTCTATTTTTAATATTTTTAAAAACCTTTACAATACTTGAATCTGGAAAAGCAACCTTTGGCTTTTCTATTACAAAAGATTTAAGTTTAAAAGCATCTATTTTTGTGCGCTTTCCATAAACACTACCGCTTAACCCATATCCCAAAAAGTCTTTAAAATAATTATCTCCGGCTTTAACACCTAAGCTATCTTTTTCAAAAAGCCATAAAGCATCACTATTTCCAGAATCTATTAACAATTTTACAGGTATTTCCTTGTCATCTATTACTGCAGTAGCATTTAAATATGGTTTATTATTATAAAATTCCAAATTTAACGTTTCACATTTTTTACATTTTTTTAATTTGTAATCTTTATGATCTGTAAGCTTAATGTACTTTTTTTTATAATTTATCTCTACTACAAAATCTTTAAACAGATCGAACCCTATTATTCCATGAATTGGAATACCTAATTTGGGAGCAAAATTTATTGACGAATTAAAAATTGCATAGAAGACTTGATTATAATTTACAGCATTACCAACTCTAAACTTATTTCGAGAAGACTTTAATGCCTCTACTAAACCATCATTCCCTAAACCTTTTAAATATATTTTTTCTGCATTTGTAACCTTTAAAGAATCTGAATTTCTAATAAAATTGAATACTATTGGTTTACGAACCCCTGTATCTAATAAAAAAGACAACTGTATATTGTTAACCTCTACAGGAATAACAATAAGATTATTAATTAACTGAAAACTAATTTTACTAGACTTCTTTTTGCTATTAATCTTATACACGCTTTGAGAAAAACAATTAACATTGAACAAAAAAAAGAAAGCAATAATTAGTTTATTTTTTTTAAAAAAAGTGAACATCTTTTAAAGTTACACATCTAAACTTTAATATTAGAATTAATAGCAATATTTTAGCTTAATATTCTGATATTTTTTTGCAACTTTGCATTTTAATTTTTCTTAAAATGCCAACAATTTCAAAAAAAGGCAATTCAATGCCACAATCACCAATTCGTAAATTGGTTCCCTTTGCTGAAAAGGCCGCAAAAGAAGGTAAATCTATTTACCACCTTAACATTGGTCAACCAGATATAAAAACACCAGAAAAAGCATTACAGGCCGTTAAAGATATAAACATTAAAGTATTGTCATATTCTAGATCTGAAGGCTCTGAAACTTACCGACAAAAAATAGCAAACTATTACGCTAAGAACGATATTAATGTTACTCACGATAATATCATTGTAACTACCGGAGGTAGTGAAGCTTTATTATTTGCTTTTGGTAGTATTATGGATGTTGATGATGAAGTTATTATCCCAGAACCTTTTTATGCCAATTATAATGGTTTTTCTACATCATCTGGAGTTAAAGTAGTTCCAGTAATATCTAAGATTGAAAATAATTTTGCTTTACCTCCTATTGAAGAATTTGAAAAATTAATAACAAAAAAAACTAAAGCTATTTTAATATGTAACCCAGGTAATCCTACTGGTTACTTATACTCTAAAGAAGAAATACAAAAATTAGCTTTAATAGTAAAAAAACATGATTTATTTTTAATTGCTGATGAAGTGTATCGTGAATTTGCTTACGATGGCACAACGCATTACTCAATAATGCAGGAAGAAGGCTTAGAAAATAACGCTATAATTATAGATTCTGTTTCCAAACGCTACAGCATGTGTGGTGCTAGAATTGGCTGTCTTGTATCTAAAAACAATGAGGTTATACAAACTGCTTTAAAATTTGCACAAGCCAGATTGAGCCCTCCTACTTTAGCTCAAATTGCTAGCGAAGCAGCGTTAGATACGCCACAAAGCTATTTTGATGACGTTATTGATGAATATGTGGAGAGACGTAATACTTTAATTAATGAATTAAGTAAAATTGAAGGTCTTAAAGTTGCAACGCCTAAAGGTGCATTTTACTGTATTGCCGAATTACCGATTAAAAATAGTGATCATTTTGCGCAATGGCTCCTAGAGTCTTTCCATGTTAATGGAGAAACAGTTATGGTTGCCCCTGCTGCTGGTTTTTATTCTTCACCAAATATGGGCTTAAACCAAATTCGTATTGCTTATGTATTAAATAAAGAAAGTCTCATTAAAGCTGTAAATATTATAAAAGAAGCTCTAAAAGTATACAATAATTAGTGTTAATTCAGAAAGACATATCATTAAAGAAGTACAATACCTTTGGTATTGATGTAACTGCTAAGCACTTTATAGCCGTTAACACTATAAATGAGCTTATAGATGTCTTAAAACTAAACAATTATCCTGATAAATTTATTTTAGGTGGTGGCAGTAATATATTACTTACTAAAAATATTAACGCTTTAGTAATTCATATTAACCTAAAAGGGAAAAAAATTGTTTCCAAAACAGAGTCTTCAATAATAATAAGCTCTGGAGCAGGAGAGAATTGGCATGAATTTGTTTTATGGTGTATAAATAATGGATACGGCGGCTTGGAAAACCTGTCGTTAATACCTGGCAATGTTGGCACTTCTCCAATTCAAAATATAGGTGCCTATGGTGTAGAATTAAAAGATCATTTTGTTTCGTGCAAAGTCATAGACCTAGAATCATTAGAGCTTAAAACCTTTAACAA
This sequence comes from Flavobacteriaceae bacterium, assembly GCA_020627885.1. Taxonomy (GTDB): domain Bacteria; phylum Bacteroidota; class Bacteroidia; order Flavobacteriales; family Flavobacteriaceae; genus JAHDGB01. Next base: position 9,273 of record JAHDGB010000064.1, on the reverse strand, counting down.
TACGGAGTGCCGTTTTGGTTACAGAGACTCTATTTTTAAACAGAATGCTAAAGGAAGATACATCATTACTAGTGTAAACTTTAAACTTACCACGAAAAATCATAACCTAAGAACAAATTATGGCGCTATACAAGAAGAACTTAATACAATGGGGACAACCTCTCCTTCTATACAGGACATTTCTAAAGCTGTAATAAAAATTAGAGAAAGCAAATTACCCAATCCTAAAAAGATAGGAAACAGCGGAAGCTTTTTTAAAAACCCTATTATTAATAAAACGCAATTTGAAGCTCTTGTAAAACAATTCCCAGATGTCCCTAGCTATAAATTATCAGAAGAAGCTATAAAAATACCTGCTGGTTGGCTTATTGAAAAAGCAGGGTTTAAAGGTAAAACTTTCAATAACTATGGCGTACACAAAAAGCAAGCATTAGTACTTGTAAACTATGGTGGATCAAAAGGAAAAGACATTTTAAAACTAGCTAAATTAATACAAGAAACTATTTATCGTATATTTGGCGTCTCTATTGAGACCGAAGTTAATATTTTGTAAAATAAATTTTTAACACAATATCATAAGACATTAGTTAGTTTGCCTAACTACTTAGTAACCAAAAATACTAATTTGATTAGTTCTATAGAACAAAATATCGTTTCCCTACTTAAAAATGGAGACAAAAAAGCAATGTCATTACTCTATGACAATTATTCTGGTGCATTATTAGGAGTTATTAAAAAAGTAATATCTGACAATGATCTTGCTCAAGATGTACTACAAGAAAGTTTTATTAAAGTATGGAAAAATGCAAAAAAATATGATCCCGAAAAGGCAAAATTATTTACCTGGTTATATAGAATTGCATACAATACAGCTATAGATAAAGTACGGTCATTAAATAATAATGCTTCAAAGGAAATCCAAATTGAAGAATCTAACGTATATAGATTGACCACCAAGAGTTTAAATCAAGACACTTTAGATATTAAAGAGCATTTAAATACTATTGAAAGTAAATATCAAATTGTTATCAATGCTTTATTTTTTGAAGGTATGACACAGCAAGAAGCTAGCGATAAGTTAAAAATACCTCTTGGAACTATAAAATCAAGATTAAAAATAGGATTACGAGAATTGAGAAAAATTTATAACCCTAAATCTTAAATATAATGAGTAATAAATTTGATATAGCAAAAACTTCAGACCTTTTAGAAAAGTATTTAATAGGTAGAGCCTCTGAATTAGAAATTAAAACTATAGAAGGTTTATTTAAAACAAATCCAGAAATAAAAGCCACTTACAACAAAATGCAAAGTGATTTAGAGTTAGTTTCTCAAGCTAATGCCTCTGAAGTTTCTGGACATTTATTATCTAATATACTATATGAATTAGATGACAAACCTGTGGTTAGCATGCAGACTAACCATAAATCTGAACGCAAAAGAAGTTGGATTAGTTTTACTATTGCTGCTAGTGTTGCCGCAATATTGTTTGCTGCAACTTCATACAAATTACACCAACAAAATCAACAATTAATTTCTGAAAACCAGGTGATTGTTGATGAAATATTTGATTTAAGAACAGACATCTCTAAAAATCATTTAACACTAGATCAATTAAGAACACAGTTAGACCAATTAAACAACCCTGAAACAGAAAAATACGTTTTAAAAGGAAATCGTAAAGCGAAGAACTTAAAAACAGTAGTTTATATAAACTCAAAAGACAAAACATCAATGCTAGATGTTGTTTCCTTACCAACATTAAAAAAAGAGCAGTGTTATCAAATATGGGCAGATATACAGGGTAAAATGGTAAGTTTAGGAATCCTTAATGAAACAGATAGGCGTTTACAAAACATCCCTTACACAAAAGATGCCTTAGGCTTAAGCATAACAATAGAACCAAAAGGCGGCAGTAGAGAAGCCTCTTCAGAAACCCCAGTAGCTGAAATTTCCATAAAACACAATGATTAATAAATAACATTACTACTACAACAAACTCAATTCGATATATCATATAACATTGGTTAGGATTTTTTGTTACTTTTATTGAATATAGTATATTTGTAGTAAATAAATATTAATTATTTTGGTCAAACTACTACTACTAACTCTTGGGCTTTTAGGTATTGCTTTTGCAGGAATTGCGATAAAAATATGGGCAAAAAAGGACGGAGAATTTGCTGGCACTTGCGCAAGCCAAAACCCTATGCTAAATAAAAGCGGAGAAACGTGTGGTTTTTGCGGAAAACCCCCAGAACAGTTTGATTCTTGTAAAGAACCTCAACATTCCTAACGCATTATGCTTATACTTGATTTTCTATTCTATAGTTTTGCTACTGTAGTATGTATTCAAGTCGTTTATTACCTTGTATTATTTGGAAGTTTTACATTTTTAAAACCTTTAAAAAATAATAAAAAACGGATACAAGTCCCTGTATCGGTAATAATATGTGCTAAAAATGAAGCTAAAAACTTAAAGCGCTATTTACCTTCAATATTAAAACAAAAACATCCAAAATTTGAAGTCGTTTTAATAAACGATTCTTCAAATGATGAAACTTTAAAAGTAATGAATGAGTTTGCACAAACTCACAATAATATAAAAATTGTAGATGTTAAAAAAGTAGAAGCTTTTTGGGGTAAAAAAAAATACGCACTAACTCTAGGCATAAAAGCTAGTACATACGATCATTTATTATTTACAGATGCAGATTGCAAAACCATTTCTTCAAATTGGATAACAGAAATGACTAAACATTTTAATGAAGAACGCACAATTATATTAGGTTATGGAGGATACTTTAATATAAAAAAATCATTTATTAATAAAGTTATCCGATACGAAACCCTTTTAACTGCTATTCAATATTTTTCCTACGCAAAAATAGGACTACCGTATATGGGAGTTGGTAGAAACCTGGCTTACCACAAAAAAGAGTTTTTTAAAACTAACGGATACATTAAACACCTTGATGTACTCTCTGGTGACGATGATTTATTTGTAAATGAAGCTGCAACTAATACCAATACTGAAATATGTTTTTCGCCTAAAAGCATTACACTATCACAACCTAAACTAACATTAAAAAAATGGGTTACTCAAAAAAGGCGACACATATCTACAGCTAAACATTACAAACTAAAACACAAGATATTATTAGGGTTATTTTATAGCTCTCAATTACTGTTTTATTGTTTAGCAGCAATCTTACTTGCAAATAAATATTATTGGGAATTTATCTTAGCTTTGATAATTATACGATATATTGCAGTATATGTTACCATAAATAAATCTGCTAAAAAGCTAAAAGAGAACAACTTGACAATATTCACACCTATATTAGAGTTATTTTTAATTTTTATACAATTTGGTATATTTATAAATAATCTTCTTTCAAAACCAAAATATTGGAAATAACTACAGCTATAATAAAGGCAAAAAACAATGATCAAAAAGCATTTAATTTTTTGCTCAACCAATTTTGGGATAGTGTTTATGGTTTTCAATTAAAACGGACGGAAAATGAAAACCAAGCAGAAGATATAACCATAAGAACCTTCTCTAAAGCGTTTGGTAAAATAAACACATATAATGAAGATTTTAAATTTGAAACATGGCTAATTACCATTTCAAAGAACATTCATATCGATTTACTTCGCAAAGAAAAAAGCTCAATTCGTTCAAAAATATTTAATACTGAAGACCCCTCTAGTTATCAAATCTTAGATGAAACACCTTCAGCTGAAGATAAAATTATAACAGAACAAAATTTAGCAAAACTTTTAAAAGATATAAAAAAACTAAAACCTCATTATCAAGAAGTTATAAACCTAAGATATTTTCAAGAACTGACTTATAAAGAAATTTCGGAAGAAATTAATGAGTCTATAAATAATGTAAAAGTTAAATTATTACGAGCAAAAAAATTACTTGCAGAAATTATTCAAAAAAAATAAAACAGCTCTCTTTCTGAAGGTCTAATATTTCTTTTCAAGACACTCTAATTATGTAGAATATTGATCTATTTTACAATAATAGCTTATCTTTGCAGTACAAAAATTGTCTTATTTATGAATACAGAAAAAGCTTCTAATATATTACCCGAAAGACAAGCTAAACCTAAATGGCTTAGAGTAAAATTACCCACCGGGAAAAAGTATACAGAACTAAGAGGTTTGGTAGACAAATACAAGTTGAATACAATTTGTACATCTGGTAGCTGCCCCAATATGGGGGAATGCTGGGGAGAAGGAACAGCTACATTTATGATTCTTGGCAACGTATGTACAAGATCATGTGGATTTTGCGGTGTTAAAACTGGACGGCCCGAAACTGTAGATTGGGATGAACCTGAAAAGGTAGCAAGGTCTATAAAAATAATGAATATAAAACATGCCGTGATTACAAGTGTAGATCGTGATGATTTGAAAGACATGGGAAGCATTATGTGGGCAGAAACGGTAAAAGCTATTCGTAGAATGAACCCCAAAACGACTTTAGAAACGCTTATCCCAGATTTTCAAGGAGTAGAACAACATATTGATAGAATAATAAAAGTTGCTCCTGAAGTAGTTTCTCATAATATAGAAACAGTAAGAAGATTAACCAGAGAAGTTAGAATTCAAGCCAAATATGATAAAAGTTTAAAAGTTTTAAAATACCTCAAACAGCAAGGTCAACGAAGAACAAAGTCGGGAATTATGTTAGGTCTAGGAGAAACACGAGAAGAAGTTATAGAAACACTCCATGACCTTAAAGACAATGATGTAGATGTCGTAACTATAGGCCAATATTTACAACCTAGTAAAAAACACCTTCCTGTTAAACAATTTATATTACCTACACAATTTGAAGAATATCAAAAAATTGGTTTAGAATTAGGCTTTCGACATGTAGAGAGTAGTGCATTAGTTCGTTCATCATATAAAGCACAAAAACACATTAATTAATTATTTTTAAAATGATTAAAGTAGCTATTAATGGATTTGGTAGGATCGGAAGACGTATTTTTAGGCTTCTTCTTAATCATGAAAATGTAAAAATAGTCGCTATAAATGATTTGGCCGATTCAAAAACACTAAGTCACCTCCTTAAATATGATAGCATACATGGCATTATAGAGGCTACAATAACTTACGATAGTAAAAACATTATAGTTAATGGCAATGCAGTCCCTTTATTTAATAACGAACACATTGAAACCATAAATTGGAGGCCTTTAAACCCTGATTTCGTAATAGAATCTACCGGAAAATTTAAATTATCTTCCCAATTAAAGCATCATATAAAGAATGGAGCTAAACGGGTAATATTAAGCGTTCCTCCTATAGAAGATGACATTAAAACCATAGTATTAGGCGTTAATGAAAATTGTATCGAAGGAAATGAAACCATACTTTCTAATGCCTCATGTACTACAAATAATGCAGCACCAATGATTCATGTTGTAAATGAATTATGTGGTATTAATCAAGCCTACATAACTACGATACATTCGTATACGACAGATCAAAGCTTACATGACCAACCACACCGCGATTTAAGACGAGCTAGAGCCGCAGGGCAATCCATTGTACCAACCACTACAGGAGCCGCTAAAGCTCTAACAAAAATATTTCCTAAATTATCAGACGTTATAGGAGGCTGCGGCATAAGAGTACCTGTCCCTAATGGATCTTTAACAGATATTACATTTAATGTAAAAAGAAGTGTAACCATTAAGGAAATTAATAACGCTTTTGAAATTGCTTCAGAAACGACATTTAAAAACATTATAGAATACACTGAAGATCCTATTGTATCTATTGATATTGTTGGAAATAAACATTCTTGCATTTTTGATTCGCAAATGACCTCAGTAATTGGAAATATGGTGAAAATTATAGGCTGGTACGACAATGAAACAGGCTATTCTAGTAGGATTATTGACATGATATTCAATTTATCGGAAAAAAACTAACTTTTATCGGATAAATATTTATATTTGTTAATATGACTATGAATATGATGTCCCGTTTCGATAAACTCATTCTCTCAATATCAATTTTGATCTGTTATAATATAACGGCTCAAGAAGCTATAGAGTTGCCTAAAAATGAAATTTTGAAGAACATTACTGTTATTACTACTATAGCTCAAAATAATATTTCTTCGAAAAATTATTTTAAAGCTTTAGAAGAATTAAATAGCGCAATGGAATTAGCTAAATCTATTGATGATAAAAAAAGCATAGGGCTTATTAATTCTAAAATTGGTAATATAAAATACCAAATAAGAGAATATGATGACGCCATAGCACATCTAATAATGGCTGTAGATGTTCAACGCTACATCGAAGACAATGCCAACCTAGCAAATACCTATAAAACATTTGGTTATGTTTATATGGATTTAAAAGACTATGATCAAGCTCAAGACTATTTTAAATCTGCACGTATATTGTTTAAAAAACAAGATTTAAACAGCTATGAATCTGAAACATTATTAGCTAGTGGTAAAATATATAATGCATTAAAGAATTATGAGGAAGCTATAAAACAACTAGAAGCATCCATCTCAATTGCGAAACACAATAAGCTTAATAAAATACTAAGTAGTGCATACATAAGCCTTGGATATTCAGAATCTAAATTAGGAGACAATAAAACTGGTATTGAAACTTCATATAGAGGTTTTGACATTGCTAAAAAAAATAAATACCCAATAATATTAAAAGAAGGGTTGAATGTATTGAGCGATTTAAATAATCAGGCTGGCAATTATAAACTATCTAATAACTATTTAAAACAATATATAAAGTTATCGGATTCTTTATTAGAAGTTAAGCGCGAAAATTTATCTGCAGAACAGCATTTAGCATTAACCAATACTACACATACTGAACTACAAGAAAACCAAGTTATAGATTTAGAAAACATTAATGGTAACTCAACATTAGATCGATTAACAACAATATTAAGCATAGCACTTATCACTATTTTATCATTACTGACACTTTCTCTGTATAAAAACAATAATATTAGATTAAAGTCTAATAATGTTTTACATAAAAAGAATAGTGAACTCATAACTGCAAAAGAAAAAGCTGAAATTGCAGCAAAAACTAAAGCTAATTTTCTTTCAACTGTAACACACGAACTCAGAACCCCTCTATATGCTGTTACTGGACTAACAAATATGCTGTTAGATGAAGATCCTAAACCTGAGCAAATCCAACATTTAAAGTCATTAAAATTCTCGGGAGAATACTTATTAACTTTTATTAATGATATTCTTCAAATAAATAAGATAGAAGCCAATAAAGTAGATATTGAACCCGAGGTTTTCGATTTAAAAAAGAAAATAGTAAACGTAATCTCTGCTTTAAGAAACTCAGCTGAAGATAATAATGTTAAACTTCATTTAGAATACGATGAAGAATTGCCTCTTAACTATAATGCAGATCAATTAAAAATCTCTCAAGTTTTAATTAATTTAATAGGGAACTCTATTAAATTTACCAAAGACGGTGATATATGGATTAGAGCTACAAAACTAGATGAAAATGATGGCATATATACTGTTCGTTTTGAAGTCCAAGATAACGGAATAGGAATAAGCGAAGAAAAACAACAACATATGTTTGAGAGCTTTTCTCAAGGGTCAATTCAAATTAATCGTAAATACGGTGGTACAGGTTTAGGCCTCTCGATTGTAAAAGGACTAATCGAAATTATGAAAGGTAAAATATATCTAAAAAGTAAATTAGGCGTAGGATCTAGCTTCTTTTTCGAAATACCTATGAAATACACAAATCAAATCATAAAAGAAACTAAAGCGACTTATTTTAAAGATGTTAATGAAATTGAATTAAGTGCCGTCAAAATACTAGTTGTAGAAGATAACAAAATTAACCAAATGATTACAAAGAAGATTCTTAATAAGATGAATCTTAATTGTGAAGTTGTTGACAATGGTGAAGAAGCTGTTGATATGATAAAAACCAATACCTACGACATTGTTTTAATGGACATTCATATGCCTGGAATTAGTGGTATTGAAGCAACAAAAATTGTTAGAACTTTTGATAAAGACCTTACTATTTTTGCGCTAACTGCTGTAACTATTGAAGATAGAATGCACGAATTTGAAGATGCAGGGTTTACAGACATTATTCCTAAACCTTTCAAACAAGAAGATTTTGAACGTAAACTATTTAATGCCTTAATGGGAGATAAAGTTGAGCCTAAAGTGTCTTAGATATAAACTCTTTTACAGATAAATCAAATCTATCTTTATCATCTATTAAAACTTCAATAGGCATAAAGAACAACTTCTCCTTTAAACTATTAAAAGACCTTAATCGCATATAATCCTTCTCAGTTGTTATAATTAATTCATTATTTTCAAATTTCTCTATATCTTTTTTTCTAAAATGATAGTGATCTTTATACTCCAAATGATTGAATTGTAGTTTTTTTGAATTTAAAAAACCCACTAATGGTTTTGCGTTAGCAATACCAGTAATTAATGTAAACTCATTTATGGCATTAAGAGAAATGGTTCTATCTTCTCCAATAACTTTTTCAGAATAATTTATGCAACTAAAAAACAGTTCTTGGTTAGCACTAGGTTTAATCCTTTTTTTTATATTCTCTTTTTCTTTTTCAGACAGATTAACTGGGCACTTGGTTATAACTATTAATTGTGCTCTTTTTGCTCCTTTTCTAGGCTCTCTTAAATTACCAAGAGGCAATACCCAATCATCTGTATACAAGTTAGAATAAGTTGTTAATAATATATTAAGACCCGCTTTAACTTTTCGATGTTGTAAAGCATCATCTAACAAAATAACCTCTGGCTTAGGCACGTATTTAACAAGTTCAGATATTCCTATCTGTCTATTTTCGCTAACAGCTACTTTAATCGTTTTTCCATATTTAGAAAAAAACTGAAAAGGCTCATCTCCAATCATTAAGGCATTAGAGGTATTACTTGCTAAAACATAGCCTTTAGTAGACCTTCCATAACCTCTGCTTAAAGTAGCCGTTTTATAATCTGTTATAAGTAATCTAATAAGATATTCTATCATTGGTGTTTTTCCTGTTCCACCAGCACTCAAATTTCCAACACATATTACTGGGAAATTATATGATTTTGAAAACTTAATTCCACTATCATATAGTTTATTTCTTACCCAAATTACAAAATAGTATATAGGAGTAAATGGAAAAAGAATGTAACGTAATAATTGCATGTAAGCGAAAGTAAAAATTTTATCTTTGTTATAA
>JAHDGB010000063.1 GCA_020627885.1 Flavobacteriaceae bacterium | reverse complement strand
TAATAGAATTTATCTTGCGAATTATTTTAGACTAAAATTTGAATATAATTCTTTTCTAAATCTAAAGAAACCTAATACTTTACCGCTATATTTGCAAAGATATAACGGACTTGATAATGATAACTGTAATTGAAGCAAAAAGTATAATTGAAACCAGTGTTTTTTCGAATCGTATTGAAGAGAATAAAACACTCTGTTCTTCTACTGGATTAATATTAGCAGAAGATATTTATTCCCCTATAAATATGCCCCCGTTTAGGCAGTCTGCAATGGATGGTTATGCGTTGTATTTGCATAATGACGTAAATTATACAATTATAGATGAAATAAAAGCAGGAGACAGTCATCAAACGGTATTAAAAGAAGGTGAAGCAGTACGTATTTTTACTGGAGCTCCAGTTCCAGATACTGCAAATACAGTTATTATGCAGGAAAAAGTTTCTGTAAATGATCAACAATTATGCATTAATGGTTTCGTTGCTATCAATAATAATATTCGCCCACTTGGAGAACAGGTAAAAAAGGGCGTTTTGGCCCTTAAAAAAGGGACAAAGCTTACCTCGGCAGCAATAGGCTTTTTAACTTCATTAGGTATTGCAAAGGTTAATGTATTTAAAAAACCAAAAATAGCCATTGTTGCTACTGGGAATGAATTAGTAAAAGCTGGTGAAATCCTACAATATGGGCAAATTTATGAAAGCAATACGATTATGTTGCAAACTGCTTTATATAATTTAGGATATACTAATGTTAGTATTCATAATGTAAAAGATGATTATAATAATACCTATTCATTACTCGAAAGAGTAATCGATAAAAATGATGCAGTCCTAATTTCTGGAGGAATTTCGGTTGGTGATTATGATTTTGTTGGTAAAGCTTTAAACGAACTTTCCGTAAAGCAGTTATTTTATAAAGTAAAGCAAAAACCTGGAAAACCACTATTTTATGGGCAAAAAGGAAACGTTGTAATATTTGCACTACCAGGAAACCCTGCAGCAGCCTTATCGTGCTTTTATGTATATGTTCGTATTGCTTTAGAAAAGTTATCAGGTAATGAAACGTATACTACAAGAAGTATTTTTGTTAAATCAGTTAATACATTCAATAAAAAAGGTGATAGAGCTCAGTTTTTAAAAGCGCACTTACAAAATAATAAAGTAACTATTCTAGAAGGACAAAGCTCGGCAATGTTACAAACATTTGCTTTGGCTAATGCACTTGTATACCTTCCTGAAGATAAAATGACTATTGCTATTAATGAGAAAGTTGAAGTAATAACAATTGATTAAACCACATTTTTATGGAGTATAAAATTAAAAGTAGAATTTGGATTGAAGCCGATAACCATGTGTTATTAGGAGAAGGTCGAGTTCGCTTGTTAAGGACTATAAATGAAACCGGCTCTCTAACTAAGGCAGCTAAGCGTTTAGAAATGTCATATAAAAAAGCGTGGACACTTATTGATGCTGTGAATAAATCGGCAAAGAAACCTGTTGTTATTACTAGTATTGGAGGTCAAGGCGGTGGCGGCGCAAAAGTAACTGAGCACGGTTTAAAATTGATTCAAGTTTTTGAAGAGATTAATAAAAATTGTTGGAATCATTTAGATGAACAATTAGATAAAATAAAGACCTTATAAATTGCTAAAAGAACTCATACTTATCTGGCCTTTTTTGGTTATCCTTCCAATCGTAGCATTCTTATATGCAAGTGTTGGCCATGGAGGAGCTAGTGGCTATTTAGCTTTAATGGCATTATTCTCTTTTTCACCATTAGAAATGAAGCCTACTGCCCTATTATTAAACTTATTTGTAGCAGCAATTGCTTTTTATCATTATTACAAGCGTGGTCATTTTAATAAAAAATTATTTTTATCCTTTGCATTGGCATCTATTCCTATGGCCTTTTTTGGTGGAATGATTGAAGTAGATAACGGTATTTATAAAAAAATATTAGGCATACTATTAATTTTTGCAATATTGAAAATGCTTAATGTTATTGGAAAAGAAAGTCAGTATATAAAAGACATAAAAATGGGGCAAGGACTTTTAGTAGGAGGCGTTATTGGCTTCTTTTCTGGTCTTATAGGTATAGGCGGCGGTATAATATTAAGTCCGGTAATATTGCTATTACACTGGGGGAAAATAAAAGAAGCGGCAGCCGTTTCTGCCTTATTTATATGGGTGAATTCTGCGGCTGGATTATTTGGCCAACTAACTAGTGGTGTAACGTTAAGCTCTCAATCATTTGTATTGGTAGGTTTTGCTTTATTTGGTGGTTTTTTTGGAAGCTACTTAGGTAGCCATAAATTAAAGAGTAAGTATTTAAGGCAGGTATTGGCATTCGTTTTAATAATAGCTTCAGTTAAATTATTTTTAGTTTAATGATAGCGAAAGAAAATATAACAGGTATTATACTCGCCGGAGGAAAAAGTTCTCGAATGGGAACAGATAAGGGGTTGGTATTATATAAGGGTAAGTTCTTTACTCAATATGTAATAGATGCTATAAAACCATTAGTAGATGATATTATGATTATTAGTGATAATTCCAGCTATGATATTTTTAATACAACACGAACAAATGATGATATTAAAAATGCTGGTCCTTTAGCGGGAGTATATACTGGCTTAAAGCATTCAAAAACTGAATTCAATTTAGTGTTGAGTTGTGATGTTCCATTAATAACTACATCTGTTTTACAGCAATTAATAGATGCCATTTCTTTTGATATAGACATTATTCAATTAAAAAGTAAGGATAAAACAATGCCTTTAATTGCATTATATAAGAAAACATGTGCCCCTACCTTTTTAGAATTACTAAAAAAGAAAGAAAGGAAAATGACTCAAGCAATTAGTCACTTTAAAGTGAAAACAATTGTTTTAGAAACTGATTTGGAACACTATACAGCTAACATAAATACTATTGACGAATTAAATAAAATTTAAATGGAGTTAACAATACAATATTTTGGAATGCTTACCGACATTACTGCTTGTTCTGAAGAAACAATTGACTTTAATGGTGTTACAACAGCCGATTTATTAACCCTATTATATTTAAAATACCCGCAATTAAAAAGGACTTCTTTTAAAACGGCTCAAAGTCAAATAATCATAACTGAAGATGATGTATTAACATCTACAAATATTGTATTGCTCCCCCCCTTTTCTGGTGGATAAAAAATGTCAGACAGCGCTTATCTAAGTACTTCAGAGAACTAATAATATATTACCGACAAACATTAAATTAATGAAAGAAAAAAAACTAAAAAATGCATTTAAAGAAGGACCTATTTCAGCAGAATTTATTGGGAATTCTATTGCTAAACATCAATCTAAAACATCTATAGGTGCACATAATATATTTTTAGGTCAGGTTCGAGCTGATCAAATTGAAGATAAAACGGTTGCTGCTATTGAGTATACAGCTTATGAAGATATGGCTAACGAAAAGTTTTACGAAATTAGAGAAACTGCATTTAAAAAGTTTGACCTTAACTGCATGCATATTTATCATAGTTTAGGAACAGTAAAAGCTGGAGAAATATGCCTGTTTGTTTTTGTTTCATCAACTAGGCGGAAAGAAGTATTTCCGGCTATAGAATATATCGTAGAAGAAATAAAAGCACATGTGCCAATTTTCGGAAAAGAAGTATTTGAAGACGCTTCTTATCAGTGGAAAATAAACAGTTGAATCGTGGAATCGTGGAATCGTGGAATCGTGGAATCGTGGAATCGTGGAATCGTAAGTTTGTTCTTATTTCACTAAACATCAAGCAATTAAACACTTTAAATTAATTAGTATGTATACATTCTCTTTTGAAAAGCTAAACGTTTGGATTGATGCCAAAGAATTAATAAAAAAAGTATATCGGTCTACTAAGAAATTTCCCTCTGAAGAAAAATTTGGACTAACTAGTCAATTGAGAAGAGCATCAGTCTCAGTTGCATCAAATATAGCGGAAGGAACTTCCAGAATTACAAGTAAAGACAAGGCTCATTTTACAACTATAGCATATAGTTTACGTAAATCACAATTAAACAATTAAACGAAAAACAAATCAACATCTAGATGGTCGATATAACACATAAAACCAGCACCCTTAGGATAGCAACTGCTCAGGCTGTAGTTAAGGTTAGTAAACAAGAAACTATTACAGCTATTGAGAATAATACTGTCCCAAAGGGAGATGTTTTTTCAATGAGTAAAGCAGCAGGATTATTAGCAGTTAAAAAAACACCAGAATTACTTCCAGACTGTCATCCTTTACCTATTGAATATACCGGTATTAAATATGAAATTAAAGGTTTAGAAATTACTGTTTTATGTACTATAAAAACCATTTATAAAACTGGCGTTGAGGTTGAAGCAATGCATGGTGCTAGTGTTGTTGCATTAAATATGTATGACATGCTGAAACCTATTGATAAAGGTGTTGAAATTCATCATATAAAACTGTTGAACAAAAAAGGAGGGAAATCGGATTTTAAAGATAAATACCGAAAAGACATTACTGCAGCAGTTATCGTTTGTTCTGATACTATTTCTACAGGCCAAAAAGAAGACAAAGCGGGAAAAGTAATTATAAAGAAGTTAGAAGACAGTGATGTTGCTATATCTGATTATATCATTATTCCTGATGAAAAGGATATCATTCAAGAAAAAGCAAGATTCTATCAAGAACAAGGCATTGATTTAGTGATTTATACAGGCGGAACTGGTTTATCAAAAAGAGATGTTACTCCAGAAGCACTAAGACCATTATTAGACAGAAATATACCGGGAATAGAAGAAGCCGTAAGAAGTCATGGTCAAGAACGTACTCCCTACTCTATGTTATCCAGAAGTGTGGCAGGTACATTAAAAGATACTTTAGTATTGGCTTTGCCAGGATCAACAAACGGAGCAAAAGAATCAATGGATTCAATTTTTCCTGCTGTATTGCATATATTCAGAATATTAAAAGGAGCTAGACACGATTAATTTTATTAAAAAAATCAATTATTTTAGACATAAAACGGTTGATTTTAATAGCTATATTAAACGATTAAAAAAAATGAACAATATTCTTACAGATAGACATAACAGAAAGCATACTTACTTGCGTATATCACTTACAGAGCGATGTAATTTACGTTGTACATACTGTATGCCCGAAGGCGGTGTTGCTCTTTCTCCAAAGTCTCATATTATGAGCTTTGATGAAATATATACCATAGCAAAAACTTTTGCTGATAATGGGGTTACAAAAATTCGTTTAACAGGTGGCGAACCGCTTATACGTAAGGATATTACTGTATTATTAAAAAAACTAGCATCTTTACCCGTAGAACTTGCTATTACTACAAATGCAGTTTCTGTTGATAGGTTTATTGATACTTTTAAAGCCTATGGAATTCAAAATATCAATGTGAGTTTAGATTCACTTGATGCTGATAAATTTAAGCAAATTACGCGCAGAAACTATTTTGACAAAGTCTATTATAACATCCTGCTTTTAGTTAAAAATGGATTTAATGTAAAGCTGAATGCTGTATTAATAAAAGGCTTTAATGACAATGAAATCATAGATTTTATCAATCTTACTAAGAAGTTAGCTATAAATATCCGATTCATTGAATTTATGCCATTTGATGGTAATAAATGGGATATGAAAAAAATGGTGTCGTACAATGAGATTATGAATGTGGTAAACACTTCTTTTTCTGAAGATAAAGTAAACCGAATTCAAGATGCTCCTAATGATACTTCTAAGAATTATAAAATAGAAGGATATAGAGGTTCATTTGCTATTATTAGCTCAGTAACTAATCCTTTTTGTGATTCCTGTAACAGGCTTCGTTTAACGGCAAATGGACAAATAAAAAACTGTTTATTCTCTGCTAAAGAATCTGATTTACTTACGCCTTTACGAGAAGGTAAAGCTATAGAACCAATAATACAAAATGCTATTAAAACGAAACTTAAAATACGGGGCGGTATGGATACAATTGAAAAATTACAAAAGCCTGAATTGCATACCAAAAATAGGAATATGACTACAATTGGTGGTTAACGTAACAGTTGTATTTTTATATTTTTTTATAGTCCCTTAGTTAAACTATGATAAACCTGAAAAAGGGCAATTTCATTTCTTTAAATTTCAAACATTTACATTCTTTATGATTAAAAAGAAACTATATTTGCATAAAAAATGATGTTAAATTTTTTTAGAATTATTGCTTTTTTAGAGGGGGTATCCTATATATTACTCCTTTTTATTGCAACACCGTTAAAACATTTTTCAGGAAATGAACAGTATGTTAAAATGCTAGGAATGCCACACGGTTTATTATTTGTAGCTTACATTGCTTTTGCTATTTTTTTAAGAGCAACTTACAAATGGAATAATAAAACATTTGGGATAATTTTATTAGCATCGCTACTCCCTTTTGGCACTTTTTATATTGATAAAAAATATTTAAAACCCTTAGTTTAAATTTAAGAGTTTAATCGGCCTTCAACATATTCTACTTTAGTTTTACCATGTGGTTGTACATTTCCTTCAGGATCTAAGTTAACCATTACAATTTTTTCTATAGTAATAATGGTTTCCCTGGTCATCATATTTCGTACCTCACAACGTAAGGTTAAAGATGTTTTTCCAAATTTAACAGGTTCAACCCCTATTTCAATGACATCGCCTTGATGTGCAGAACTTTTAAAATCAATTTCTGCTATATATTTTGTGACTATGTGGCGATTATCTAATTGTATAATTGCATATAAAGCAGCTTCCTCATCTATCCATTCTAAAAGTCGCCCCCCAAACAATGAATAATTCGGGTTCAAATCTTCTGGTTTTATCCATTTTCTTGTGTGAAATCTCATATACTAAAATAAACGTTGTTGTTTTTCTTTATTAGGTACTATTAAATTATAATCTAATTCGGCATTTAATTTTTCTATAAAATATGCAGAAAGTAATGGCGATTCTTTTTCAACGTTTTGATGAATGAAAAAATTAATTTCTTTTATACCTTGATTTTTCCATTCTTTTAATCTTATAACCCAATCATCTAATCTAGAGTAATCACTATTGTGGTTAGCACCTACAAATCTAATAAATGCAGTAGCATTACTCAAACGCATATGTATAATATCACGACGCCCAGCAGAGTCTACAATAATATTAGAAACATTATTACATTTCAACAATACGTATAATTCATTGGCAATACTACTATCATTATACCAATCGGTATGTCTAAACTCTATTGCTAAAGGAATGTTTTTTGGCCAACTATTTAAAAATGAGACAACTCTATCAAAATTTTTTGGAGAAAAGTTCGAGTGCATTTGTAAAAATATAGTGCCTAATTTTTCTTTTAAATTAATAGCAGAATATAAATAATCTTCAACTATTGTACTTACTTCATTTAATCTTTTCCAGTGACTAATTTCTTGATTAAGCTTGGGGAAGAATTTAAAATTTTCAGGTGTTTTTTTATACCATTTTTCAAATTGTTCTGGTGGAAAAATTCTATAAAAAGTAGCGTTTAGTTCTATTGCATTAAATTGTGACGAGTAATAAACCAACTCATCTTTTGTTCCTTTTGGGTAAAACCCTTTTAAGTCAGCCTTGTTCCATTTAGCACATCCTACATAAATTTCAGGGATATTATCATCATTTACAGCATTTAAAACTTGTTTTGTATCCTTATGGTCTTTAGGCAAGGTAAAATCTACTTTCTCAGGATGATCTACACGTCCAAATTTCACTCCTTTTCTTTTTTATGTAAAGATAGTTATTTAGAGAATTGAAAAAATTTAAATCAGTTTAATATTACCTATTGTTCATAACACAGTTAACAAATTACATTACAGCAAGAAGTGTTCTGTATCGTTTATTATTATCTTTCAGTAAAACCAGTAAGATATATGAGTACCAGAGATGAGTTTTTATTAACAGCTAGGCCGACAATTTCTTCAATTAAAATTAACAATAATACGAGTGATGAAGAACGTTTTCAAAATATAACATTACGACCAATCATTAAATTTCAAAATGAGCTGCTTGTAATGGTATTTAAAAATTACATTAAAAAGCACAAAAGTGTTTTTTATGATTTAAATATTGAAAAACGATTAAAATATATCGAAAACGCCATACATAAAGATATAAAGTTTCGAAATGCACTAAAAGGAATTATCATTGGTCAATTTACAACTAAAGAGTATGCAAATTACATTAAAAACTCTTCTACTATAAACAAACGCATGATGGCCATTACCAAGCAACAATTACAAACCAACATACAATTATTTGATAACCCAGATGATTATGATATATTAGAAGCTATTTAATCTTTTATTGTAGAAACACCATTTAGATCTGTAGTTAACACATCGCTCATATAATTAAAATATGGCCGAATAGCCTTAAAAGCACTATTTACACTAGTTACAAAGTCATTATTTAAAACGTCTTTATCTGTATATTTTTTTATAAAAATATATTGTTTTCTTCGAATTAAATCAATAGCTGGGTGTTCTTTGTCGAACCCTTTGGGTGCCGTTTTTAATTCATCGCCTTGAAAAGTACCCCAAATAGACTTAAACGCTTTATCATTAATAATATTTCGTATTTCTTCATCGTCCATTTCAAATTCTTTTCTTATTCTTAACAAATCTTCTTTTGCTGGATCCCAAAAACCTGTCGCAATAAAACTTTCATTATTTGGTTGAAGGTGCATGTAATACCCTCCTCTTAATCTCGGCTTTACACGATGAAATGAGCCGCCAAAATGGGTTTTGTATGGTAATTTATTTTTAGAAAAACGAACATCTCTATAGATTCTAAATAGTTTTAACTTATCAATTTCATCATGAGTATTTAAAGTTTCTAAAACAGAATTATAAACTTTTTTAACTTCCGTTTCTATTCCTTTAAATTCTGGTTTATTTTCATTAAACCAATCACGATTATTATTTTTTTCTAATTTATTAAAAAAAGTAAATACGTCTTTAGATACTGTAACTCCCATGTTTTATTTTTTTTAAAATTACGAAACTTATAACGTCTACTCAAATTCTATACTATTTAATATTAAGCCTGAAGCTGGAGCGATATATTGCATTCTTGAGGCATTACTATTTAATGATTGTTCTATATCATTAATAGAGAGTTTCCCTTTTCCTAAATCGATTAAAGTTCCCATCATTAATCGAATTTGATTTCTCATAAACCCCTTCCCTTTCACCCTTAATAAATATGTTTTCTTTGGAAAAAAATTAGCCAAGAACAGCGTATTTTCAACAATTTCACAAGTAATTATATTGCGATTATAAACACCCTCATTTGTTGCTTTATAACAGTAGGCTTTAAAATTGTGATCTCCTTCAAATAATTTTGCGCCTTTTTTCATTAATTCAATATCAAGCGGATCTAAAACCGTAGTCATCATAGGTGCACAAAACGGGTGAAACTTTCCTCCAAAAGCAAATAAATAAAGGTATTCTTTAATTTTTGAATGCTGTATAATATTAAAACTAGCATCCACTTCTCTCATGGTAAGCGCCCTTATGTCTTGAGGTAAATTGCAATTAAAAAGCTCTAAAAATGCTTCGAAATTACTAACTGGTTCAAATACAAAAAGTTCTATAGCTGCTTCTTGAGCCGAGACCATGGCATCTGTCCTACCAGAGGCTAGTGTTTTAAAACGTTTGCCTTCTAGTATAAAATTTAATGTACGATCTACCATTAAATGTAAGGTCTTCACATCTGGTTGTTTTTGCCAACCATGAAAACGATAACCCAAATATTGAATAGTAATTACGTAATAGTATTTTTTATCGAATGCCATAGAAGCAGCAAGTAACATAATTTAATACATATGATAAAATTTTTATACCTTGATGTATATTAATTAACCTAAAAAATTAAAAGTCATGTCAGAAACATTAAAACAAAAACCTCCTTTTTGGTTCTGGATCGTAAGTGTAATAGGTGTTATATGGAATGCTATGGGCGTTAATGCCTAATTTACAACAAGCTTATAATACTGATAGAGAGCAATGTATTCAGCTGAACAATTAGAATAGCAGCCAATAGTCCAGTTTATATCACTGCTGCATTTGCACTAGCTGTTTTTACTGAATTTATTGCTTATATTGGATTTTTATTAAGAAAAAAGTGGAGTTATTTATTAGCTTTAATTTCATTAGTATCTGTAATAATTCAAATGAGTTATCTTCTCATTAATAATTATGTAAGTAGCTTGATTATGACAATTATGATTATTGTTTTTGCAATACTCCTTGTTTTATTTGCTAAGCATTCTAAATCTAAAAACTGGTTGTCTTAAAATAATTTTTTATTTAAGTGTTTGAAATAAACGCACACTCTTTTTTATTAACTAATAAATCGATAGGTTTGTTATACCAACCTTTTATTTTAAATTAAAAATATGATTTTATCAACCCTCGATTGGATAATTATAATTTTCTTTTTATTACTTTTTGCAGGCATCGGTCTTTATGTTTCTAAACAAGCTGGGAAAGATTCTAAATCTTTTTTTCTTTCAGGCCGCAATATGCCTTGGTGGCTTTTAGGGGTTAGCATGGTAGCAACTACTTTTGCTGCAGATACCCCTGGTTTAGTAACCGAGTTGGTTAGAAAAGATGGTGTTTCTGGAAACTGGGTATGGTGGGCCATGCTATTAACAGGAATGCTTACTGTATTTTTTTATGCAAAATTGTGGCGAAAAAGTGGTATTACTACCGATTTAGAATTTTATGAATTACGCTATAGCGGTAAAATGGCAGGGTTTCTTCGTGGCTTTAGAGCCATTTATTTAGGCGTATTTTTTAATATTGTAACCATGGCTGGGGTATGTTTAGCCGGAGCAAAAATCGCAAATATTTTATTAGGATTATCTCAAGAACAAACCTTATTATATTCTTCAATAATAGTTATTTTCTACTCCGCTCTTGGCGGGTTAAAAGGGGTTTTAATTACCGATTTTATACAATTTATAATCGCCATGATTGGAAGTATATGGGCTACTATATATATTGTTAACCTTCCTGAAATTGATGGAATAACTAATCTTTTAACACATACAAACGTAAAAGACAAATTAGCTTTCTTTCCAGATTTTAATAATACAGAAGCTTTAATTACTTTATTAATTATTCCTATAGCTGTGCAGTGGTGGAGCACATGGTATCCTGGTGCCGAGCCTGGAGGTGGTGGTTATATAGCCCAACGTATGTTAGCGGCTAAAGACGAAAAACATGCCACATGGGCAACACTCTTTTTTAATTTTGCACATTACGCTATTAGACCTTGGCCATGGATTATTGTTGGCTTAGCTTCTTTAGTTTTATTTCCAAACTTAGAATCTATAGCAACAACATTTCCAAATCTAACAGCCGAAATGCAAGGACATGATGTTGCTTATGCGGCCATGATGACATATTTGCCAGCTGGCCTAATAGGCATTGTTCTTACCTCTTTAATAGCAGCTTTTATGAGTACAATTTCCACACAATTAAACTGGGGAAGCTCATATATTGTTAACGATTTTTATATCCGATTTATAAAACCCGATGCAACCGATAAACAACAAGTTCTTATAGGGAGAATTTCTACGGTGCTTTTAATGATTTGTGCTGCTTTATTTTCATTCTACTTACAATCTGCTAAAGATGTGTTTAATCTTTTATTACAGATTGGTGCTGGTACTGGCTTACTTTTCATACTACGTTGGTTTTGGAGTCGTATAAATCCTTTAAGTGAAATTGCCGCCATGATTATTTCATTTATTATAGCTTTTTTCTTTTTTATTAATAATAAATTAGATGCTCCTATTATAGAATTACAAGGGCATTGGCAATTAGTAATAGGTGTTCTTATTACTACTATAGGATGGGTAACTGTAACCTTACTTACTAAGCCTTCTGATAAAGACACCTTACACACTTTTAACAGTTTAATTTATGGTAGCAACTCAAAATTTAAAGGATTTGGAAATAAAATAATAGGGTTTATCTGTGGGATTATAGGCGTATACACAATGCTTTTTGCTACTGGAAATTTTATTTATGGTGAGATTTTATTAGGATTTGGATTATTAATAATTACTACTATTTGCACCATAGTTATATTTAAAGTGCTGAAAAATAATTAGTAAAATTATAACAAAATTTAATAGTATATATACTACAATTTCTTGTCTGCAATTTATCGACAAAAACAAACACTTAATCTTTTTGTTATAGATAACTTCATTTAAATGATTCCTTTATTTTGTGAAACCATCTACTTTTGTAGTAAAAAAAGACTTCCAATTTATTACGAAATTTAACCAAAAGCAATTAATTAATATTAAAAACAAGATAATATGTAGAAAAATCTAAAACTAATAAAACTGCACCCTCAAAAGAAGAACTTATTTACAATTAATAAAAATTAATAATGCCTTGTGGAAAAGCATCAATTAAGAATAATAAAACAATTTTAAATTATAAAATATTATGAATAGTATTAAAACACTAACCTTATTAACAACGTTACTTTGCGCTACATTAAGTGCTCAAAATATTATATTTAACGAAGATTTTGAAACAGGTGGTCTTGGGAGTATGACACAATCTTTTCAAAGTGGAAATCTTAACTGGATAACAAATTGTACAGGAAGAAACGGAGGAGCAATCTGTCCTATAAATGGAAATGTTACTGCTTCTTTTTTTAACGCGTCATACACAAACTTTCAAACCTCATTATCTACACCTGTATTAAATTTATCTGAAGGAAATCATATTTTAAAGTTTAAGCATTTGCAACGTAGTTGGAATAATGACATTAACATTTTAACAGTTTCTATCTCCACTAATTCCGGAAATACATGGTCTACAGTAGCAAATTATACAAATGCTATAAATAATATGGTTGAAGAGAATATTGATTTAAGCAATTTTAACCCCAGTTCACAAACAGTTATCAGGTTTATAGCTACCAACCGTTATGGATATTCCATACTATTAGATGATATTATTGTGGAAACACAAAATGGTACTGAGGCAGATACTACAGCACCAACAGCTCCAACTCTTAGCAGTACATCTAATACAGAAACTACAGTAAACTTATCTTGGACTGGAGCTACAGATAATATCGCAGTAACTGGTTATAGAGTTTATAGAGATGGTGTTTTATTAGGCGCTGTAAACAATGGTAATGCTACTGGTACACAAATTACAGGTTTAACTGCAGCGACTTCTTATCAATTTACTGTAAGAGCTTTCGATGCTGCTGGTAATTTAAGTCTTGAAAGTAATACGATCACAGTTACAACTGATGGAACAGCAGCAGATACTACAGCACCAACAGCTCCAACTCTTAGCAGTACATCTAATACAGAA
>JAHDGB010000062.1 GCA_020627885.1 Flavobacteriaceae bacterium | reverse complement strand
TTTTTTTAATTAGAGCTAGAGCGAAAAAGTATAATATTTTTAAAAAGCTTGAAAATGCCATAGAATTAGCATTACAAAATAAATTTGCTATAATTGAGAAAAAAGAACGGGACAGTGTTTTAAAAATGAAAATAGTGGAGCTTAAAAGTGTTTTGGAACAGGTAACGAATATGAAACAAAAATATTTGAATATATTAGATATTGAAGCAAAAAAGACAACAATATCCTCAAGCATGGATAATGCTTTTGCGTTAAAAGTTGAAAAAGCTGCAACTAAAGAAGATGTGCTTTTAGAAAAGGAAATGGAGATATTGAGTGAGATTAGCTCTCTTAAAGAAGAAATGCTTGTTAATAATACTATCTTTGACAAGATATCCCCATTTAAAGAAAAAGGATTACTTGAGAATATTTGGTACAGAAAATTTAAAATAATTTTACCTATAATCGCTCTAGGATTTTTGTGTATTTCCTTTTTATTGATTAAATTTTACAATCATACTATTAATTATAAAAGCTAGAATAAAATATAGTAATATATGAGTGATACAAATAAGCGAAATAAATCTAATACAAACGAAGAGATTGATTTAATTGTTTTTTTTAACCTAATTGGGAATGCTTTTAGTATGGTATTTCAATTTATAGGGTCTATATTTAAATCTATTTTATCTGCTATAATATATGTTATAAAGGTTCTTTTAGAAAAACGAAAAATTATTTTAAGTGTTCTTTTAATTGCCCTTATTGTAGGTGTTACTTTAGAAAAAACAAAACGACCAGTATACAGTTCAAGTATGTTGGTAAGGCCTTATTTCGATTCTAAATATCAATTAATAAACAACATAGATTATTTTAATGCTCTTATTGGAAACGAAGACTATGAAGCAATTAAAGGTATATTCTCAATCACAGAAGAAGAAGTAAAGACATTAAAGAGTTTTGAAATTTCTCCTGGTCCTGAAAATGAGAATGATAAGATTGTAGAGTATGAGGAATTTTTAAAACAATTGGATAGTACTAGGGCAAAAGACATTACCTTTAAAGAATTTATTGAGAATAGAAGTATTTATTCAGGCAATTTTTTTTCATTAACAGTAGAGGCCTATAAAAAAGATATCTTTTTATCTTTAGATGATGGTTTAAATGCCTCGTTTAGTAATAAATATTCAGAAAGGAAAAAGAAAACTAGAGATTCATTAATAACACTTCAAAAAGAGAACATTAAAGCCAATTTAAAAGAAGTTGATTCCTTACAACAGGTGTATATAGAGGTTTTAAAAGCTGAAGCTGGTAAAGGGAATGCTACAATTTCTCTCGGAGCTGGAGATATGTCTTTATTAAAAGATAAATCTAATACTAGAGAATATGAGTTACTAAATAAACAAATAGAATTAAGAAACGAATTGCAAAAGTTAGATGAAGAAAAAGTAGAAGACGATGTGTTTTTTGATGTTATTTCGAGTTTTCAAAAAGTAGGAAATCCAGTAAACAAGTTAACAGAAAAATATAGTCTTATATTTCCCGTAATTTCATTTATATTGCTATTTTTGCTCTTTCTTATAGGAAGAATAATAAATTTTGCTCAAAAGTATGAAAAATAAAATGTATTTAATAACTGGAGGGGCTGGTTTTATAGGAGCTAATTATGTTTCTTATTTTTTAAAGTTATACCCCAACATAAGATTAATAAATCTTGATAAATTAACTTATGCAGGAGATTTAAGTAATTTGAAAGACATCTCAAATGAGAAAAATTATACATTTATTGAGGGAGATATATGTGATAGAGATTTGATAGAAGACCTCTTCAAGAAATATGATTTTACAAATGTAATTCATTTTGCAGCCGAATCTCATGTAGATAATTCTATAACAAATCCTGGGGCGTTTATAAAAACAAACATAGAAGGAACCTTTAATTTATTAGATGTTGCTAAAAATTTATGGATGGATGCTCCCTTCAAAATTAGGAAAGGTCATGAGAATAGTAGATTTCATCATATTTCTACAGATGAAGTATACGGCACTTTAGGGAATAAAGGCTTATTCACAGAACACACGCCTTATGCGCCTAATAGTCCATACAGTGCTTCTAAATCAGCATCTGATTTTATAGTGAGAAGTTATTTTCATACTTATGGAATGAATGTGGTTACCACAAATTGTTCAAATAATTATGGACCTAAACAGCATAATGAAAAGCTAATACCAACAATTATTAGAAAAGCAATTTCAGGTGAACCAATTCCTATTTATGGAGATGGAAAAAATGTTAGAGATTGGTTATATGTATTGGATCATTGCAAGGGAATTGATTTAGTAACAAATAAAGGAAAAGCAGGAGAAACATATAATATTGGGGGAAGAAATGAAAAAAACAACCTATATATAGTAGATACTATTTGTTCTATATTAGATGAAATAAAACCAGCATCAAAGTCATATAAAGAACAAATTACATTTGTAAAAGATAGGCCAGGTCACGATTATAGGTATGCGATTGATGCTTCTAAAATTGAAAATGAATTAGGTTGGAAAGCTGATGAAAATTTTGAAACAGGAATCAAAAAAACAATAGATTGGTATTTAAAAAAGATTGAAAGGAATTCGATATCCATTTAAAAAAGAATGAAAGGAATTATACTTGCAGGGGGGTCAGGAACGAGACTACATCCATTAACAAAGGTGTTGAGTAAGCAATTAATGCCTATTTATGATAAGCCAATGATATATTATCCCTTATCTACCTTAATGAGTACGGGGATAAAAGAAATTTTAATTATATCTACACCTCAACATTTGTCTTTATTTAAAGAGTTGCTAGGTGATGGCGCAAATCTTGGGTGTAAATTTGAATACGCAGTTCAAGATAATCCAAATGGATTGGCTGAAGCATTTATAATTGGAGCTGATTTTATTGGAAATGATAAAGTTGCTTTAATATTAGGAGATAATATTTTTTATGGCACAGGGCTATCAGGATTATTACAATCTAATAATAACCCAAATGGAGGCATTGTATATGCTTATCATGTTACAGACCCAGAACGGTATGGTGTAGTTAACTTTGATAAGAAAGGTAAAGCACTTTCTATAGAAGAAAAACCAAAACAGCCAAAATCAAGTTATGCAGTTCCTGGAATCTATTTTTATGATAATTCTGTAGTAGATATTGCAAAAAACATAAAACCAAGCCATCGAGGAGAATTAGAAATTACCGATATTAATAAAGTATATTTAGAGCAAGGTAAACTTAAAGTAAGTATACTAGATAAAGGGACAGCATGGTTGGATACAGGAACTTTTAGTTCTCTTATGCAAGCCTCTCAATTTGTTCAAGTTATTGAAGAACGACAAGGTTTAAAAATTGGAGCCATAGAAGAGGAAGCATATAAAATGGGATTTATTTCAAAACAAGAGCTAATAAACCTAGCTACTCCTTTGCTCAAAAGTGGTTATGGGGAACATTTAATTAGTTTAGTAGAATCGGAAAGATAACAATGAAAAGAATTAATACCATTTTAAAAGATTGCTTTATAATAGATCCTTTTGTATTTGGAGATGAACGAGGATATTTTTTTGAAAGTTATAATAAAGACAAATTTGATGATTTAGTAGGTTATGAGGTTGATTTTATTCAAGACAATGAATCGTTTTCAAATAAAGGGGTGTTAAGGGGTTTACATTTTCAAAAAGGCACAAGTTCTCAAGCTAAATTAGTTAGAGTTATAAAAGGAGAGGTATTAGATGTTGTTGTAGATATTAGACCAAATTCTTCAACTTTTTTGAAACATTTTTCTATTAAACTTTCAGCGGAAAATAAAAAACAGCTATTTGTTCCAAGAGGCTTTGCTCATGGTTTTATTGTATTAAGTGATACCGCTATATTTAATTACAAATGCGATAATTATTATAATAAATCTTCAGAAGCAGGTATTATTTACAATGATGAGCAGTTAAATATAGATTGGGTTTTGGATTCAAATGAATATATAATTTCTGATAAAGATAAAGTTTTACCAACTGTTAAAAACATATTTTGAATGAAAAAAGTGCTTGTAACGGGAGCGAAAGGTCAATTAGGAAGTTGTTTTAAAGAAATTGATGATAATTTTAAAAATAAATTATCCTTTCATTACACATCTAAAGGAGATTTAGATATTACTAATTCTTTTGAAGTGGAATCTTATTTTATGTCTTATAAATTTGATTTTTGCATAAATTGTGCTGCGTATACAGCTGTAGATAGAGCAGAGAATGACCAAGAAAATGCGTATAAAATAAATGTTGAAGGAGTTAAAAATATAGTTAAAAGCTGTAAGGAACATAATACAACATTGATCCATATTTCTACTGATTTCGTTTTTGATGGAAAGTCAAATCACCCATATAACGAAGAAGGTAGTACAAATCCAATTTCTATATATGGAAAAACAAAGTTGGAAGGAGAAAAAGTAATAATTTCAGAATTTGAAAAGTATTACATTATAAGAACCTCTTGGTTATATTCAGAGTTTGGCAATAATTTTGTTAAAACAATGTTGAAATTGGCAGATTCAAGATCTCAGTTAGAGGTAATAAATGATCAAATAGGAACACCAACATATGCAAAGAATTTAGCTGAAGTAATTTTGAAGTTGATTAATAAAAAGAAGACAGATTTTGGTATATATAATTATAGTAACGAAGGGGTTGCAAGTTGGTATGATTTTGCTAAAGCAGTTTTTGAAATTAAAGATAAAAATATTAAAGTTGAGGCTATACCAACAAAGAGTTTTCCTACTCCTGCAAAAAGACCCCCTTTTAGTATACTTAATAAGACAAAAATTAAACAAAACTTAGAACTTGAAATTCCTTATTGGAGAGATAGTCTTAGAATTTGTTTGGATAAAATATAGTGGTATGAGTAAAAAAATAGCTGTAATAGGCTTGGGTTATGTGGGTTTACCACTTGCGGTTGAATTTGCTAAGAAATATAAAGTAATTGGTTTTGATATTAATGAAAGCCGAGTAAATGCATTAAAAGAGGGACATGATAGTACTTTAGAAATAAGTGACGAAAATTTACAATCGGTGTTAAATAAAAACAAGGAGGAGTTGGAACTTAGTTGTGATGTTGAGTCAATAAAAGAGTGCAATATATATATTGTTACGGTGCCGACACCAGTCGATAAAAACAATAGACCTATATTAACCCCATTGATTAAGTCTTCTGAAACTATTGGCAGAATTTTAAAAAAAGAAGATATTGTTATTTATGAATCTACGGTTTATCCAGGAGTAACAGAAGATGAATGTGTACCTGTCTTAGAAAGAGAAAGTGGGCTAAAATTTAATGTAGATTTTTATTGTGGTTACTCGCCAGAACGAATAAATCCAGGAGATAAAACACATAAAATAACTAAGATAAAAAAAATAACTTCAGGATCTACCCCAGAAATAGCTATAGTTGTAGATGACTTATATAAAGCTATAATTGTTGCGGGTACACACTTAGCACCCACAATAAAAATAGCTGAAGCAGCAAAAGTAATTGAAAATGCGCAGCGTGATATAAATATAGCTTTTGTTAATGAACTTGCAAAAATATTTAATAAATTAAATATTGATACACATTCGGTTTTAGAAGCGGCAGGAACTAAATGGAACTTTTTACCATTTAAACCAGGTTTAGTTGGAGGGCATTGCATTGGAGTAGATCCTTTTTATTTAGCACAAAAAGCTCAGGAAGTAGGATATCATCCCGAAATTATATTGGCAGGAAGACGATTAAATGATTCAATGGGAGAATATGTAGCCACCGAAGTATTAAAATTAATGGTGACTAACAATATTCCTATAAGATCTTCAAAAGTTCTAATGTTAGGCATCACATTTAAAGAAAACTGCCCAGATATTCGAAATACCAAGGCCATAGATGTTTACAATACATTTAAAAGTTTTAATATGAATATTGACGTTTATGATCCGTGGGCTTCAAATAGTAAGGTTAAAGATGAATATGGGTTTAATTTAATTACTGACATAAAAGATGAGAAATATGATGCGATTGTTCATACAGTAGCACATAAAGAATTCAAGAATTTTGATTATCAAAAACACAAAAAAAAGAATGCAGTTATATATGATGTTAAAGGTACTGTCGAAAGTTCAATTATAGATAAAAGATTATAAAAGCATGTTATTTAAAAAAAAGTATCATAGTGAGCCCCTTTCGAATAAAGTTTTTTTAGTTACAGGTGGGGCTGGTTTTATAGGATCTAATATAGTAGAATACTTGTTAAAGCATGAAGCAAAAAAAGTTGTTATTTTAGATAATTTTTCTACAGGTAAGAGGGAAAATATAGAACCCTTTTTAGTGAATCAACGTTGTGTTTTAATAACTGGAGATATAAGAGATAAAAAAACATGTGAACAAGCAATGGAGCAAGTTGATTATGTATTGCATCAAGCAGCATTAGGTTCTGTTCCTAGATCAATTGAAGATCCTATTGAGACTAATAGTGTTAATGTTTCAGGTTTTTTAAATATATTAATAACAGCAAAAGAATCAAAAACCGTAAAAAAATTAGTTTATGCAGCTTCTTCAAGTACTTATGGTGATAGTAAAATCTTACCTAAGGTTGAAGACGTTATAGGAAAACCCTTATCTCCTTATGCTATAACAAAATATGTTAATGAGTTATATGCAGAGAATTTTTCAAAAATTTATAATTTCCATACTGTGGGATTAAGATACTTTAATGTTTTTGGTCCTAAGCAAGACCCAGATGGAGCGTACGCAGCAGTAATTCCATTATTTATGGATGGGGCTATTAATAAAAAGAAAATAAGAATTAATGGAGACGGTAAACAAACTAGAGATTTTACATTTATTGAAAATGTCATTCAAGCAAATATAAAAGCAGTATTATCTAATTTTGATGCGCATGAAGTTTTTAATGTTGCTGTAGGGGAACGAATTAGTATTATAGATTTATGGAAAAGTATTGAAAAATTGGTAAATGCTAATAATGAGATAACATATGGAGAGACAAGACTTGGAGATGTAAAAGATTCTTTAGCAAATATTGATAAAGTAAAGAAAATGTTAAAGTATGAAGCTTATTATAAATTAAATGACGGTCTAAAAGTTTCTTTAGATTGGTATAAAAAAAGAAAAAATGAAATTATATAAAAGTGTTTTTCTAGTACTAGTTATAGTAATACTCTCTTGCAAAAAAGACAAAGAAAAAAAAAATGAAACTTCTTCACAATTAAAATCAACGATAACCACTAAAAAATCAAAACAAGCAGATAAAGAGTGTAAAGTTATAATATCTGGAATTTTTAATCATGATGATTCTTTTGAATTGCTATATACAGACTCTGCAACAGAACATTTTTCTTATGATAATTATTTAGGAAGAGGCTTCAAAGGAAAAGAAGAAGTCCAAGAATTAATTTTTGATTTAAAGGGAATCTATCCAGAGAAAATAAGAATAGATGTAGGAAGTAGCAAAAAACAAAGACAAATTACTTTCAAAGAAATACTTATAAATTATGATGGAGAAAAATTAAAAATTAATTCAACAAATTTTTCTGATTATTTTTTACCTAATCAATTCATATATAGGAAAGGAGATTCATTAGAGTTTGCTTTAGAAGCAAAAGAAATAAATGGTAAAGAAGTTTACGACCCTTATTTTGTTAGTACACCATTATTAATCAAGGAGTTATTGGATTTGTGATTAATGAAAGAGTGAAAATGATGTTTTATGGTTTTTGATAAGAATAGTTGTAATTTAGTTTCGGATAAAATTACGTTTGTCTTACTGTTATTGCTCCTTTTTTTTCCATCACTACCATATGATTATACTTCTAAATTATTAATAATCTTTTCTGTATTATCAGTCATTTTTTACTTTAAAGAAGCGAATCTTATACTGAAAAAAAAAGGATATAAAATTGTCTTAATAAACATATTATTTGTTTTATTAATGATAATAACGTTGACTTACTCAAAAAACTTGAATGATGGCATTAAGAAGATAAATACATTGTTGCCTGTTATAATTTTACCTATAATATTTATTTATTTTCAGCCTAAATATAGACAAGAAAAATATGATTTAATTTATTTAGTTTTTATTATTTCTAACGCTTTATTTTTAATAATTCTTTTTCTTTTCATAATGGATAAAGCTGTATATTCATGTTATTATGATATAAGTGAGCTTTCTAATATTAAAAAAATATACTATATATGGGAAGTCCCATTTTCTAAGCTTTTATGGTGCGCTGAACAAATTAATGACCCTTATATTTTTATACATAAAACATATAACAGTATTAATTTATTAGTAGCGAATTTATTTTCTATAATTCTCTTTTTTAGAAGGAAGCATAATTTATTTTTTAAGTTCTGCTTAGTAGTATTTTTTCTATTTTTTTCAATTACTATAGTATACTTGAAATCATTTTTGGGGATATTTTTGTTAGTTACAGTTTTGCCTTTCGTACTGATTTACCATATTCTAAAACCCAAACAGACATTAATGATTTTTTGTTTTGTCTTTTTTTTGGGATTGAGTTTTTCAATAGTAAACTTTAATAAAATTAACACAATAATAAAATCAACACAAGATAAAGATAAAAGTATTTCGTATAACAAAAGCTTGGATGGTATAGGAGAGCGAATATTGATTAATAAAGTTTCTTATCAATTATTGAAAGACATTCCTTTTTTTGGTTATGGAGTAGGAGATATACAAGACAAATTAAATGAGCAATATTTATTAAATTCCGAATTTAGTTTTATTTATAAATTTTTTTATAATGAAAAGATAAATTCGCATAACTACTATTTTAATTTATATTTGGGCGGAGGTATTGTTTTATTGATATCGTTTATGTATATGATATATTTTAATATTAAATTAAGTTTTAACGTGCGAAATATATATTATATTGTTTTTTTAATTTTTATATATTCTATTCTGTTAACAGAAAACGTTTTAAGCAGAATGTCAGGCGTATTGACATATTCTTTAATGAATAGTTTGTTTTTAAAGCAAATTATTAACAATTCTAAGCCAAAAGAATAATTTGTGATACAAACAAAAACTTCAATATATAAAATGTTAACCTATTTTATGGGAAAAATATTAACAGCTATTATTTCTATGGCTATAATACCTTTATTTATAAACTGGTTTGGTGAAGACAATTATGGAGTTTATATTATTACATATGTTACTTTTTTAATTTTTATTTCTGGTTTTACAGGTTGGATAAACCAATCTGTCATTAAATTCCATGACGATTTTGAAAATAAAGAACTATTCTATAAGAAAGTAAACAGAATAAATCTCTCGGCGGCATTACTTGCTATAATACCTCTATTATCAACTGTTTATGTAAATATAGATACCCCTAGTTTTTTTCTTTTTTTTGTTATTACCTTAGGGTTTATAACGGGGTGCATGTATACTTCCAAATTAATACAAATACAAACAGAATTAGAGTCATTAAAATATTCTATAGCAGAAATAATTAGGCTGTTTTCATTTCTTTTATTAGTTTTTATTGTTAAGTTTTTTCCTTTTTTAAATGTTTTAGAAGTATTGTTTTTTTCTTTATTTATGAGCTATTTTTTTTCTTATTTATTTTTGAATAAAAGAACTCTTTTAATAGATTTCAAAATAGACTTTAAATTAACTAAAAAATTTTTAAATTATGGTCTTCCATTAAGTATATGGATGGTTTTTTCTCCAAGCGCAAATGGTATAGATAAATACATATTGAATCATTTTTTAGGAGCGAGTATACTCGCTCAATATGCAGCTATGTATGATATTGTTTTTAAGGTTTTTACTCAGCTTGTTAATCCAATAAATAGTGTATATCAACCTTTGTTAATGAAAATAAATAGTACAGGTAATAAAGAGTTGTTCAATAAAACACTCAAACGAGGATTGCTTTTTTTGTTTTTAGTTTGTGTACCTGTTTTATTTATTTTTTATTTTTTCAGAGATTTTATTATAACAGATTTTTTAGGGTTTACCAATTTAGATACGATTAGAGTACTTAAGAAAACAGTTATGCCTTTAGGAATTAGTGCGATAATATGGCAAATTGCAATTATATTGCAAAAGAAATTAGAGGCTTTAGGGAAAACCAAACTGATAGCAGGCTATATAGTAATAGTTGTATCTATAGGAGCTCTAATATCCATTTTATTACTTCCAAAGTATAATTTTACAATCTTGGCCTACATAAACCTTTTTGGAAGTATAGTTTATTTATTATTGATATTTTTGTCTAATAAGTTCCTAAATTAATCAGATAATAAATTATGATTGTTCCAAAGCAAAAAGTTTTAGATAGGATAGAATATAATTTTTTATATTATTTTCCATTGATGGTGGTTTTTTTCAACCCGTCCAAATACTTTCTAAATTTTTTATCGCTTCCAGATTTATTCATTTATATTCATTCAGTTTTTTTTTTAGTTTATATAAGCATTAAAAGATCTTTCCTTTTTAATATTAATGTATTTTTAATATTTATTTTGATTGTTTTTTCCTTCTTAGGAATGGTTATTAATAATTTAGATAATTTTTTTCAAGTCATTAAATATCAAGTTAGATGGGTTAATTATTTTTTTGCATTTTTAATTGTTATTAATTATATAAATAGGAACACAATAAATTTTTTAATTAAAGGATTATTTTTAGCTACTTGGGTTGTTTGTCTTTATGGAATCATTCAAACTTTATTTCTAGATTATATGCTGTCTACAATTTTTTGGATTAAAAGTTTTCCAGACTATATAAAGCTAACATTTCGAACTGTTTCTACTTTTTCTAACCCACTAAATTTGTGTGTTTTTTTAACTTTCCCTTTAGGAATATTACATATTAAGCGTGATAAATCAAAAAAAGAAAAAGTATTACTCTTATTAATTAATATTACATTATTATTAACAGCTTCGAAAATGGCGATATTAATAATTTTGATTACAGCGTTAGTTTATTTTAGGAAATATTTATTAAAAATAATTTATGCAATAATTTTTTTGGGATCAATTATTGTTATATTCAGTATCAGTGATACATTTCAAGAAAAGATAAAGTCTAATTTTAGGCTATTTGAAAGATTAAATAATCAACGCCTTTTGGATGGAAGTATAAATCAAAGAAAGTACATGTTAGAATCTTCACTAGAGATGATTTATGATAATCCAATATTTGGGATTGGTTATGAAAATTTCAAAAAAGTTTATGAGAATGGTTATAAGAATGCAAAAGCGTCTACTTCAATTTCTTCTTATACTTCTGAAAATTTTATTTTAGATTTTTATTTAGATAATGGGCTAATACCGGTTTTAATAATTTTGTTCTTAGTTTTTCAATTGATTATTACCTTAATTAAATCAAATGATCCCATATTAAAGCAATTATCGTTTTCAATAATATTATTCTTTTTTTGTGGTTTAATATTAACTACTAGAGCAGTGCAATTATTATATATGATGTTTATTTTTTTTGCATGTTTTTTCAAAATAGCTATTATAAAGAGAAATGAATAAAAGAAAAAAATTGGCAATAATAATAATAAACTATTATTGTGAAGAATTAACAAAAAATTGTATAGAATCTATTTTTAAGCAAAAGAACTTCACGGATATAGAGGTAATTATTATAGATAATGGTTCAAATACACCAATATTAAATGATCTTATTAATTCACAAATTAAAGTAATAAAAACCCCTCAAAATATTGGTTTTGGAGCTGCGTGTAATTTAGGAGTATTAAATGCTAATTCAAAGTATATACTATTTTTGAATCCAGACACACAGGTTTATGAAGAATCAATTGAAAAAGCGATCTCATCGATAGAGAGAAACAAAGAAATCACTGTTCTTGGTTGTAAACAAGTAGATGAAGATAGTAATATACAAAGAAGTTGTGCTAGGTATATTACTTTATGCAGATATTTTAATAAAATATACGGGCTAAGTAAGTTATCTCCAAAACTTTTTAAAGGGTATCATATGATAGACTGGGATCATAAATCATCTAGATTTGTAAATCATGTAATAGGAGCTTTTTATTTAATAAGAAAACAATGTTTTTTAAATGTAGGCGGTTTTGATGAAGATTTTTTTGTTTATTATGAAGATTTAGATTTATCAAAAAGAATAACAGATCAAGGCGGTAAAATTTATTATGATACAGACATATGTATTTTTCATCAAGGAGGAGGAGCTTCTCGTAAAGTAAAGGCATTGAGGCTATTTTATTCTTTAAGCTCATTGCTGTTATATGGAAAAAAACATTTTTCTACATCACATTTTATTATCTTAAAATGTAATGTTTTATTTGTTGAACCTATTTTAAGAATGGGAATTTTACTAATAACATTACAAATAAAAAGTTTTATGGAAACAAAGAGTGCTTATTTTATGTTGTATAAGAAACAATTTAAAGGATAATGGAACTTATATGTTTTCCAAAATATACAGAAAAAGGGCCAAGTAGTAGATATAGAATATATCAATACTTGGACTATTTTGAAGATTATGAGATAAATATATATCCTTTTTTTGATGATAATTATACCCCTGGGTTTAAATTTTGGTCTTTTAAAGGGATGTTATATCTAAGTAAATCTTATTCAAAAAGATTAGTAAATATGCTAAAATTAATTAATAGTGATAAAATATGTTTAGTTCAATATGAGTTTACTCAATATTTGCCTTTTTTTAAGTTTTTTTTCAAAATATTCAATATTAGTTATATAGTAGATTATGATGATGCTGTTTTTCATGATTACGATCAACATAAAAACAAGTATATTAGGATGTTACTAAAGAATAAAATTGAAAAAGTTATAAAAAATGCAACACACGTTATTACAGGAAGTCCATATTTAACTCGATATGCTAAAAAATACAACAATAAAGTTACTGAGATACCGACTTCTATTGATTTTGGAAAATATTATGAGATCAAGTCAGAAAAAATGAATACTAATACTTTTGTAATTGGTTGGATAGGGTCAAAAACAACATCTAAAAATATTTTACCCCTTATTGGAACATTTGAAAAACTAATTTCAAACAATATAAAGTTTGAATTGCATTTAATTGGTTTTGATCCATTATTACAGCATTACTTAAAACATTTACCTGTTAAATTTATAACTTGGGATAGTAATACAGAGATTACAAATATTAAAAATTTTACAGTAGGAATTATGCCGTTAGATGATAATTTGTTTAATAAAGGGAAATGTGCTTTTAAATTAATTCAGTATATGGCTTGTGGTATTTCAACTATATCATCGTCATTTGAAGCCAATAAGAAAGTCGATAGAAATAGTGAGAATTTATTTGTAAAGGAGATTAGTGAATGGGAAGAAAAATTTATAAAAATTTATAAAAATAGAAAAATATTTGACGAAATAGGAATAAGAAATATAGAAGTGGTTAAATCTCATTATTCATTAAAAGCTAATGTTAAATGCTATCTAGATATCTTTACTAAACTTAAAAAGATGAATTAATGTGTAGAATTTTAGAAACAATTA
>JAHDGB010000061.1 GCA_020627885.1 Flavobacteriaceae bacterium | reverse complement strand
GGTTTAAATATTATATCCTAAAGCGATTTTCTTTTTTGAAAGTCGCTTTTTTATTGTTAATCTTGTTTCTTGGATAGAAAAAAATAAAAAAAATGCGATGTCACTCACAGAATCAAACCCTATAGACAGTGGATTAATAGCTCCAGGTTTTAGACTTCCAGATTCAATATCTGGAAAAATACTATCTCTTAAAGAATTAAAAGGAGAAAAGGCTACCGTTATTATGTTTATATGTAACCATTGCCCATTTGTTGTCCATATTAATGAGCAATTAGTAAAACTAGCAAATGACTATTTAACTAAAGGAATAGGTTTTGTAGCTATAAGTAGTAATGATGTTAATAGCTATCCTCAAGACGCTCCAGAATTAATGAAAGAAATAGGAGAAAGATTAAATTACCCTTTTCCTTATTTGTATGACGAAACTCAAGAAGTAGCAAAGGCCTATAATGCAGCATGTACTCCTGACTTTTATGTCTTTGATACAAATTTAAAAGTAACTTATCATGGCCAACTAGATAATTCACGACCTGGAAATGGTATGCCAGTAACAGGACAAGACTTGCGAGATGCTTTAAGTGCTATTTTAAATGAGAATAGACCTATAAAGGCTCAAAAACCTAGCATTGGCTGTAATATTAAATGGAAAAAGTAATAAAAGTATAAGGGCTACCTTACTTAGTTAATTTAATTACCTTTGCACAAATTTATTTAAGATGCAGCAAACAACAAATACCATATTAATGGTGAAACCTACTAGTTTTAGATCTAATGAGCAAACATTATCAAATAATTTTTATCAAAAAAAGATTGAAGGGGAATCTGTTATAGCGTTGCAAAAAGCTGCAGAAGAAGAATTTGACCTATATGTAAAAAAGCTTAGAGCAGTAGGAGTTAATGTTATTGTATACCACCCTAATGATGGATTAAATACTCCAGATGCTCATTTTCCCAATAACTGGATAACTTTTCATGAAAATGCGACTATTGGATTATACCCAATGTATGCAGAAAATAGACGTTTAGAAAGACGTGAAGGAATTATTGATGCTATAGAAAATGAAGGGTATAAAATAGAGAATATAATAGACTATACAAGTGCTGAAAAAGAAGGTTTTTTTCTAGAAGGTACAGGCAGTTTAATCTTAGATAGAATAAATAGAAAGGCATATTGTGCTTTATCAGAAAGATCTGATGAAGAGCTTTTTATTGAATTTTGTGAAGATTTTGAATACACTCCTGTTGTTTTTAAAGCATTTCAAACTGTAAATGACAAACGAAAAGAAATATATCACACCAATGTTATGATGTGTTTGGGGGAAACCTTTGCTGTAGTATGTTTAGAGTGTATTGATGATAAAAAAGAACGAAAAAATTTAATTGCTAATTTAAGAGAAGACGGTAAAGAAATAATTATAATATCTGAAAGTCAAGTTAGCAATTTTGCAGGTAATATGCTTCAGGTAAAAGGGGAAAAAGAAACCCTATATTTAGCAATGAGTTTATCGGCCTATAATTCTTTATCTAATGCTCAAATAAAAATTATAGAAAAACATTGTAATATTATAAATAGCTCTATTGATACTATTGAAGCCTGTGGAGGAGGGAGTGTTCGCTGTATGATGGCTGAAGTATTTCTACCGAAGCATTAGAAGATACTTCATTATACGTGTTTTTACCCTCATTAACCGGTAATTCAATATAAAAAGTACTTCCTATACCTAAAGTACTTTCAACCCATATACGGCCATTGTTTAGTGATATTAAATCTTTGCATATAGAAAGCCCTAAACCAGTACCCTTTTCATTTTGTGTACCAATTGTTGTAAAGGTTTTGTCTCCACCAAATAGCTTAGAAATATTTTCTTTAGAAATACCAATACCAGTATCAGCAATACTAATTAGCATATGGTTATTTTTTGCATTATTGGTTATAGTTATTTTATCTAAGGGGTCACAAAACTTAATGGCATTAGTTATAATATTTTGCACCACTATTTCTACCATACTCCTATCTGCATAAGCTATACTTGAATGGGTTTTATTAACTAAAGTTATCCGTTTTGTTTTCAGTTTTTGTTCAACTAATTTTAGTTTTTCTTTAAAAACATCTTGAATATCAAAGAATATAGGTTTTGCCTCTAAAGATTTCATTTGAGATTTAGACCAGTTTAAAAGATTATAAAGTAATAAATAAGCGTTATTTGCGGTATCACTTAATTCAGGTATTAATGAATCAAACTCTTCTTTTGTAATTGATTTTTCTTTAAGCAAATCAATAAGCCCTTTAGTAGAGGTCAATGAGTCTTTTAAATCATGAGAGACAATAGAAAATAATTTATCTTTTGTGTTATTAATATCTTCAAAATGTTTGTTTTCTTCTAATATAGCCTCTTTTTGAAGCTCTATATTTTTGTTTTTCTGTTCTAGATCTTTAGTGTATTTAATGCCTTTGTTTCTTTTAAAGTAAGCAATAACTAAACATATTGCTAAAATTAAAAAACCTCCTATAGCCAAGTACATATTTTTTCTAAATTTATCGAATTTATTTTTACTGACTACAGTAGCATCTTGGCTTACTTTTGCAATTAGTAACTCATTGTTAGAGGCTCCTGAGTTATTTTTTTTATTTATTGCTTCATTTTTATGAGACAATTCTGAAAGACTAATTTTATTTAATAAAGTATAATATTCTTGCTGTTTTTTAAAAGCGTTTTCAAAGTGTCCTTTAGTAGAGTCTAAGGCAATAAGTTGCTTATAATTATTTATTAATGCAGTATAATTATTAACTTTTCTTGCTAATTGGTCAATTTCTAAGAATTGTTTTTCAGCAGTTTCAAAACGCTTATGTATAAGGTTAATTTCACCTAAGTGGCTTAATGAAAGAATTATTCCGTCTACATTATTTGCTGATCTATTTAATTTAAGTCCTTCTTTTAAATAATTTGTTGCAGTTTTATATGCGCTTCTCTTAAGATGGATACCTCCTATGATTGGGAACAAACTGCGTTGTAAATTTTTATTATTTTTACCATAACTTAAAGCACTATCAAGATAGTTTATAGCTTTAGGATAATTTCCTTCTTTATCATAAAGAAGAGCTAATTTTTTATTGCCATTAATTAAACGATTAGTATCATTTAACGATTTTATTATTTCAAGTTTTTTCATACAAAAAACGATAGCTTTTTCGTTAATATTAACTGTTTCGTATGTATTTATTAACTTATCATAAACTTCAAATAACTCTTTGTAATTTTCTTTATTTTTAAATTCTTCAATTGCAGCTATTGCATATTTTGTACCAAGAGTATTATTTCCATTTATAATTTCTAAAATAGCCATATCGCTATTTACTCTCGCTATATTTGTTGTGCTTTCTAAATCGTAATATAATAGTTTTGAGGTTTTGAAATATTTTAAGGCCTTAGTAAGATCTTTTTTTTCGAAATATATTAGACCTTTAATATGATTTATTTGAGCAACTCCTTCTTTATAGTTTAAAGATTTTGATAAGGTCTCACTTTCTTTAGCAAATTTTAATGCGTTTAGATAGTCTTTAGAATTATAGAGTAATTTTATTATTTTAATAGAAGTGCTTACTTTACTTGTGTCTTGGTTTTGTATATCAAGCTTTAAGGATAAACCTTTCAGTTCTTCAGTTTGAGAGAAACTAGAATAAGTCGTTACTAATAAGATAAATATAAAAAGCCTTTTCATAAGAAATAGACTGCACTTTAATTTCAAAAAATAAGGTAGTTTACTGTTAAAAACAGTTTAATGTATTATTGTGCAGGGATTTAAACATTAGGATTAATTATTTTTTATTTGGATTAACATTCACACTACAAAAGTAATGAAAAACTAATTAAAAGCGATAAAAAGTAAATAAATTAGATTAAAGGCGACTTTAACCTGGTTAAAAACAAATAAAATCGTTGAAATACGCTTTTTAGAATAATATTAGTAAACTGTGTTGTTTCGTTTTTTTATTCGATAACATGTTTTAAATTAATTCGATTGTTTTTTAGTCTTCTCAAATAAAACATTATAATTAATTAAATGATGATGCAATGTAAATTAACTAAAAAGACAGGAGCTCAATAAAAATACTATATTTGCACATTAAAATCTATAATTTAATGAATCTCCAATTAATACTTACTGAACACGTAAAAAAAACAGTAAAATCGCTATATAATTCGAACTTAGAATCGGTTGAATTTCAGGCCACACGTAAAGAGTTTTCAGGAGATATTACTGTTGTTGTTTTTCCTATGTTAAGAGTTATTAAAGGAAACCCAGTACAAATAGGAGAACAAATAGGAGAATATTTAGTTTCTAATATAGATGAAATTAAGTCGTTTAACGTCGTTAAAGGGTTTTTAAATTTAGAAATTAATGATAGTTATTATCTTAACTTTTTTAATGAAATAAAGGATGATGCGTTTTATGGTTATAAAAAAATAGTAGAGAATGAAAAAGCTATTATGGTAGAGTATTCCTCTCCAAATACCAATAAACCATTACACTTAGGTCATATTAGAAATAACTTATTAGGTTATTCGGTGGCAGAAATCATTAAAGCTTCAGGAAAGAAAGTTTATAAAACTCAAATTATTAATGATCGTGGGATTCATATTTGTAAAAGTATGATAGCTTGGAAGCGTTTTGGAAATAATGAAACACCAAAATCTACATTGCTTAAAGGTGATAAGTTTGTCGGTAATTACTATGTGAAATTTGATCAGGAATATAAAAAAGAAATAAAAGCTTTAGTTAAAGAAGGAAAAACTGAAGAAGAAGCAAAAAAAACGGCCCCAATTTTATTAGAAGCTCAAAGTTTACTTCGGAAATGGGAAGCAGGAGACAAAGAAACTGTTACTTTATGGAAAATCATGAACCAATGGGTTTATGATGGATTTGAAATGACTTATAAAAACTTGGGAGTCGATTTTGATAATTTATATTATGAAAGCAAAACTTACTTATTAGGCAAAGAATTTATTTCAGAAGGTCTTAAAAAAGAAGTATTCTTTAAAAAAGAAGATGGTTCGGTTTGGTGCGATTTAACAACGGATGGATTAGATGAAAAAATCGTATTACGAGCTGATGGCACAGCTGTTTATATGACTCAAGATATAGGAACGGCAATACAGCGTATTAAAGATTATCCTGATGTTGGCGGAATGGTATATACCGTAGGTAATGAGCAAGATTATCATTTTCAAGTTTTATTTTTAATTATAAAAAAGTTAGGTTTCGATTGGGCTAAAAACTTGTATCATTTAAGCTATGGAATGGTAGATTTGCCTACCGGAAAAATGAAAAGTAGAGAAGGCACTGTTGTAGATGCAGACGATTTAATTGATAATATGGCTCAAACCGCCGAAGAAATTTCAGAAGAATTAGGAAAATTAAACGGGTATAGTGATGCAGAAAAACAAAACTTGTACCAAGTTATTGGATTAGGTGCTTTAAAATATTATATATTAAAAGTAGACCCTAAAAAACGTATTTTGTTTGATCCTAAAGAATCTATCGATTTTCAAGGAAATACAGGGCCATTTATTCAGTATACCTACGCTAGAATACAATCTATTTTAAGAAAATCTGACGTAAATACAGATGTTGTTATTGGTAATAATGAAGTACAATTACATGAAAAAGAAAAAGAATTGCTAAAACTAGTACAGCTATTTCCTGAAATAATTCAAAATGCTGCAAAGCAATATAGCCCTGCTTTGGTTGCAAATTACACTTATGACTTAGTAAAAGCCTTTAATTCATTTTATCAGAATGTATCTATTTTAGGTGCAGACACTAATACCGAAAAGGTATTTAGAGTGCAATTATCTAAAACTGTAGCAAAAACCATTAAAAATGCCTTTTCTTTATTAGGAATATTTGTCCCAGAGCGTATGTAGAATTAAATGAAACGAAAGTCCACTTTTTCTAATTTCACTATTAAAATTGAGATGTTTTAGAGATGTATACTCATTCCGTTTTTTAAATTTAGAAGTGATTGTTTAAAAGATCTATCAATAAGTAATTGTATGGCTGTAAGACTTCTCATTCCTGATTTGCAATACACAATAAGTGGTTTGTTTTGAGGGATTTCTTTGTATCGTTCCCCTAACTCGTCTAGTGGAATATGGAATCCACCAATATGATATGACTCCCTTTCTATATAAGTTCTTACATCTAAAAGATTATAATTTTTAGTTTGCGTTTTAAATGTTTCATAAGTGATTTCTTTTATTTCATTTGTAACATTACAGAATGCTGAATAATTATTATCTAAAGCATTAATTGTAATCGTTTTATCTTTTTTAATAGAAAAAAGATGTTGCTCCATAGAGAGTGCGTTGAAAGTTAATAGTTTTCCTGATAAAGAAACTCCAATGTCACAAATGATTTTTAAAACTTCATTAGCTTGAAGTGTTCCTATAATACCTGGCAGCACTCCAAGAACACCAATATCTGAACAATTAGGAACCGCGTTTGGTTTTGGAGGATTGGGAAATAAGCACCTATAAGTTGGGCCATTGTTATAATTAAAAACGGAAACTTGTCCTTCGAATTTAAAAATTGATCCAAATACGACAGGTTTGTTAGTAATTACGGCAGCATCGTTTACTAAATATCGAGTTGGGAAATTATCACTACCATCTACAATAATATCATAATTTGAAAATAACTCTATAGCATTGTCTTTTGTAAGGTGTTCGATATAAGTATTGAAAAGTATATAAGGATTTAATAATGTTAATTTTGAAGCTGCTACTTTAGCTTTATAGTTTCCAATATCATTATGAGAGTATAAAATTTGACGTTGTAAATTACTTTGGTCAACCACATCATGGTCTATAACTCCTAAGGTGCCAATACCAGCTGCAGTTAGGTATTGTAATATGGGACAGCCTAAACCACCAGCTC
The DNA here is from genome assembly GCA_020627885.1 of Flavobacteriaceae bacterium. GTDB lineage: Bacteria > Bacteroidota > Bacteroidia > Flavobacteriales > Flavobacteriaceae > JAHDGB01. The sequence continues at coordinate 6,759 of JAHDGB010000061.1, read as the reverse complement.
CAATAACTAAAACTTTTGCTTGTTTTAACTTTAGCTGGCCTTTATTTCCAATTTCATTTAAAATAAGATGACGATTATATTGTATGCTTTCTTCTTTACTAAACATTTGCTTTTAAATTATTCCCAATTATTAGCCCAATCTTTCCAAACCACTTCGTAACCTTGCGATTCTATCATTTTCTTTATGTCTTCAGTTGAGCGTTCATCAGAAATCTCAAATTGTTCTAAAGATTGAGGCTCTACACTATACCCTCCAGGATTAGTCTTTGATTCAGCACTTATAGATGTAATCCCTAAATGTATACAGTGGTTTCTGAAAACTTCACTTTCTCTAGTCGATATCGATAACTCCACATCTTCATCTAATAACCTAAAGGCACAAATAAGCTGTACTAAATCAGTATCGGTCATTTCTACTTTTGGGTCTATACCTCCTTGGTGTGGTCTAAGCCTTGGAAATGAAATAGAATACTTTGTTTTCCAATAATTTTTTTGCAAATATTTTAAATGTAGCGCTGTATAAAAACTATCTACACGCCAATCTTCTAAACCAAATAGTGCTCCTATTCCTATTTTATGTATTCCTGCTTTTCCTAATCGATCTGGTGTTTCCAATCTGTAATCGAAATTAGATTTTTTCCCTTTAGGATGATGTATTTTATAAGTGGCTTTATGATAGGTTTCTTGATATACCAATACCGCATATAATCCAGCACTTATTAAAGTTTCATACTCGTTTTGATCTAAAGGTTGAACTTCTATACTAATATTCGAAAAATGAGCTCTAATAAGATCAATAGCATGTTTTATATATGAGACACCAACTGTTTTGTTGGCTTCTCCAGTAACCAATAAAATATGATCGTAGCCTAAGCTTTTAATATGATTAACTTCCTTTAAAATTTCGGTATCACTTAGTGTTTTTCTACGAATTTTATTCGTCATACTAAATCCACAATAAGTACAAATGTTTTGACATTCATTAGAAAGATACATGGGGATATACATTTGAATGGTATTTCCAAAACGTTTTTTTGTAAGACTATTACTCCGTTGTGCCATTTGTTCTATATATGGTTTTGCTGCAGGAGAAATGAGCGTTTTAAAATCGTTTAAATCTATTTTTTCTTTCTGCAGGACAGCTAAAACGTCTGCTTCAGAAATTTCATAGATTTCTCTTTCTAGAGTATCCCAATCGTATTTATTAAAAGTAGTTTTAAAAGACATTGTTTCTAATTAAAGACTAATTATTCAAAAATGAAGTTAGTGGGCTGCTAGCTTCTGCGTGATTCTTTACTGGCGCTAATTTTGCATTGTAAGCCATTCTTCCTGCTTCAACGGCTTGTTTAAAGGCAATTCCCATTTCAACTGGATTTTGAGAAACTGCAATTGCTGTATTTACTAAAACAGCGTCTGCTCCTAATTCCATAGCAAAAGTAGCATGAGATGGAGCGCCTATACCTGCATCGACAATAACAGGAACATTACTTTGTTCTATAATGATTTCTAGAAATTCTAATGTTTTTATGCCTTTATTACTTCCTATTGGAGCGCCTAGTGGCATTACACATTGCACGCCAACATCTTCTAAACGTTTGCATAACACAGGGTCTGCATGAATATAAGGCATGACTACAAAACCAAGTTTCACTAATTCTTCAGCGGCTTTTAAAGTTTCTATAGGATCTGGTAATAAATATTTAGGATCTGGATGAATCTCTAATTTTATCCAATTTGTTTTTAAAGCTTCTCTTGCTAATTGAGAAGCAAAAACAGCTTCTTTAGCAGTTCTTACACCAGAAGTATTTGGCAATAAATTAATATGATCTTCATTTAAATGAATGAGCATATCATCTGATTTATCTTCGATATCTACTCGCTTTAACGCTACGGTAACCAATTCACTTTTTGAAGCAAGAATAGCATCTTTCATTTGTTGAGAACTACTAAATTTTCCTGTACCAGTAAATAACCTTGAGTTAAATATTTTGTCTGCTATTTTAAGTGTATCTGTCATAATTATATGTTTTTTGGGAGCCATAGCTTTTCTTTGGTTGAAGGGCCATTAAGGTACTTGTTAAACAAGCTAATATTATTAAAGTTTTGTGTAATGGCTCCAGAAATTGCTATTCCATGAACCCCAGTATTTAGTATTTCCTGAATATCATTTGTAGTAATCCCTCCAATTGCTAGTATTGGAGTTTCAGTTTTTAAAGTATTTACAATTGTATTATATCCTTCTAATCCAAGTACAGGGCTTAGATTTGTTTTTGTTTCTGTAAAACGAAAAGGTCCTAAACCAATATAATCTACATTTTTTTGTATTAAGTTTTTGCAATCTTCGAAGGTATTTGCAGTACCTCCAATACAATACATTTTTCCAAGATACGCCCTTACTAGAGCAGGAGAAGCATCTTTTTTTCCTAAATGTACGCCATCTGCTTTTACCATTTTTGCTATTTTATAATGATCGTTAATAATTAAGCGTGTTTGAAAATGTGTCGTAATTTCTCTAGCTTTTTGAGCTGTATTTAAAAGGATGGTTTTACCTACATTTTTGAGGCGCAATTGTACCAACTCAGCACCAGCTGAGCAAGCATTTTGTATGTTCTCCAAATGCATTTCTGGTGTGTTTCCTTGCGATATGTAATGTAACTTTGGTATTTTCATTTTGTAAGAATTCAGTAGTTAAGCTTTTAAGGAATTAAGAATGGTTTTACAATAGCCATTTAATAGTTTGCTTACTTCTATTATGGTTTTATTTAGTTCATCAGAATTATTAATATAATTTAAATCGTTGCATAGAATGATGTAATATCTGCATTCTTTCAAAGAACCTTGGGCAATATAAAAAAAACGTAATTTATCTTTTATTCCTTTCTTTTTATAACCTTCTGCTATGTTTGCAGCAATAGATGTGGCTGCTCTTATAAATTGAGAAGTTAGCTCATAAGTTTCTTCTTTTGGGAAGGTTTTAGTTACTTTATAAATTGATAAAACAAATAAGTGAGCCTTTTGCCAAACGATTAAATCTTGAAATGTATTTGTTTTCACCATTACTAAAGTTCTGAATTCTTAACTTCAGGATTAATAATGTGCGTACCTAAAAGTGTTTTGTTAGTACTTAAAAATTGCTCAACATACCTTTTGCTTAATCTACAAGCATCTTCAATAGGATAATTCAACACAATATTACTTGCTATACTTGATGATAAAACGCATCCGCTACCGTGTTTAGGATAAACAGTATAACCACCAGGCTCTATATTAACTTGAACTATTTTATTATAATATAATTCATCATGCCCTTTTTTATCTTTTCGATGACCGCCTTTTAAATATAAATTCGTCTTGCTACTTATAAAATCGATAGTTTCTGAAATGGGTTTTGAAGGAAAAAGAGCTTCTATTTCAATATAATTAGGTGTAATTAAATAACAATTTTCTATAGCTTTTTCAAATGAAGAATAATCATTAGATTCATGAAAATCAAAATTGCTACTTGCTGTTAAAATTGGGTCTAAAACAATTTTAATTTCTGCGTTTTTGCTTTTTAGAAATTGAGTGATTTTATAAAGTATATCCCAGTTTTCAACTATACCAATTTTTACAACATCAATTGTAAATCGTTCAAATAAAACAGCTATTTGATTTAAAATAAGCTCTAAATCTGCCCATTTACAAGATTTAAAAGTCTCGTCATTTTGAACAGTAATAGCAGTACAAACCGATAAACCATAAAGGCCATGTGCTTCAAATGTTTTAATATCGGAAGTTAATCCTGCACCACCCGATGGGTCATGACCAGCAATGGTTAATATATAGTTTTTAGTGTTCAAAATACTTTTTCATTATTTTAAATACATTAATTGGGTCATTACTATTCCAAATGCCTCCTAAAACGCCAACACCTTTAAACCCTAATTGATCAAATTCAGCTAAATTATCTATAGAAACACCACCCATTCCGATAATATGCTTATCAATATGTTTTACATTAAAACCTCTGCCTTCATAACCTTGTTTAGATATTGAAGAAAACACAGGGCTTAATAAGTGATAATCAAATTCAAAATAACACTGCTCTAATTCTTCAGTTTCATGAAAAGAAGAGCTAATAGTTTTGCCATACATCTTTAAGTTTTTAAAATACTGTCCAGGATTATCGATATGATCTCTTCTTTTTTGTTCTTGAAAATGAATGCCTTTTAAATTGAATTCATTTATTAATTCATGAAAATAATGCACTACAATCCTATTATGGTATTTTGAATCGATAGCACTTAAATAATCACAGTGTTCCTCATAGTTTTTATTTGGTTTTCTGAGATGATAGCACTCTAAACCTTCTTGAAATAATTGATTTAATATTTCATGCTCGTTAGCAATATCTTTTTCAGGTGCAATTAAAACTATCATGGTAATTAAAGATAAACTTCAGAGCCTTTTTCTTTAAACTCTTTTGATTTTTCCTCCATTCCTTTTTGAATCACTTCATTATCTACAATGTCATTTTCAGCAGCAAAATCTCTTACTTCTTGAGAAATTTTCATCGAGCAAAATTTAGGGCCACACATTGAGCAGAAGTGAGCGATTTTTGCACCAGCTGCTGGTAATGTTTCATCATGATATTCCCGTGCTAACTCTGGATCAAGACCTAAGTTGAATTGGTCTTCCCAACGAAATTCAAAACGAGCCATACTTAAAGCATTGTCTCTATGCTGAGCACCAGGATGTCCTTTTGCTAAATCTGCAGCATGTGCGGCAAGCTTATAAGTGACCACTCCAGTACGGACATCGTCTTTATTTGGTAATCCTAAATGTTCTTTTGGAGTAACGTAACACAACATAGCGCATCCAAACCATCCAATCATTGCTGCTCCAATACCAGAGGTAATATGATCATACCCAGGAGCAATATCAGTCGTTAAAGGTCCTAGTGTGTAAAAAGGTGCTTCATCACAAACTTCAATTTGCTTTTCCATGTTTTCTTTAATCATATGCATTGGCACATGTCCTGGCCCTTCAATAAAACATTGTACTTCATGTTTACGTGCAATTTGTGTTAATTCGCCTAGTGTTTCTAACTCAGCAAATTGAGCTTCATCATTAGCATCGGCTATAGAGCCAGGGCGTAGTCCGTCTCCTAAAGAAAAGGCAACATCGTATTGTTTTAATATTTCACATATTTCTTCAAAATGTGTATATAAGAAACTTTCTTTATGGTGGGCTAAGCACCATTTAGCCATAATAGAACCACCACGAGAAACAATACCAGTTACACGTTTTGCCGTCATAGGAACATAACGTAATAAAACCCCAGCATGAATAGTAAAATAATCTACACCTTGTTCGGCTTGTTCAATTAAAGTATCTTTAAATATTTCCCAAGTTAAGTCTTCTGCGACACCATTTACTTTTTCTAAAGCTTGATAAATAGGAACAGTACCTACTGGAACCGGAGAATTACGTATAATCCACTCACGTGTTTCGTGTATATTTTCGCCAGTTGATAAATCCATAATATTATCTGCTCCCCAACGACATGCCCAAACTGCTTTTTCAACTTCTTCTTCAATGGATGAGGTTACTGCAGAGTTTCCAATATTTGCATTAATCTTCACTAAAAAATTACGCCCTAAAATCATAGGTTCAGCTTCTGGGTGATTAATATTTGAAGGAATTACTGCTCGTCCTCTTGCCACTTCCGACCGCACAAATTCTGGTGTTATTTTTTTAGGTATTGCTGCGCCAAAATGCTCTCCTTTATGTTGTTTTCTAATTTCTGTCATTTCATCTATTCGCTGATTTTCTCGAATAGCAATGTATTCCATTTCTGGAGTGATAATACCTTTTTTTGCATAATGCAATTGGGTTACATTTTTTCCTTTTTTTGCACGTAAAGGTTTCTTTAAAAGAGAAAAACGCATATGGTCTAATGAAGAATCATTTAAGCGTTCATTACAATATTTTGATGAAAAATCATTTAATTGTTCTACATCATTACGTTCTAAAATCCAATCTTCTTTTATTCTTTCAATACCTTCATGGATATTAATACTCTTATTAGGATCTGTATAAGGACCTGAGGTATCGTAAACAGTAACAGGTTCATTTGGGGTTAATTTTCCTGTCATTGAATTTTTAGTGTCACTTAAAGAAATTTCACGCATGGCCACTTTTATTTGTGGGTATATGTTTCCTTTTACATAAATCTTTTTCGAGTTTGGAAAAGGTTGTCTAGAAATGGTGTTTTCTTTTGGAGCGGTATCTTTTGTCTTCATATTTTAATACTGTTTATTCTAGGCTTTCACCTCGACTAATAACTGAATTGTTTTTTTGTAGAAATCATTTTTTGAAAATGATTCATTAATTTTAATATTGTTTAATTAACCACCTTGTGTGGCTTGTATTATTAATAATTTATCATTAGCTTTTAACACAACTGATCCCCAAGAAGCTTGCGGAATAATTTGACTGTTAATTGCTATTGCTATACCATTTATTGGCGACTTAACTTGTTTTAATAATTGTAAAACACTAAAATCTTGTTCAACTTTTATAGGGTGTTCATTAAGAGTAATAGTAATCATCTATTTTTAAATATAAAATAGGGTAGAAAAAAGACTTTGAAAACTAGGTGTATTTCATAGAAAAGAAACACGTCCTAAATAAAAAGGAAAAAATACATATAAATGTATTCTATAACTTTTCCCTTCGCTGGTACTAACCATATCAGGTTCAAAGGGTTTTTCTCAG
>JAHDGB010000060.1 GCA_020627885.1 Flavobacteriaceae bacterium | reverse complement strand
ATAAATTTGAAGGCTTGGTAAAAGATCTAACTGGTGTTGGTAAAAAAATAGATGCAGCTAAAATCGATTATTCTGCAGCTATGAACAAATTAGTAGAAGGTAGAGGAAATCTTATTACTAGTGTTGAAAAACTAAAAAAAATGGGAGCGAAAGCTAAAAAATCACTCCCAGAAGCTGTAATAAAACGAGCCGAAACCGAAGACTCATGAACTCGAAAGTTTAAAATAGAAAGCCGTGAGCAAATTGAAAACTAATACGTCTAAAACAATTAATTTAAACAGAACAACAAATTAATGAAGCCTTTTAAAAAAGTGGATTCCTCAAGAATAAGTATTTCTGAACTAATGCTTCCCTCCCACTCAAATTTTAGTGGAAAAATACATGGTGGTTATATTTTAAATTTAATGGATCAAATTGCTTTTGCCTGTGCTTCTAAACACTCAAAAACCTATTGTGTTACAGCATCAGTAAATACTGTCGATTTTTTAGAGCCAGTAGAAGTAGGGGAATTAGTTACCATGAAAGCCTCTATAAATTATGTAGGCAGAAGCTCTATGGTTATTGGTATTAGAGTTGAAGCCGAAAATATACAAACCGGTAACGTAAAGCATTGTAATTCGTCTTATTTTACAATGATTGCAAAAAATGACAAAGAAGAATCTATCGAAGTTCCTGGATTAATTTTAAATGATAAAACAGAAGTAAAACGTTTTTTAAAAGCAGTAAAACGTATTGAAATGAAAAAAGCTAGAGTCGCCGAGTTTGACCATGCCAATTTTTCGCATATGGATTACTTAAAGGAATTAAAAAACTATAGAGTAAAAATAGATTTACCAGAAAATTATAACTAACATTTTTTCCACCCTACTCGTTTTCTCCATTTATCAATTTCATTTTTTCTTATTTTTAAATCTGTTGGTGGGGTTTGATTTTCATTCTTGGCTTGTTTTCTTATAATTTCTGTCTGTTCTTTAAGTGTAGTATTAAACCCTATTTTTTTTCTTCTTTGATTTACTTTTTCTAAATCGTCAAAATGATTTGGGCATAATTCTCCGTCTTCATTCCAGTCAAATTGAGTACCATAGAGTTGTGGTTCCTCGTCAAATACTGCTATTCTGTCTATTAAATAAGCTAGTTTTATTGGGCTATCTTTACTTTCAATAACGGCAGTTTCTAATAACTTAGCACATTTTTTCATAAACTTAGGCTTACCTATTGCATGTTGTATTACTAACCAAGCAGCTTCATTAGCTTCTTTACCTACCTTATCAACTATTGGATAACCAATATCATCTATTATTTCATTTAATAGATCAGCATTTTTATTATGCAGTTTTTCCATTTCTTTGTTATACCCATCTCCAAGCTCTCCATTATGAATAAGTATATTTCTAAGTTTTATGTCTGCTTTATTTAGTTCAATAATTTGTTTCGCGATGCTTTTGTATTTCACTTTTATTAATAGTTCTTTTTAATTATTACTAGCAGAGTTGTTACACTTTGTAATAATTACAGCGCTTACTATTTATCGTAGTATCCTAACTAACAATTCTTTTAATAAATCACCTTGTGGCACTGCATTAGAATTAACGCCTTTACTTTTTACATCAAACTCTCTCAAATCACCTATTATTTGGCTTACCTTTCTCATTGGAAAATTGCGAGCGGCATCTAAATATTCATTAACAAAATAGGGATTCACTCTTAATACTGAAGCCACATTTCGAGGTGATTTATCATTCAAACCATGCAGTTGCAATAATTGAGAAAAGAAATTAAATAATAACGAAACAGTAACCACCATAGGGTTATCCTTAGGGTTTTCAGCAAAATAGTTTACTATTTTAAATGCTTTAGTATCATTACGAGCTCCTATTGCTTTTCTTAATTCAAAATTGTTATAATCCTTACTAATTCCTATATTTTCTTCAATAATTACTGGAGTAATTTCTGAGTTTTTAGGTAATATGATTTGAAGTTTTTCTAATTCGTTATTAATTTTACTCAAATCGGTTCCTAAAAACTCTACCAACATTTGGGAAGCTTTTGGGGTAATTTTATAACCTTTAGAAGCTAAAACCCTACGAATCCAATCGGGAACTTGGTTATCATATAGTTTTTTACTCTCATAAACAACACCTATTTTTTTTAGTATTTTATATAATGCCTTACGTTTATCTATTTTTTTATATTTATAATTTATAACCAGTACAGTTGTAGTTTGCGGGTTCTCTGCATAACTAGCAAATTTTTCGATGGTACGAGATAAATCCTGTGCCTCCTTTACAATAACAACTTGTCGCTCTGCCATCATCGGAAATCGTTTTGCATTGCTTACTATATCTTCAACAGTAACATCACGACCATAGAACACCATTTGGTTAAACCCTTTTTCTTCTTCAGCTAAAACATTAGCTTCAATAAAATCTGAAATTTTATCAATGTAATAAGGTTCCTCTCCCATCAAAAAATAAATGGGTTTAAGGTTTTTATTTTTTATATCTGTTACTAATTGTTTAACGTCGTCCAAAATTGAAGTTCTATCAGTTGTGTAATTTTTGCTTATAGCATTTTGAGGCTTTAAAGTTTTCTATCTAAAACGGCCTTTATTAATGTTATAATTATAAATTTGTATAGTGCAAAAGTTAAATTTTCCCACATATTCATTTCGATTCAAAAATAACGAAAATAAAATTTCTATTTTTGATTGTATACGCAAAAAATTTGTGGTTTTACAACCCGAAGAATGGGTTAGACAACATTGTGTACACTATTTAATAAACCAGAAAAAGTATCCGCTATCTCATATAAACGTTGAAAAAGAATTAAAAATAAATGGCCTCAAAAAACGCTATGATATTGTCATTTATAATTCGGATGGAAGTATACATTTAATTGTAGAATGTAAAGCTCCTAAAATTAAAATAAATCAAAATACTTTTGATCAAGTAGCGCGTTATAACTTAGCCCTTAAAGCGTCTTTTTTAATGGTTACTAATGGATTAAATCATTATTATTGTAAAATGGATTTTATTGCTGAAAAATATAATTTCTTGCAAGATATCCCTAATTATAAGATTATAGGATTAAAAAATTGAATAGCACTTTATAATATATCTTTTGAATACATAAACACTAAAACTTGAACCTTACATTAGCAATTGTCATATTAAACTGGAATGGAAAAAAATTATTAGAACAATTTTTACCGTCTGTAATAAAACATTCTCAAAATGCTACAATATATATAGCAGATAATGCTTCTAATGATGATTCTATTTCCTTTCTTAAAGCCACCTATCCGTCTATAAAAATTCTACAAAACAAAGAAAATGGCGGTTATGCCAAAGGCTATAATGATGCATTAAAACATGTAAATGAACAGCTATTATGCTTATTAAATAGTGATATAGAAGTAACTAAAAATTGGCTAACTCCTATTATCTCAACATTTAAAAACGAAAAACGCACAGCCATAATTCAACCAAAAATTTTAGATTACAATAACAAAACTAAATTTGAATATGCTGGTGCAGCTGGTGGATTTATAGATAAATATGGCTACCCCTATTGTCGTGGGAGAATTTTTAATACTATTGAAACTGATACTGGACAGTACAATGATAATTGCAAGATATTCTGGGCTTCGGGCGCTTGCTTTTTTATTCGTAAAAAGACCTTTGAACTATTAAATGGATTTGACGAGTCTTTTTTTGCTCATATGGAAGAAATTGATCTGTGCTGGCGAGCTTTTAATTTAAATCTAGATGTTAAATACATAGCAACATCGACAGTATATCATGTAGGAGGAGCTACTTTAAACTCTACGAACCCTAAAAAAACATATTTAAATTTTAGAAACAATCTGTTTACTATTACCAAAAATGCTACAGGTCATATTTTTATACTAATAATTTGTAGAATGATGCTTGATGGTATTGCTGCTTTTAAGTTTTTAATTGAATTTAAACCCAGACATTTTCTAGCAATTATAAAAGCACATCTAAGCTATTATACTAATTTACCTAAATTGTTAAGCAAAAGGAAAACATTAAATCAAACAAGAAAATACTATTCTTTAAAATCTATCGTTTGGTCTTATTTTATAGATAGAAGAACCCTATATAAACGTTTATAAGTACGTTAAAAAATTTTGTTAAACCGCTATTTTAACATATTTATATTTTATACATTTGGCTTGTTAAAATTAATAATTTTATACAGAAATTAATTATGAAGAAACTCGTATTATACAGTGCAACAGCATTATTACTATTAAGTTCATGTGTTCCTAAAAAGGAATTTGCAGCACTTGAAGAAAAACAAAAGAAAACAGAAGACTTATTAAACACGGCTACTGTAAAATTAAATAAATGTATAGCCGACGAGGCAGCTCTGGCCGCTCGTGCTAAACAATTGCAAGAGCGTTTAGATGATATGCGCCAAACCAATAGAGATTTAATAGAGAGCACTAAAGATATGACTATTCTTACTGCGCAAGGTGCAGAGAATCTTGAAAAATCTTTAGAAAGCCTAAAAGAAAAAGACCTTAGAATAACACGTCTTCAAGATGCATTAACGAAAAAGGACAGTGTAACTTTAGCTTTAGTAACAAGCTTAAAGAAAGAAGTAGGTTTAAACGACCCTGATATTGAAATTAATGTTGAAAAAAGTGTTGTTTTTATTTCACTCTCAGATAAATTATTATTTACAAGTGGCAGTTACAACATTACACCTAGGGCAAAAGAGATCCTTGGTAAAGTTGCAACTGTAATTAATTCTAAGCCAAATTTTGAAGCCATGATCGAGGGGCATACAGATAATGTACCTTATAGTAGTGGTGTACTAATAGACAACTGGGATTTAAGTGTTAAGCGTAGTACGGCAATAGCAAGAGCTTTACAACAATTAGGTGTAAACCCTGCTCAATTAATAGCTGCTGGAAGAGCAGATTATGTTCCTTTGGTTGATAACTCTACTCCTGAGAATAGAGCAACGAATAGACGTACTAAGATTTTAATTTTACCAAAAATTGATCAGTTTTATGATATGATCGAAACAGAAATGAAAACTCTTTCTTCTACTGAAGGTGGAAACTAGTATCATTTAAATAAAACTAAAATAACAAAAAGCCTAATCTTAAAGATTAGGCTTTTTGTTATTCATATACTTTCCTTTTTTACTTCCTGCATAAATTTCGTATTTAACCAAACGCGACTCTAATTTAGCATTCATTAAATGTATTTTTCTTGAGGGTCTTAACCCTACATGTTTTATAGCCTCTAAATTAGAAGTAATAAACCAGGCATCTGTATTAGTATAATTCTGTTTCAACGTATCGCCAATCGACTTATATAACGTTTCCATATCTATATCTAAACGTTCTCCATAAGGCGGATTAAAAACCATATGCAACTTATTCTCTCCCGCTTTTTGAGTTTTGAAAAAATCTTCGTGTTTTATCGTTATGAATTCATCTAAATGCGCATTTTCTATATTTACTTTAGCTTTAGCTACGGCACTGGGAGATTTATCAAAACCATATATTTTATGATGAAAATCTCGTGTTTTATTCAGTAATGATTCTTCTATTTTTTCAAATAAATCAACATCCCAATCTTGCCAACGCTCAAAAGCAAATTCTTTACGCATTAAATTTGGAGGTATATTACAAGCAATCATTGCTGCTTCTGCTAATATTGTTCCACTACCACACATGGGGTCCATAAAATCACTTAATCCATCCCAACCTGATAACATAATTAACCCAGCTGCTAACACCTCATTTATAGGTGCCAAATTTGTAGCCGTTTTATAACCTCTTTTATGTAATGAATCGCCAGATGCATCTAATGACACATTACAAAGCTCTCTATCTATATGTATATTTAACTTTATATCTGGGAACTTTAAATCTACATTTGGTCGCTCTCCTGTTTCGTCTCTAAATTTATCGACTATAGCGTCTTTAACTTTTTGAGAAATGTATAACGAATGTGTAAATACTTTCGAATTTATAGTAGTATCTATAGCTAAAGATCCCGTTGCCTTTAAATATTTTCCCCAGTCCATTTTGTAGATCTGATCATACAAATCTTTTTCATTTCTAATCTGAAATGTGTTTATAGGCTTTAAAATTTTAGTTGCAGTACGTAATGCCATATTTGCCTTGTACATAAACCCTTTATCACCACTAAAACTAACATTACGCACTCCAATTTTTACATCCTGAGCTCCTAGTTGCCTTAATTCTTTTGACAATAATTCTTCAAAACCAAATAAGGTTTTGGCTACCATTTTGAAATTATCTTCCATTTTTTTAGTTAAATAGAACACAAAAATAGAGTATTTTTGTAGGAACTAACAAACTGTTATGCTAAAAGAAAAAACATCATGGTACGCCTCTTGGTTTGATACGCCTTTTTATCATATCTTATATAAGGATAGAGATTATGTAGAAGCAGAAACATTTATGTCTAATCTTACAAACTATTTAAACCTCCCTGAAAATGGAAAAGTACTAGATCTTGCATGTGGCAAAGGAAGACATTCCATATATCTAAACCGTATTGGTTATAATGTTACTGGTGTAGATCTTTCTGAAAATAGTATAAAATATGCCAAACAATTTGAAAATAGCACACTAAATTTCGATGTACACAATATGTGTAAACCTTATAAAAAACAATTTGATGCTGTTTTTAATTTGTTTACCAGTTTTGGTTATTTCGATAAAGATGAAGATAATTTAAAAACTATTAAAGCCATTAAAGCTAATTTAAATGAAACGGGATTTGCAGTAATAGATTTTATGAATACTGAGTTTGTTATTGACAACTTAGTGGCAGAAGATGTAAAAACCGTTGATGGTATTGACTTTCATCAAAAACGATATGTAAAAGATGGGTATATTGTAAAAGATATCTCTTTTAATGCTGAAGGAAAAGATTTTGAATTTAGAGAACGTGTTCAGGCTTTTACTCTTAATGATTTTATAACTTTGTTTGAAAACGCTGGGGTTTATTTATTTGATGTTTTTGGTGATTTTAAATTGAATAAATTTGATAAGAAAACATCGCCTCGATTAATTATGGTTTTTAAATAATGCTAAATATCATTTCACCTATAATTGCTGTTTTTTTAGGCTTTTTAATTGTTTTTATATTAAAACCTAAAGAACCTAAACATTTAAAACTATTATTAGCGTTTAGTGGCGCTTTCCTCCTGTCGATAACGGTTTTCCATTTTCTTCCAGAAATATACCAAGAAAGTCACTCTCAAGTAGGGCTGTTTATAATGGTAGGTATTTTATTACAAATTATATTAGAATTCTTTTCTAAAGGGGCCGAGCATGGGCACGTTCATGTAAATAAAGAGGCAACACAGTTTCCTTGGTTATTATTCATTAGTTTAAGTATTCATAGTGTTTTAGAGGGTATTCCTTTAGATACTCACCATAATTTAATTTACGGTATTATTATTCATAAGCTCCCTATTGCTATTATATTATCGACCTTTTTTATGAGTTCTAAATTAAATAAGGGCAAAATTACTTTGTTTTTATTATTATTTGCTCTAATGACTCCTTTTGGCGTTTACATTTCTCAAAATTTTGAGATCATACAAAATTACTATTATGAATTATCCGCTATTGTTATAGGTATTTTTTTACACATTTCTACAACTATTTTATTTGAAAGTAATGAAGGCCATAAATTTAATATCGCCAAATTGAGTACTATTATAATTGCTATGGTTATTGCTTACTTTATATAACATCATTCTACTTACAACAATAATATCATGTACAGTAAAGAAGAATCTAAACAAATAAAGCAACTATTCTGGACTAGCTTTGGCAAATCATTTCCTAGAAAATGGATACTTTACAATACAAAAATTAAAGGGTTAAGTTTTAAGTTTCATTTTAATAACAAAATGGCTCTTGTATCTTTAGACCTAGAAGGCAATCTTGAAAACCGCATTAATTATTGGGAAAAATTACAATCGTTACAGACCATAATTAAAAGCGAATATCTACCTAAAGCTATTTTTGAAGAAGAATTCTATTTAGATAACGGTAAAGAAATTTCTCGTATTTATGTTCCTTTAGAACAAAAAGTATCCATTCATAATAAAAACACTTGGCAAACAGTGATGTCATTTTTTAATGAACAAATGAGTTTATTTGAAGCTTTTTTTGAAGAATATAGGGATATTATAAAACCCTAATTAAATCATATTGTTCTAATTAAGTAATTAACTTTAAAAAAAATTAAAACTTTGTCCCCTTTTTAAGTTTTACAAACGTCTTATAGATATAACAATTTAAAAACATAGAATTATGAAAGAATTTATGATGATTTTCGTTAGTACAGATTATGCCGATTTAGGGTTATCTCAAGAAGAAGTAGGAAACCGTATGAACAAATGGTTTGCATGGGGAAATAAAATGGGGGAATCTGGAGTACTTAGAGGCGGTAATGCTTTAACACCTAGTATTCGTAGAGTAGTTGGCGAAAACCGAACAGTAACCGATTTAACATCGGCTGAAGTAAAAGAAATTGTAGGTGGTTACTATATTGTAGAAGCTAAAGATTTTGATGCTGTACAAGACATTGCAAAAGACTACCCAGATTATGACCTAGGCGGCACAGTAGAAATTCGCGAAATAATGGTATTCGATCGCTAATGGAATATAAAACTATAGACCATCTTTTCCGCACTCACAGCGGAAAGATGGTTTCAGTATTAACTCGTATTTTTGGTTTAACTCATCTTGAAATTATTGAAGATGCTATACAAGACACTTTTATAAAAGCGAGTATCAGTTGGAAAGAACAGCAGCCAGAAAACCCTGAAGCCTGGTTAACAAAAGCTGCAAAAAATAGGATTCTAGATATTTTCAGAACCTTAAAAGCTGAAAAAAAACATGTTCCTAATTTTAATTATAATACTTCTTCTATAGCTGTTAATGAGCTATTTCTAGACACAGAAATAGAAGATGCTCAATTACGTATGATTTTTACAGCTTGTCACCCAAGTTTAGATTCTAGAGACCGTATATCGTTCGCTTTAAAAACGGTTTCTGGTTTTAGCATTAATGAAATAGCCACTGCCTTACTAACAAAAGAAGAAACTATAAAAAAACGATTATTTAGAGCTCGAAAAGCCATCCAAAAAGAGCAATTAAAATTTACCATTCCACAAGGAAAATTACTTTCTAAAAGACTAGACAGTGTTATGGAAGTACTGTATCTTATTTTTAATGAAGGGTTTCACTCTAATAAAAAAGAAAAATTGGTACAAAAAGAACTCTGCGGAGAGGCTATGCGGTTAAGCCAAATGTTGCTAAAAAATAAACTTACTCGAAAACCTTCATGCTATGCTTTATTCGCTTTAATGTGTTTTCATTCTGCTCGCTTAGACACTAAGACTAATACTAATAATGAGCTTTTAGACTTAAAAACTCAAGACCGTAGTAAATGGTATTTTCCGTTAGTAGAATTAGGAAATACCATGATGAATAAAGCTGTAGAAAATGATGAATTCTCATCGTACCATTATGAAGCTGCTATTGCAGCTGAACATGTTCGTTCTTCTAGTTTTGAAAATACCAATTGGGATAAAATTTTGTACTGGTACCAATGCTTAAATAATATACAGCCTATGCCTTCGCATATATTAACTATGTCAGTCGTTTGCATTCAAAATAAAGACTATAAAACAGCCAAAATTCATCTCGACCAATTGCAGCCTAATGACTTTGCTCAACGTACTTACCTTTATTATGGGACGTTAGCAGATTATTACAGTAAAACAAAAAACATTCAGGAAGCAATTAAAAATATTGATTTAGCATTAGAAACTGTAAATAATAAACTTGAAAAAGAATTCTTAGAAAAAAAGAAATTAGATTTATTACTAGGGAAATAATGTTTTAAATGAATGAGGTTGAATAATACAATTATCGTTTCTCTTTTTTAGGGCTTTTATCTTCTTCCAACCATTTTTTAGGTATTTCCTTTCCATTTAGCCATTTTTCAGTCAATGCATAAAAATCAAACTTTATAGCAGGTTTCTGCTCTACTAAGCGCCCATTCTGAAAATTACGCTGTAAAATGTCTTCTATTAAATAATCCTCTTTTTCGTTTTCAGGATCAAATCTTTTCTTTAATGAAATACTAAATAAATTTGCTGTACTATTAAACCAAAAAGCTCGCCATCCGCTCCTTAACTCTTTAATTAAATTATAAGCAGTACGACCAGTTTGCCTATTAATAAGTTTTACTAATATTTGTCCTTCTGTTTTAGTTAATTTTTTTAACTCGGCAGAAAATTTTTCTTCAATATATTTCTGGGCCTTCTTAGCATGTTTTTTCTTCCTCCTTGGTTTTTTTATTTCATCAAGTTCTTTCGTTAACTCTTCTAAACGTTCAGCTGCTAATTTTGCATAAGGATATACTTTAATTGTTTTTCTTCTTAAAATAAGATAACGTATACGATCTTCTTTACTATCAAATTTAAGCCTATGTAGCAGGTATACTTCATCTAAATCTATTGCCTCTTTAGGTATAGAATCTCCTTTAATTATAATGTATTCTTTTACTACTGTAGGATCCTCAGGGTTTATATCTTCCTGAGCAAAAATAAATGCAGGTAATATTAAAAGTAAGTAATTTAAAATTTTCATAATTCAAGCTATGCTAAAACCATTCCAAAGTATTTTTGGGGTCATTCTTAATATAATTTGTAACAGCTAAATTAATAATTATGTTATTACTAACTGTTAAATTTTATGCTAATATTCTTATTTTAGTACAAAAATCTAAAAATATGGCTAAAAAAAGCATACTGAATAAAAAGTCGATGGACTTTCTTGAAAAATATTTAAACAATGCAGCTCCTACAGGTTACGAATGGGATGGGCAAAAAATATGGATGGATTATCTAAAACCTTATGTAGATGATTTCATTACAGATACCTACGGCACTGCTGTTGGTGTTATTAACCCAAAAGCAAAATACAAAGTAGTTATTGAAGGGCATGCAGATGAAATTTCATGGTATGTAAATTATATTAGTGATAAAGGACTTATTTACGTAATAAGAAATGGAGGAAGTGACCACCAAATTGCACCAAGTAAAATTGTAAATATTCATACAAAAAAAGGAATTGTAAAAGGGGTGTTTGGATGGCCAGCAATTCATACAAGAAGTAGAGCTAAAGAAGAGCCTCCTAAGCCTGATAATATTTTTATTGACTGCGGTTGCAAATCGAAAGAAGAGGTAGAAAAATTAGGCGTTCACATTGGATGCGTTATTACTTACCCAGATGAGTTCCATATTTTAAACAAAACTAACTTTGTATGCCGTGCATTAGATAATAGAATGGGTGGTTTTATGATTGCCGAAGTTGCTAGATTATTAAAAGAAAATAAGAAAAATTTACCTTTTGGCCTTTATATTACCAACTCGGTTCAAGAAGAAATAGGGTTGCGTGGCGCACAAATGATTACAGAAACCATTAAACCAAATGTTGCAATTGTTACTGATGTTACACACGACACAACAACACCAATGATTAATCAAAAAGTACAAGGTCAAGCAGAAATTGGTAAAGGCCCTGTAATAGCATATGCTCCGGCTGTACAACAAAAATTACGTGATTTAATTACCGATACTGCAGAAGCTAAAAAAATACCTTTTCAACGTGCAGCACTATCTAGGGCTACAGGCACAGATACAGATGCCTTCGCATACAGCAATGGAGGGGTCGCTTCGGCTTTGATTTCTTTACCTTTACGATACATGCACACTACAGTTGAAACAGTACATAGAGAAGATGTAGAAAATGTTATTAAACTTATTTATGAATCTTTATTAAACATTAAAGACGGAGAAACTTTTAGTTATTTTAAATAATTTATCATTTTAATTTACAAAATAAAAACTGCCAAAATTTATTATTATTTTGGCAGTTTCAATATAAAAAAATGACGTATAGAGCTTTAAATGAATTAATAGATATTGTTACAGAAGATGGTTTGCCAACGGAAAAAACGGCATTAAAAACGATTATCCATAAAGAAGGCTACCTCCACAATACAGCACATATCTGGTTTTATACTAAACAAGGAGAAATATTACTTCAACAACGTTCAGTTTCAAAAAAAATACATCCTTTACTTTGGGATGTCTCAGTAGCTGGACATATAGATTCAGGTGAAACCATCGAATCTGGCGGAATTAGAGAAATTAAAGAAGAAATTGGAATATCTGTTTATAAAAATGGTTTAAAAAAAATAGGTGTTTTTAAAAATTATAAGTGCTATCCCAACGGTATTATTGATAATGAACTTCACCATACTTTTATTGCAGAATTAAAAACACCCCTTTCTGAGTTAAAACCTCTTAAAGATGAAGTTGAAGCTC
Organism: Flavobacteriaceae bacterium; assembly: GCA_020627885.1. Taxonomy (GTDB): domain Bacteria; phylum Bacteroidota; class Bacteroidia; order Flavobacteriales; family Flavobacteriaceae; genus JAHDGB01. The sequence goes on along the minus strand of JAHDGB010000060.1, from coordinate 1,514 downwards.
TTAAACTAGTTACTATACCTGCTTTTTTTGAACTCTTAAAGCATAGTGAAACTAATCTACATTTTATAGCTTCAAACAAGAATTATTACGAAAAAGTAATTAATGCTATTAAAAAAGAAATAGAATGATACGTTCTAATGAAATAAAAATGCATATTAATCAATAAAAAAAGTAGGAGTTATAAATAAACATCAATTCCCTACACCTTTCAAAAAAACATTTAATAATACTTATATTTGTATTTTAAAACACACTAAATTTTATGTCAGATAATTATACCGTAAAAGTTAATAATTCTACAGAATTTAATATCACAAAACAACAAGTTATCCGTCTTGATTCTGTGAAAAGCATGAAAAATTCATTCCATATTTTACAAAACAACGCTCCTTTTCATGCTGAGATTATTTCCTCTAATTTTAATGATAAATCTTACACTGTAAAAGTAAATAATAATACATATACCGTTTCTATTTCGGATGCTACAGATCAATTAATTAAAGATATGGGGTTTACTGTTGGTGCGTCAAAACAAGTCAACGAAATTAAAGCGCCAATGCCTGGCCTTATTTTAGATATTAATGTTAATGTAGGCGATGAAATTAAAGAAGATGACCCTTTGTTAATATTAGAAGCCATGAAAATGGAAAACAGTATTCTCTCTCCAAGAAATGGTATTATTAAATCTGTTGGAGTAACCAAAGGAGAAGCGGTAGACAAAGGGGTTTTATTAGTAGAATTCGAATAAGGTAATTAAAATAACACCTACAAGACCATATAAACACTAAGGGTTAAAAAGTTTAGATAGAATTAAAAAACACTCGTATTAACGGGCTATACTATGAAAAAAATATTAGTAGCAAATAGAGGTGAAATTGCGATTCGTGTAATGCGAACAGCAAAAAAAATGGGAATTAAAACAGTTGCAATATACTCTACAGTAGATAGAAATGCACCACATGTGAAATTTGCTGACGAGGCTGTTTTAATTGGAGAAGCCCCTTCAAATCAGTCCTATTTACTAGGCGATAAAATTATAGAAGTTGCCAAAAAATTAAATGTAGATGCAATACACCCTGGCTATGGTTTTTTAAGTGAAAACGCAGATTTTGCAGAAAAAGCAGAAAAAAATAACATTATATTTATTGGTCCAAAATCGAAAGCCATAAAGATAATGGGAAGTAAATTAGCTGCCAAAGAAGCAGTTAAAGCATATAATATACCAATGGTGCCTGGAATAGATGAAGCCATTACCGATATAGAAAAAGCAAAATATATTGCTAATGATATAGGCTTCCCTATACTTATAAAAGCTTCAGCTGGTGGAGGTGGAAAAGGAATGCGAGTAGTAGAAAATGAAGAAGATTTAGAATCTCAAATGAATAGAGCCATTAGTGAGGCTACCTCAGCTTTTGGAGATGGCTCAGTATTTATTGAAAAATATGTAAGTTCTCCAAGACATATTGAAATACAAGTAATGGCAGATAGCCATGGAAATGTTATTCATGTATTTG
>JAHDGB010000059.1 GCA_020627885.1 Flavobacteriaceae bacterium | reverse complement strand
AAAAAAAGATTACAATAGAGGAAGCCAAGTCTTTACTTTTATTATGCGAAAAAGGGGTTATAGATAAAACAAGATACGAAGTAAAAGTAGGAAGTCATGTTTTTGAAGTTGATGAGTTTTTTGGAGATAATGAAGGTTTAGTTATTGCGGAAGTCGAACTAAATAGAGAAAACGAGTATTTTATGAAGCCAGATTGGCTTGGTAATGAGGTTACAGGAAATATTAGATATTATAATTCAGAATTAAGTAAAATACCATATAAATTATGGAAATAATAAAGAAAGGAATACTCTTGATGTTGTTGATAGCAACCATTTTTTCATGCAAAACGATTGAAAAAAACAAGAATTTATCAAAGACCTCTAATACGAGTAAAGCGATTCTTGAAAAATTAAAGTCAGACGGTTTCAAAACATTTGATTATGTCGATGAAAAAACAAAAGATACTGTAATTATGCAGCAATATTTTATAGCGTTTTTAAAAAAAGGGGATAATCGGTCACCACAGAATAAAGAAGAAAGTGAATCTTTGCAAAAGGCACATAGAGCCCATTTAGGAAAAATGTACGATTTAGGTTTTGCAGATATATCTGGACCAATAGGTAACGATGGAGATATAAGAGGGGTTACAATTTATAATGTACCAAACATAAAGTTAGCTGATAGTTTAGCAAACTCTGATCCTATGGTAAAAGCAGGTCGATTGAAAATTGAAATCCATCCTTGGTGGGCAGGAAAAGGATATAAATTAAGATAAGTGAAAAACAATTAAGTAAAAAAGAGATAAATTCTACTAGCCTAAAACCTAAAGCTCAAACCCTATTTTCAGTTGGTTATAATTTATGCACGTTATTGAAAAATAAATAATATAAATTTATCTTAATTACTAATTATAATTTGTTGCTTATTTTCATTTCCAAATTCGTCTACTATAGTAATTAAATGTTTACCTACTTTTGGGATAATAGCAATATCATGTAAATCTCTTGTGCTGCCTAAATAGGTTTTATCCAGATACCAGAATATGGTAGCTTCTGGCTTAGAGTGTGCCACTTTTAAAACTAACTCATTTTTTATTTCATTAAAATCTTTTGGTAAAAAAATCACAGCTTCTTTTTTGGGATATATAAATTCCATTTGCATATCGTTTTCGCCAAGACAGTTATTTTTAAAAGGAGGTAATGATTTGTAAAACGGGTTTTTCGATTTGTAATAATATTCCATTAGAGGAGGCAAGGCAAACCAAGGCTTGTGGGTAATGTTATTAAGGTCCTCGCAAGAAGAATTTACTTGAAAGCTCTCGGTAGTGTCCAAATGTATAAGGATATGATAAGGACATGGTTCGGTTTTTAGTCCGCTAGTTTGAATAAACTCAATTTTTTTTTCTGTACAAAAACTGTTCGCTCTATAGCCGCTTTTACTACAAATTTCGACTTCTTGCATTTCATCAAAAGGTTTTGAAAACCACTCGCTATTGGGTAGAATATCGAATACATTAAAAAGAATAGGGGCAGCCGCTTCAACACCGACTAAACCAGGCCTTCCTTCTCCATCTGCATTACCTACCCAAACACCAACAACATAGCTTTTTGTAGTTCCTATGGCCCAAGCATCTCTAAAACCATAACTCGTTCCTGTTTTCCAAGCAATTTGTTTAGAGTCGTCGTAAAATTCCCAATTTTCGTCATGTTTAGGACGATTTACTTCTTTTAAACTCTCATAGGTTAAATAAATAGATGCGGCATTAAAAATATTTTTTTCTAAAGATTTTTTTCCAAAATCTATCACTTCAGAATCAAAATATGTAGGTTCTTGAAATTCATTAGAAAAATATTCGCTAGACGTTTCGTTAAAATGATTTAAAGTAGAAGAAAAATTCGCGTAATTTTTGCATAAATCCCATAGGCTACTTTCTGCCCCACCAAGGATGAGTGATAAGCCATAATGATCGGCATTATATTTTAGGTCTTTAATTTTTAAGTCTTTTAAACAATGATAAAACCGATCTAAACCAAATTCTTGAAGGAGCCTAACTGATGGTACATTTAACGATCTTGATAATGCAAGCTTTGCCGGTACTGCCCCATCGAACTCTTTGTAATAATTTTCTGGAGAATAACTTCCAAATTGAGTTGGTACATCTGCAATTAATGTATTGGGAAGTATTTCACCCGCATCTAAAATAGCGGTATATAAAAATGGCTTAAGAATACTTCCAGTACTCCTGCCTTTATTAATAATATCAACATCTTTTTGATGCGCTTTGTCTGTCGGAGAGTTTCCAATGTAGGTTAAAACCTCTCTCGTATTAACATCTAAGACTAATACAGAAATATTATAAATCTTATTTTCTTTTAAATGCGCATAATGGTTTTTTACAATAGTATTGGCTTGTTTTTGATAGCGTTTATTAATTGTTGTACGAATATTTTTCCCTTTGTGAGTTTTAGAAATACGTTGTAATAAATGTGGGGCAACTTGAGGGAGTGGGTAAGGTTTTTTGGGTAAACTTTCTACAATTGACAAATCATAGGTTAGCGTGTCTATAATTTTTTTTTCTAATAATTTTTTTAATAAACGGTTTCTTTTATTTAAAAGACGTTGTTGATTTTTTCCAGGATAAATTAAACTAGGCGCATTAGGTAAAACAGCTAAGGTGGCATTTTCTGCCCAAGATAGTTCTTGAGAACTTCTATTAAAATAGCGCCATGAAGCAGCATCGAGCCCCACAACATTCCCTCCAAAAGGGGCATGATTTACATATAATGATAAAATCTTTTCCTTACTGTATTTAAACTCTAATCGTGTTGCCAAAATAAGCTCTTTAAACTTTTCTATGTAAGTTCGTGGTTTTCCTTTTCTTGCCAGTCGTATTATTTGTTGTGTAATAGTGCTTCCTCCTCTTTTTATCTTTCCAGAATTGATATTATCTTTTAAGGCTTTAAAAATAGATATAGGGTTAAAGCCTGGGTGCTCATAAAAATACTCATCCTCAAACTGAATAATACAGGTTTTAAATTTTTCAGGAATATTATTATTTTCTGGAAATCGCCATTGCCCGTCTTTTGCAATTTGAGCACCTAATAATTCATTATTTTTACTTACTATAACAGTAGCAGTAGGGTCTTTAAACAATGTTTTAGGAATACAAAAGTAATATGCTAGCAATAACAATGCTATAATAGCAGATTTTGTTTTATGACGTTTTATAGCGTTTATTATTTTCATATCCTCCCTTTAAAAAAGGCTTCCGTTTTTTATTTGTTTTAAATTTTCTAATACTCTCACTTAAGGTTTCTACTGTTGCTGAAATTCGTACTCCCGTTCTACCTTGCAAATTCTAACATTGTACCATTCGTACCATTTTTTTATACCTAACTGTTGCGCTATTAAGTGATCACTTTGTTGTTTCCAATTAGATATTGAGTCTAAGGTTTTCCAATAGCTAACCGTTATTCCAACTTTATCTCTAGCACTATCTATACGTATATAGCCTTTTTGTTTTTTAGCTAATGTTTCCATAAGATTGGCCATTTTAGCATATCCGTTGTCGCCATCTGTTCTTATTGAGGTAAATATTACTGCGTAATAGGGTTTAAAATCTTTTTTCATGCTTGTTTATTTTTCAACTGTAACCCATTTTCCTTTGGTTCTTACTAAATATTCATTGTCGTACATGGCTTCAGATTGTATTCCAGGAAGATAATAACGGCCTAAATAGGCTGCATTTAGCATGACATTAAATGTTTTAGAACTGTATTTTCCACTTTTATCTAAATCGAAATAAAAATGAACGCGATCATCGCGAATGTCGGTAAACCGTGCTTGGTTAGTGGTTGCATTTCCAAATGCTGTAAAACGAGTATTTATTATCTCCCAACCCGAAGGAAAGATTTGAGTTAATGCCACATCTTTTACACGATTATTTTTTAGGTTGCTTATACTAACTGTAGCAACAAAATCTTGACCCTGTTGAAGGTTAGTTATATCTATTTTATTTCCTTTTAAATCTTTATAAATAACACTAGCACTTAAACCACGCTGTTCAATTAGCTCATTGCCCAAAGGGAGTTTTCCTGAGTTTAGAACACGAGCATAAACCACATTATTCTTATAGTTTTTAATAAGGATTGTATTATCGCCATCTGCAATTGATAAATCGCGTTGGGCAATGGCATTACTAGTCTTAATTTTTTGTGTTTTTCCATTGCTAGTTAAGCTTAAATCTATTGCTTTTCCTCCATTTGCTTTTACCATTTTCGCCATGGCTAATAAGCTATAAGCTGTGGTTTGAGTACTCATCCAACGATTGCTGTTAGAAAGGTCTTTAGCAATAGTTTCTGCAATACTTCGCACACGATTGTCTTTAGTAATTACCATGGTTTCTAAAGCCATTGCTCTATTTCTATCTAAAGAGCCGTAGGTATAATAATTTGATTTTGGAGATTTAAATTCTATATTCGCTGTACTTGCTACTTTGTTACTGGCTTCAGTTTGCCCAGCTAAGGCATATGCTGCTGCCAATCGCCATTTTGCTTCATTAGAAATTTCACGAAATTCACGTAGTCTATTCATTGCAGCTAAATCTGGGCTTCCTGCTAATGCTAGAGTATATAATCGATAAGCTTGGGCTAAATCAGAATGGTAGTTCTTATAGCTTGGGCGCCAGTTTTGAGCCGCTTGTTTTTGGTACTTTATCCAATTACTTTTAAAGGTTAATGGAAGCACAAAACCTTTCTTTTCAGCTTCAATCATAAAATGACCCGAATAGCTTGTTCCCCAATCATTCGCATTGTTTTCTCCCATCCAGTAGCTCATACCTCCATTAGGTCTTTGAAAGAATCCTAAGCGTTTAATGCCGTTTTCTATATTGGTTTGTATTTGCTGCTTTTTCTTATGTGGCAAATCAAAAATATCGGTTAAATAGAGCTGAGGAAATACGCTCGATGTGGTTTGTTCTACACAACCATGAGGGTATCTTACTAAATATTGTAAACGACGAGAGAAATCCATAGGCGGTAAAGTAGAAAACTCTATTGTAGCGCTATTCGTTCCTGGCACACCAAATGTTGAAAACGTTAATGCTTCTTCTGTATTTGGAGTAATGGTTTTATCAATTACATTAGAGCTAATAGGGTTTGGGTTTACCACATCTAATTCTACTTTATAAATCGACTTTTCGCCATTTCCTGTTGCAATAACTTCAATGGTATTAATACCATTTGCTTTACTAACGTCTAATTCAAAATAAGCCATTTTCTCATCTGGTTTTGCAAACGAAAGGACTTTGGTTTGCGGGCCAATAATTGAAATACCATCACTCAAATTAAGTTTTACAGTTACGTTTTTAACCTTAGGTTCCATTGCAAAAATGGTTACAGGTAAGGTTACTTTTTCTCCAGGGCTTAACTTTCTAGGAACAGTGGCCAAAGCCATTAATGGCTTTTTTACTGCTACAGATTTGTCTGTACTTCCATAGGCTTCAGTAGTATTATTACCAGCAACTACCATGGTACGAACCGCTCCAATATAATTAGGCATTTTTATAGTATGTGTTTTTTGTTGTCCATTTTCTAATTTAAAAGGACCTAAAAATTTAACGACTGGTTTAAAGCGATTGGCTTTTTTGTTTTTTCCTTTATTAATACTTCCATCTCCACCAATAGCAAAGATTTGATCGATACTTCCGTTGTATGCACCAATAACATCATCAAAAACATCCCATGTTTTTACACCTAAGGCCTCACGGGCATAAAATTTAGCCCATGCGTTAGGGGTTTTAAATCGTGTAAGGTCTAATAGTCCTTCTTCTACCATTGCTATAGTATAAGTCATTGGCTTGTTGTTTTTTTCTGAGACTACAACATCAAATTTTTGTTCTGGTTTTAAAACGGAAGGCATTTTAAGCTCTGGTTCTAATTTAGTATTAGGATCTTCAACTAACAATGGTATTATACCGTATAATCGTAATGGTAAATCATTAGCCGTTGAGGCGTGCGGTTGTAATAAAGAAATATTAATAAACACATTAGGAGCCATGCTTTCAGAAATAGGAAGATCTACAGTAGTTTCCCCTTTTGCTGTTTTTATCCATTTGTGTTCAATAACTTCGTTGCCATTTTCGATACTTATTAGTGCCCTTCCTTCCGTACCAGAAGGAAAAGTAATTTTTGCTGTTTCACCTACATTATAATTTTCTTTATCTGAAGAAAAGACTAACATTTTTGCCGCTTCCTTATCTCCAGTTGGTTGTTTGCGCCACCAATTTTTATAGAAATACGCAGTACGTCCTGTGGCATGGCCACTTACGGGATCATATACTCTAATAAGATAACGTCCTCCAACATTATCAGGAACATTAATATTAAAACTTGCTTTACCAGAAGCATTTGTGTTTATTTTAGTATTTAAAAACGGTTTATGATAGGTACCTGAGGTGTATTTTGAAAGATCATCGTAAGACGAGTTCCACCACCAACGCCATTCTACTTTATATACTTTTACTTCTAAATTATTGCGCTTAATGGGTTTTCCTTGATCGTCTACCACCACAATATCAAAGCTTTGGTTTTCGTCTGTGTAATATGAACCGTAAGCCCTACTCTTAGGAGATTTAAGACCAACAAATGATTTGTAAGGAGCATATTTCATGTTAAAAGCATCCATAGAAAAATCACCACCATTTTCGAATGCACGGACTAAAAATTGTGCATTTAACATTCCAGGTGCAGAGCGACCAATTTTTAAGTCATTAACAATTTTTGAAATACCATTTTCATCTACATTTCCTTCAAATAATATCATTTCCTTTCCAGAGAAGGTCTTCGAAGGGTCTTTAAAGGTATAATTAGGATAATTTTTAAACCCTGAATAATCGTTATTGAATTTCGCTTTTATTTCTGCTTTTATATTTTTTGCTGGGGCACCATGTAACCATTTTACATCAAGTGTTCCATTTAATGGTTTTGTACTGGAAAGAATGTCTTGATCAAAATCTATTTTAATTTTTAAGCGATTTGGTTTTACGGTTTCAATTTTTAGTGCTTTATAAAAAGAGGCGCCACCAACACTTATTTTAGCATTCCAGTTACCAGTTTTGTCTTCTATTGCTGTTGGCACAGTAAATTTATAAAAATGATCAAGATGACTACTTGTTATTTTCTTATATGCTAATTTTCCGTTAGGATCTGTAATTTCTAATTTAACAGGGTGTCCTTTAGGTAACTTATTAGCAGCATCATTAAGCATAAATGTTAAGTGTAAAGAGTCTCCTGGTCGCCAAACACCTCGTTCACCGTAAATGTAGCCTTTAAGACCGCGTTGTAAGCGTTGGCCAGAGACATCGAATTTGCTTAATGATAAAGAATTACCATCTTTTAATTTAATATAAGTCGTGTTATCATTTTTAGAAATAATAGCAAAAGAAGCATGTTCTTTAGTTTTTATTTTTGCTAAACCATCTGTATCAGTTTTGGTGCTTAGTATTTTTTGTTTTTGGTAATTATATAGTGTAATATTAGCATTTGCTTCTACTTCGGTGGTTAGTATGTTGGTTACAGCAAAATAATAATCTCTGTTGGCTCCTTTTTTTGCAATAACGCCTAGGTTAGAGGCTAAAAGGTTCTGATAAACAGTTTTGTTGCGATTGTAATATGAGTTTTTACATGGGTTTTTACGATCTCTCCACCTGTAATTGTTGCTTCTATAATTATAAGTTAAGTTATCCCAATATTGTTCTTCACGTAAATCTTCGTCTTCAGTTTCTGATGTTAAATAATCATCATTATAATTGTCCTCTTCGTAATATTCTTTATTATTTTCAGAATTTGTAATGTTTTGATTGCTATTGCAGTTGTATAAAGAATAGTCTTTTTTATAGTTTAATTCTACTCTATATATGGCGCCTTTATCTGCGGTAAAAAAATGAGATAAATCGATGCTGTAGGTTTTCCATTGATCTGTGTTTTGAGTATTCTTTTCTTGAAGTGGTATTGTTTTTTTAGCAATACGTCTTCCTACTTGTCGTATTGCATTTGGGTTATTGCTATACAGGTCATTATTTTGTAAAAACTGAAGGATGTTATCCTCATAAACTTTAATAATGCGAACATCGACAGCACTCAAATTTACAGCCTCAAAATTAAATTTAAGTTCTTGAGAGTTTGGTAAAATAACACCACTATTTATTAAGCGCACTTGCGGTTTTATAGATTCGAAAGACAGTGTTTGAGAAAAAGGTGTTTTTAGTTTATAGCCATCAGTATTTTTTATGCCCTGAAAAACATCAACTTTTATATTCCCAGTAATTTTAGTGTTTGGATAGACTTTAAGTACATTGCCATTTACAATATATTTGGGATTTTTTATATTCTGAATAGTAACTAACCCATCAAAATTTTGTTGTTTTTTTAAAGGGTCTGAAAAATTAATAGATAAATATTGCTCAGGACTTTGTATGACATCTACTTTTGTAATGGTAAAATTATTTTTACCAGGAATTAGAACTGTATTTTCTCCAGAATTATTAGCATTAATTGTTTTTCCATTCCATTTTACTAAAATATTAGAGTCATCGACCTTACGTTTAATACTATCTATTGTAAACTCAAAAAAAGTAGACGGTTCATTTTTTTCCTCCCAAACTATATTTAATTTTTTTTTGTCTTGTGTAGCTTCAACCAATTGTTTTGCTTTTGCTAAAGAAATAACATCTGATGCACGAACAACACCTAGTAAATATTGCCATTCTTTATTATGCGATTGCAATTCGTTTGTTATAATATTAAAATTTGGTTCTATGGTTTTAAATTGAAATGTGTAGGTGTTAAATTCTTTGGGAATATTATTATAGATGGCACCTAGTTTTAATGTTACAGTATATTCTGTATCTGGGTCTAAATACTCATCGGGCACAAAAGCAAGAGCTTGTTTGTTTTTGGCAACTAATTGTCCTTCTACGTGAGGCTTTATATTAAAAATACTCTTCGAAACCTCTTTTCCTATTTCCCAAGCCTCTACTTCTTTAGATAAATTGATTTGAATGTCTTTAGTAATTGAAACACGTCCAGAGGTTGTATAGCTTACATAATCTCTATATTCAAATAGGTTGTCAGTTTCTGTTACAGTCTTTTTACAAGAAGTTGTTAGAAAAAAAAGGAGGGATAGGGCTAAAAAGGGTTTAAATGTCATCTGTTCTTTTGTATTGCGTTTACTATAAAACTAAATAAAGAAAATGAGATAACCAGATATAGTTTACTATTCGATTAATAAAAAATAGTATTTGTTTAAAAAGGAGAGGTATTCGTTTAAAATGCATAATTATAAAAGAATCAACTATTAAAACAAGACATATAATTAGTATCTTGCGGTTTAATAAAAATAAACATAAAAAAAAATACATATGGCAGAAGTATTATCCGATTTCGGAATAAGAGAAGCCCTAGAACAGTTAGGTATTAAGGCTATAAATGAGGGGACCTCTACAGGGTCTAATCATTTTTCTAATGGAGAAATAATAGAGTCGTTTTCTCCTGTAGATGGAAAATTAATAGGAAAAGTAAAGGCGACAACGGCTGCCGATTATGATAAGGTAATGACAGCAGCAACTTCAGCATTTAAAACATGGAGAACAACTCCTGCACCACAAAGAGGTGAGGTGGTGAGACAGTTTGGTGAAAAGCTTAGAGAAAAGAAAGAAGCACTAGGTAAGTTGGTATCTTATGAAATGGGAAAATCTTACCAAGAAGGCTTGGGGGAAGTTCAAGAGATGATTGATATTTGTGATTTTGCAGTAGGGCTATCTAGGCAACTTCATGGGTTAACCATGCATTCAGAACGCCCTGGACATAGAATGTATGAGCAATATCACCCACTAGGAGTTGTTGGTATTATTTCGGCATTTAATTTTCCAGTAGCTGTTTGGGCTTGGAATACTGCTTTAGCATGGATTTGTGGTGATGTTTGCGTTTGGAAGCCGAGTGAAAAAACACCAATTTGTGGTGTAGCTTGCCAGAATATAGCAGCTGAGGTTTTTAAAGAAAATGGACTACCTGAAGGCATTTGTAATCTTATTAATGGCGATTATAAAGTAGGAGAAATGATGACTAAAGATGTTCGTGTGCCATTAGTATCTGCAACTGGGTCTACAAGAATGGGGAAAATTGTTGCTCAAGAAGTTGCAAAACGCTTAGGGAAATCGTTATTAGAATTAGGAGGTAACAATGCAATTATTGTAACACCAGATGCCGATATTAAAATGACAGTAATAGGAGCAGTATTTGGGGCAGTAGGAACTGCAGGGCAACGTTGCACATCTACACGTCGTTTAATTATTCATGATAGTATTTATGACAAAGTAAAAGATGCTGTTGTAAAAGCTTATGGTCAATTACGCATAGGTAATCCTTTAGATGAAAATAATCATGTAGGCCCACTAATTGATAAAGATGCTGTTAATATGTATAATGCAGCTTTAGAAAAAGTAGTAGTAGAAGGCGGTAACATTGTCGTTGAAGGTGGGGTGTGTTCAGGCGAAGGTTATGAAAGCGGATGCTATGTAAAACCAGCAATTGCTGAAGCAAAACCTGGGTTTGAAATTGTGCAGCATGAAACTTTTGCACCAGTATTATACTTATTAAAATATTCTGGCGATGTAGAAAACGCAATAGCAATTCAAAATGAAGTAGCACAAGGATTATCGTCAGCTATCATGACCAATAATTTAAGAGAAGCAGAACGTTTTTTATCTGTTGCTGGGTCAGATTGTGGAATTGCAAACGTTAATATAGGAACTTCTGGAGCAGAAATTGGAGGTGCATTTGGTGGTGAAAAAGATACCGGTGGTGGAAGAGAATCTGGATCGGATGCATGGAAAGTCTATATGAGGCGCCAAACTAATACAATTAACTATACAACTGATTTACCCTTAGCACAAGGCATTAAGTTTGATTTATAAAAATTAATACGCTTATTATCAATAAACCATAGTATTTGCTATGGTTTTTTTGTTTTCTGATCTTAAATTTGTGAAAATCGATAAAAACACTTAATCGATTAAATATGCTTATTGTCGATTTTGAACAAAAATTATTCTATTTTCTCAAGGAAAGGGTTAATGCTTCGTACAAAATTTAATAACTTGAAGACATTAACACTAAACAAAAACTATAATGAGCAAAAAAACCGGTTATCTATTTGGGATTTTGCTTACTATTATTCTCGGTACCATTCTTTATTATTACTTATGCTGTAATTACGATTATGGTGTAGTAAAAAATGAAGATGAAGTAGAGAAGGTAGTAGCAGAACCAGAGGTGAAATCCACCACAAAAAATGCCTTTTCAATTGTAGATTCTTCTAGCAGTTTGGCTTTTAAAGCGCATGACAACTTTAATTTTAAAGCATCTAATTATAAAATTTTAGAGCCAATAAATGAGCGTCTATATAAAGAAATAGGTAGATTAACTACATATATTAAAGACAATCCTAATAAATCTGTTGATATTACAGGGTTTTATACAAGTAATGAAACTAACAATTCTGCATTTCCAAATTTAGGATTAGCACGAGCTAATGCCATTAAAAATTACCTTGTTTCTTTAGGTCTTTCTTCTAAGCGATTTAATACATATGGCGAGTTAAATGATAGTATTGTCCCAGACACAGACAATATTTATTACGGCCCAGCAAAATATAGCATAGAAACAGGAGTCACTAATTCTGAGGGTGATTTAGCAACTTTAAGAGCTGGAATAAAGGCCGATCCGTTAGTGTTATATTTTGATACCGCACAATCTTCAATAAACCTTACAGCTGCTCAAAGAGAGAAAGTTTCAAAAATTTCGCGATATATGGATAAAGCCGATAATGCTATAACAAATGTTGTTGGCCATACAGATAATACTTCAAGTCGCGAGAGCAATATGAGGCTAGGAAAAAAGAGAGCTGAATTTGCTAAAAATTATTTAATTCGAAACGGTATTAATTCAAATAAAATAAGAACCTCTTCTAAAGGGCCTGATCAACCAATTGCAGATAACGCAACCGAAGATGGTAAGGCAAAAAATAGGAGAGTAGTAGTAACCATTAACTAACAAAAAAATATAAAAATTATGAATTTATTATTAGCTATAAATATTCCTTGCTGGTTAATCCCAATATTAGTAGGGCTAATTAGTGCAATCTTAGGTTATTTACTAGGAAAACTTTTAGGAGGATCTAAAAATACAGATGAAGATGAAAATATTTACAAGAATAGAATCTCTAAATTGGAAGCCGATCTTGAAGCTTGTAAAGCAGGTAGGTCTAAATTAGAAACTGATTTGGCAGATTGCAAATCGACTAGAAGACAATTAGAAGCCGATTTGCTTAATGCTAAAAACGCAGTAAGTAAAAGTGCGGCTTCAGCATCTTCAGGAATAGCTTCATCTTTTGCAGCTGGAGCTGCTACAGGTGTTGCTTTTGATGGCGCTGCCGCAAAAGCAGCTTTTGGAAAAACAATAAAACAAGACGATCTCAAAGTTGTAGAAGGAATTGGTCCAAAAATTGAGCAGTTATTTCACAATTTTGATATTAAAACATGGGCTGCATTAGGAAGTACTAGTGTAGAGAAATGTCAAGAAGTTCTAAATAGTGGAGGTAAACGCTATGAGATACATAAACCAGGAACTTGGCCAGAACAAGCAAAATTAGCTAGTGAAGGGAAATGGCAAAAGTTAAAAACTTGGCAAGACTCTTTAGATGGTGGGAAATAGAACTCCACTTATAACGCATAAAAAAACCGTTTTAAAAAACGGTTTTTTTATGCGTTATAAAATAGATATGTGTTTCTAGTAAAAAAGTTAAAAGTTTAGCTATACTTTATTTTCCTTAGTATTCGTACAGACTCTTTGTATTTATTATAAATAGCTTCGTAGTTTTCTTTTAAATAAGGTTTGGCTTCATGCAATTTATCTATAGCCTCATGAAATAAATTGAGATAACATAATAAATACATTTCAGGCAAATGTTGTAAGTCTTTTTCTTCGTTTTGAGAAAGAGGAATATTCTTTTTTAGTTTTTCTAAAATAGAGTTATTATTATTATAAATGTGATGTAATACTTTTTTGTCAAACTCAGGAGCTTCAAAAACTAATGTTGAGTCTATAGTATAACTCGCATTGTCTTGAAAATGAATAATCGTTTCTTCAAGGGGATAATAGTTAAAAGTATCTTGAAACCCCAAGGAAACGTATTCTATAATTTTAAAGCTATTATCATCAAAAGAAATGGAAACTTCATCAAATATTGAAAAAAATAAACGAACTTGTTCGTTTATTAGTTCAATATCTACTCGAGAGAAAAAAGTTTCATGGTCTACAATTTTTTCTTGACCAGACCAACACACGACAAAGTATTCTTTAAAAACTTTGTATTGCGGATTATAATCTTTTCTTTTTGCCATAAAATCGAAAACCCCATCTAAAGTATATTCAATATTGTTTTGGGCATGGCTTTCAATGGCATGAACAATTTTAGAATTAACATCTTTTATTTCTATATCAAAAACTTTAGGCATACTTATGCTACCGTCTCTAAAAAATACAGAGCCACCATAGTACTTCCATATATTTTTTCTTAATGAAGTAAGCCCTTTTCCTGCTCTGATAGTTACTAACCCTACAACTTTATTATCTGGTAAATGTGGGAAAGGGATGTTTTCGTATTGTACAATTGGTGGATTTGTGAGGTAAGCATTGATGAGGTTTTGAATTTTACTATCGTCAAAAAAATCGACACCTATAATTTTATTATCCTCATCTTCTACTCCAATAACAATAAAAGAGTTGTTTTTAGGGTTAGAATTTGATAATGCACAGATATGTTTTAAAAATTTTGCTTTGCCTTCTTTTTGACCAATATCGACCCTAAGTTTTTTATCATAAAAACTATTCTCATCATTATGAGCTAAAAGATTTTTTATAAGAAGGCGCTTATTTATCACTATATATTTTTATTACCGGTTTTTAGAGTTCTTAATTTAAGTTTTGTTAGCTTTCTTTTTTTACAATAGTTGAACTTGCTTGGGCAGTACAGAACATTAAAACATCAGCAATATTAACATGAGCTGGGCGGGAAATGGCAAAATAAATAACTTCAG
>JAHDGB010000058.1 GCA_020627885.1 Flavobacteriaceae bacterium | reverse complement strand
AAAGCAATTCAAGAATTGTTACTGTAAACAAAGAGTTTTTTGTTCTTGAAAAATCTGGTAAAAGACGAGAAATAGAATTATTACATAAAGAATTAAGTCCTTTCGGAATATTGCAATTTACTTGCTCCGGGCGTATTGCAGTTACTAAAGAGCGAATGGAAATATCACAAATGTTAGCCGCATTTAACTAAAAAAAACATATAAAAATGGCAAATTATTTTAACACACTATCATTAAGAAATCAATTAGAACAATTAGGAAAATGTCGCTTTATGGATGCCTCAGAATTTGGGGATGGCATAACTGCGCTTAAAAATAAAAAAATAGTAATTGTAGGCTGTGGAGCTCAAGGATTAAACCAAGGGTTAAATATGAGAGATTCGGGATTAGATATTTCTTATACTTTAAGACAAGCAGCAATAGATGAGCAACGTACTTCATACAAAAATGCAACATCTAATGGGTTTAGTGTAGGTAGCTATGAGGATTTAATTCCTACAGCAGATTTAGTAATTAACTTAACTCCAGATAAACAGCATACTAATGTTGTAAGTACAATAATGCCTTTAATGAAGAAAGGGGCGACATTAAGTTATTCTCATGGGTTTAATATTGTAGAAGAAGGCATGCAGGTAAGAGAGGATATTACTGTAATTATGGTGGCACCAAAATGCCCAGGAACTGAAGTTCGTGAAGAATATAAACGAGGTTTTGGAGTACCTACACTCATAGCAGTTCACCCAGAAAATGACCCCGAAAATAAAGGATGGCAACAAGCAAAAGCTTATGCCGTTGCTACAGGAGGGCATAAGGCAGGAGTTTTAGAATCTTCGTTTGTTGCTGAAGTAAAAAGTGATTTAATGGGTGAACAAACTATACTTTGTGGTTTGCTACAAACTGGAGCTATTTTATCTTTTAATAAAATGGTAAATGAAGGAATTGATTCTAGGTATGCCGCAAAATTAATTCAGTATGGATGGGAAACTATCACAGAAGCCTTAAAGCATGGTGGAATTACAAATATGATGGACAGGCTTTCTAATCCAGCAAAAATTAAAGCTTATGAATTGTCTGAAGAATTGAAAGATATAATGAAACCATTATTTGAAAAACATATGGATGATGTTCTTTCTGGACATTTCTCTAAAACAATGATGGAAGATTGGTCTAATGACGACATTAATTTGTTGAAATGGAGAGCAGAAACAGGTGAAACAGCTTTTGAAAAAACAGCATTAATGCCAGAGCATATATCGGAACAAGAATATTTTGATAATGGTGTATTATTAGTTGCTTTTGTGAAATCTGGAGTAGAATTGGCTTTCGAAACAATGGTAAGTGCTGGTATTATTGAAGATTCTGCATATTATGAATCACTTCATGAATTGCCTTTAATAGCGAATACAATTGCAAGGAAGAAGCTGTTTGAAATGAATAGAGTAATCTCAGATACTGCAGAGTATGGGTGTTATTTATTTGATCATGCTTGTAAACCTCTATTAGAAAGTTTTATGGAAAATGTTACATTAAATTGTATAGGGAAACCATTTTCAACAACTAATGCTGTTGACAATTTAAAACTAATAGAAGTAAATGATGCGATTAGAAATCATCCCATTGAAACAATCGGGAAAAAGTTAAGAGGAGCAATGACGGCAATGAAAACGATTAAAACTAATGTAGAGGTTGAAGACTCTGTATTTGCTTAATATTTCCTATCTATAAGAAAGTATTATGGAAGTAAAGACTATTTATTTTCCAACATTGGAAGCTGTAAAAAATGCAGCTTCCAATTTGGAAGGTGTTGCGTCTGTAACGCCTTTAATGTATAATCATCAGTATTCTAAACGATATGAATGTAACTTGTTTTTTAAAAGAGAAGATTTACAACAAGTCCGTTCGTATAAAATACGTGGAGCATATAATAAGATGTCATTTCTTTCTAATATAGAAACAGAAAAAGGGATTGTATGTGCCAGTGCAGGGAATCATGCTCAAGGTGTTGCTTTATCGTGTAAACTACTAAAAATAAAAGGCACTATTTATATGCCATTACCAACGCCTAAGCAAAAAGTAGAACAAGTACAATTTTTTGGAGAAGATTATATCGACATTGTATTAAAGGGAGATACTTTTGATGATTCATATCATGCCGCAATACAAGAGTGTGAGCACTTGGGGAAAACATTTGTTCATCCTTTTAATGATAAAAAAGTAATTGAAGGGCAAGCTACGGTTGGGTTAGAGATTATAAAGCAATCAGAAAAAGAAATTGATTATGTGTTTGTTCCAGTTGGCGGCGGAGGATTGTCGTCGGGATTATCAACAGTATTTAAACAATTATCACCAACGACTAAAATTATAGGTGTAGAACCAGAAGGAGCTCCTTCAATGTCAGTATCTATAAGAAATAACGAAAATATAGAACTTAAGCATATTGAAAAATTTGTAGATGGTGCTGCGGTTAAGCGTGTAG
This sequence comes from Flavobacteriaceae bacterium, assembly GCA_020627885.1. Lineage (GTDB taxonomy): Bacteria > Bacteroidota > Bacteroidia > Flavobacteriales > Flavobacteriaceae > JAHDGB01. The sequence goes on along the minus strand of JAHDGB010000058.1, from coordinate 11,713 downwards.
GTGAGTTAAATTTTGAAATATGTAAGCAAAATCTTGATGCAATGATTACTGTTTCGGAAGGTAAGGTCTGTAAGACCATTTTAGAGTTATATAATAAAGATGCAATTGTAGTTGAGCCTGCTGGAGCTCTAAGTATTTCTGCGTTATCAAAATATAAAGAGGAAATCAAAGGGAAAAATATAGTATGCGTTATAAGCGGAAGTAATAACGATATTACTCGTACTGCCGAAATTAAAGAACGTGCATTGTTATATGCAAACTTAAAACATTATTTTATTATAAAATTTCCACAGCGAGCAGGAGCACTAAAAGAATTTGTTGTAGATATTTTAGGCCCTAATGATGATATTACACATTTTGAATATACTAAGAAAACTAATCGTGAAAATGGCGCAGCGGTAGTTGGCTTAGAATTAAAAGATAAAAAAGATTTAGAGCCTTTAATAGCAAAAATGAAGTTGCATAGCTTTTATGGGGATTACCTAAATAATAAGCCAGATTTGTTTCAATTTTTGGTGTAACTTTCAATTTTTAAAAATTAAAATATTTTTTGAGTGAAAATAGCAATTATAGGAGTAGGTAATTTAGGGTTATCTATAGCAAAAGGAGTGTTGTCTAATAACATAGTAACATCTTTATATTTAACTAAACGTAATATTAGCGAATTAGAGAGGTTAAAATCGTATAAACCTGTAGTTATTACTAGTAACAATAGGCTTGCTATAGAAAATTCAGATGTTTTAATTTTTGCTGTTCAGCCTAATCATTTATCAGAAATTTTAATAGATAATGCCAAACATTTGAAACCAAGGCATATTATAATTTCTACAATTACTGGGGTTTCTATTGAGAAAATTGAGACTATTTTAGGAAAGAAGAATGTCGTTATTAGAGCAATGCCAAATACGGCTATTGCGGTTGGTAAATCAATGACTTGTATTTGTAGTAATGAAAATTCTCAATTAAATACAGCAAGAGATATTTTTGATACTTTAGGAGTTACATTAGTAATTCCAGAGAAACAAATGCAAGCAGCAACTGTTGTTTGTGCTAGTGGTATTGCGTTTTGGATGCGTTTAATTAGAGCAAGTACTCAAGCTGCCATTCAATTAGGTTTTGATGCAAATGAAGCACAAAAATTAGCAATGCATACCTGCGAAGGCGCTGCTAGTTTATTAATAAATACGAAAAATCATCCTGAACAAGAGATAGATAAAGTAACGACGCCAATGGGTTGTACAATTGAAGGGTTAAATGAAATGGAACACAAAGGTTTAAGTTCTTCATTAATACAAGGAATGATTGCTTCTTTTGAGAAAATAAATCAAATAAAAGAGCGCTCATAACCCAAAAATATTTTAAATCTATTTTGGTGTGGGGTTATGAGCGTTTTTTACCTATAAATATAACCTCTTTATATAATTGTAGATTGCCCTAAGTACATATTATTATAGTTAATGTTAGATTTTTTAGGATTACGAATAAAATCGGCTATAGAATTTCCAACCTTGTTAGTTGTTATCGACAGGTCAGTAGCATTTAAATCTGGAGTTGTAATGTTTAGCATTAATGCACGTTCAACACTTTCGCGAATTAAATTGGCTTCTTCAAATAACTCAAAATGATCTAATAATAGTGCAGCACTTAAAATAGAAGCTATAGGGTTTGCAATATCTTTTCCTTTGGCTTGTGGGTATGATCCATGAATAGGTTCGAATAGAGAATAACGATCGCCTATTGAGGCAGAAGCTAATAAGCCAATAGAGCCTCCAATGACGCTTGCTTCGTCACTAATAATATCTCCAAACATATTTTCTGTTAATATAACGTCAAATTGGTTTGGGTTTAAAATAAGTTGCATCGCAGCATTATCTACAAATAAGAAATCTAATTCTACATCGGGGTAATCAGAACCAATTTCTGTAACAATTTTTCGCCACAAACGAGAGCTTTCTAATACATTAGCCTTATCGACTAACGTTACTTTTTTATTACGATTTCTAGCAGCATTAAATGCTAGCTTAGCAATGCGTTCAATTTCTACTCGAGAATATTCACAAAGGTCTGATGCCGTATTACCATCTTTACTTAATTGTTTTTTGCCAAAATAAATACCACCTGTAAGTTCTCTATAGATACAAATATTAGTGTTTTTAATAATCTCTTTTTTAAGAGGTGATTTGTCTAATAATGTTTCGTAGGCTTTAACGGGTCTTATGTTTGCATATAGCCCCAGTTCTTTTCGGAGTTTTAATAATCCTTGTTCTGGTCGTATTTTTGCGCTAGGATCATTATCATATTTTGGATGTCCTATTGCACCAAATAAAATGGCGTCACAAGACTTGCATAACTCTAAAGTGCTGTCAGGTAATGGTGTGTTTTTCTTGTCAATGGCAACGGCTCCTACTTCTGCATGTTTAAACAAAAAAATATGGTCAAATTCAATGGCTATTGCATTTAATACTTTTACGGCTTGTTGTGTCACTTCTGGACCAATACCATCCCCTGGTAAAACAGCGATATTTAATTTCATTTTTATAGTATATTTTTCTTTTTACGAATATTAATTAATAAGCTTTTGCACTTTCAAAAGCCTTAATAGCATTTTTTTTACTTAATAAATAATCGATATCATCATAACCATTTATTAAACATGTTTTTTTATAAGCATCAATTTCAAATGATGTTGAGTATGGAGTCCCAGCAACAGTAATTGTCTGGTTTTCTAAATTTACTATTAATTGTGTTTCTGGGTTTTTAGTAATTTCTGATAATAATGTTTTTAAAAATTCTGTTGAAACTTGAACAGGCAATAAGCCATTATTTAAAGCATTCCCTTTAAAAATATCAGCAAAGAAACTAGAAACAATTACTTTTAAACCATAATCACTTAATGCCCATGCTGCATGCTCTCTACTAGATCCACATCCAAAATTATCGCCTGCTACTAAAATACTCCCAGAGTATTTAGGATCGTTTAGAGTAAAATGAGGGTTTTTAACTCCGTCTTTATTAAAGCGCCAATCTCTAAATAGATTATCGCCAAAACCCTTACGATTTGTAGCTTTTAAAAAGCGTGCAGGAATAATCTGATCGGTATCTATATTTTCTATAGCTAAAGGAATTGCTTTCGAATATAATGTTGTAAACTTTTCCATTTTAGTTTAATTGTTTAGTAATATCAATAATTCGACCTTCAATAGCAGTTGCAGCAGCAACTAAAGGACTTGCTAAAATAGTTCTAGATCCTTGCCCTTGTCTTCCTTCAAAATTTCTATTACTTGTTGATACACAGTATTCTCCTTGAGGTATTTTGTCGTCATTCATTGCTAAGCAAGCGCTACAACCTGGTTGTCTTAATTCAAAGCCAGCATCGTCAAAAATATCTTTTAAGCCTTCTTTAATAATTTGAGCTTCGACTTTTTTGCTTCCAGGTACCAACCAAGCAGTAACATTGTTGGCTTTTTGTTTTCCTTTTATATAATTAGCTGCGACTCTAAAATCTTCTATTCTAGAGTTTGTGCAACTACCTATAAACACAAAATTAATGGGTTTATTAATAAGAGATTCCCCTTTTTTAAAGTTCATATATTTCAAAGACTTCTCAAAAGAATCATCATTTAATTCTGGTATGTTTTCAGAAATCTTCACGCCCATACCAGGGTTTGTTCCATAGGTAACCATGGGATCAATGTCTTTTGCATCAAAGGTGTATTCTTTATCAAATACAGCCCCTACATCTGTTGGTAGTGTTTTCCAATATGTTATTTTGTTTTCAAACTCCCTCCCTTTAGGAGCAAACTCCTTTCCTTTAACATAATTAAAAGTGGTTTGGTCTGGAGCTATCATACCTCCACGAGCTCCCATTTCAATGCTCATATTACAAATGGTCATTCTGCCTTCCATAGACATGTTTTCAAATACATCTCCAGCATATTCACAAAAATAACCTGTACCAGCATTGGTCCCTATTTTTGAAATGATATACAAAATAACATCTTTAGGCAAAACATTATTTTTTAGAGTACCGTTTACAGATACACGTAAACTTTTGGGTTTTTTTAGTAATAAACACTGACTAGCAAATACTTGAGCAACCTGGCTGGTGCCAATACCAAAAGCAATAGAACCAAAAGCACCATGAGTTGAAGTATGGCTATCGCCACATACAATGGTCATACCTGGTTGTGTAATACCAAGTTCAGGAGCCATTACGTGTACTATGCCATTATATTCATGACCTAATTCATACAATGTAATGTTATTTTTTTTGCAGTTTTGGGAGAGTTGTTTTAGTTGTTTTCTTGATAATTCATCTTTAATTGGAAGATGTTGATTTTGTGTTGGTGTATTATGGTCTGCAGTTGCAACTATTTGATTGGGACGGAAAATAGGAATTTTTCGCTTTTCTAATTCATTAAATGCCTGTGGGCTTGTTACTTCATGAATTAAGTGCTTATCAATATATAAAACCTGAGGGCCATTTTTTATGGAATCTACAACATGAGCATCCCATACTTTGTCAAATAATGTCCTTTTCATAATTATGCAGATATTATTTGTTGATATATATTACTGGTTTCAATAATTTGATGAATATCATTATCATTAATTTCTTTTTTTCTATCTGCAAAAACCAAAAAATTTGCATAAATCTCATCTAACTGTAATTTGGTAAGCTCATAGCCTACATTTTTAGCTCTATATGCTAATGCAGCTCTTCCACTACGTGCAGTAAGTACGATTGCAGACTCAGTAACACCAACATCTTTTGGGTTTATAATTTCATAGGTTTCTCTATTTTTTATAACACCATCTTGATGAATTCCAGAACTATGCGCAAAAGCATTAGCTCCCACAATAGCTTTGTTAGGTTGCGTGTAAATGCCCATATTATCACTTACTAATTGACTAAGACCATATAGTTTAGTGGTATCGATATTGGTGTCTAAATTGAGGTTTGAATGTTGTTTTAAGACCATTACAACTTCCTCTAGTGCGGTATTCCCTGCACGTTCACCAATACCATTTATTGTACATTCTATTTGTTTAGCACCGTTTAATACTCCAGCAATTGAGTTTGCAGTAGCGAGCCCTAAGTCATTATGACAATGGCAAGACACCACAACATTATCAATGCCTTTAACATTGTCCATAAGGTATTTAATTTTTGCACCGTATTCATTAGGAAGGCAATACCCTGTGGTATCTGGGATGTTTAAAACAGTAGCCCCAGCTTTAATTGCCGATTCGCAAACTCTAGCTAAATAATCATTGTCTGTTCGCCCTGCATCTTCAGCGTAAAATTCGACATCCTCAACAAACTTTTTAGCATAATTGACAGCATCGAAAGCACGTTTTATTATGCTTTCTTTATCAGAATTAAATTTAAATTTTATATGAGAATCTGAAGTTCCAATGCCTGTATGTATTCTAGGTCTTTTGGCATGTTTTAATGCTTCAGCCGCAACTTTTATATCGTTTTCTACAGCTCTGGTTAATCCACACACTGTAGCATTCTTAACTATTTTAGATATGGCTTCTACCGATTTGAAATCTCCTGGGCTAGAAACAGGAAAGCCCGCTTCAATAACATCTACCCCAGTAATATCAAGTTGCTTAGCAATAATAACTTTTTGATTTGAATCTAATTTACATCCAGGAACCTGTTCACCATCACGAAGCGTTGTATCGAATATTTGAATTTGTTTGCTTGACATTTCTAAAGAATTATTTTTCTATTGTACTACTAATTTATATTTTGGTTATCTATTAGTTTCGCACTGTTTTTAAATTTTTACGATGTCCAAAATCAAGAATTTAAATGTAGTATGTTGATAATTAGGTAAATGTGTTTTTTTTAAAATTTATGACTAAAGATCAAAAAGATAACCTGTTTTTATTAGTGAAGTCACTAACCAAATCAGAAAAACGCCAATTTAAACTTTATGTAGGAAGATTGGGGGTAAATTCGGATTCTAAGTTTTTAAATGTTTTTACAGTCTTAGATAAGTTGGATAATTATAACGAAAGCTATATTTTAAAGCTAACAAATGTAAAAAAACAACAATTAGCTAACGTAAAAGCACATTTATATAAGCAAATTTTAATTAGCTTAAAACTCAGTCCTTCTCATCAAAATATTCGTTATCAAATTAGGGAACAATTAGATTTTGCTTCAATTTTATATCATAAAGGTTTATATAAACAAAGTCTTAAAATATTAGATAAAGCTAAAGAGTTGGCTGTTTTAAATGAAGAAAAAAATTTAGCTTATGAAATAGTAGAGTTAGAAAAAGTTATAGAATCTCAATATATAACTCATAGTATTTCTGGAAGAGCAGATGAATTGGTTGTCCAGGCAAAAGAGTTAAGTGCTGCAAATTTAATAACAAGTAAATTGTCTAACTTATCTCTTCAGTTATATGGTTTTTTTCTTACTACTGGCTATATAAAAAATGCTGAAGATGGTAAAAAAGTAAAAGATTATTTTTTTAATCATCTCCCCAAATATAATATAAGAGAAATGGGCTTTAGAGAGCGATTATGGTTATATAAAGCGCATTTATGGTATAGTTTTTTAATGCAAGACTTTATTAATTGTTATAAATATGCTTCTAAATGGGTGGATTTGTTTTATGATAACCCAAATATGATTAATCTTAATCCTGTATTTTTTATAAAGGGTAATAATTACTTGCTAGAATCTCTATTTTTACTAAAAAACAAAACAAAGTTTGAAGCAGTTATAAATAAATTTGAATTAATTATTACTGATAAGAAATTTCGTAAAGATGAAAATGTTGAAGCATTATCCTTTTTATATACAAATCTTAACAAAATAAACCTTCATTTTATTGATGGTAGTTTTGACGAAGGGATAAATCTAATTCCAGAAATAGAAATTAAATTATTGAAATATAAAAACAAAATAGATGCTCATCATAAGATGGTATTCTATTACAAATTTGCAAGTTTACATTTTGGAATAGGAGATAACAAAGAAAGTATAGCGTATTTAGATAAAATTATAACTAATAAAACACTATCAATGCGAGAGGATTTACTTTGCTTTTCTAGAGTATTAAATTTGGTTGCTCATTATGAGGCTGGTTTAGATGACCATTTAGAACGATTATTGAGAAGTACCTATAAGTTTTTAATAAAGATGAATGACCTTCATGAAGTACAGAAAGAGATGATAAAATTTATTAGAGGTTTACAAGATATTTATCCCCAAGATTTGAAAAAATCATTTAAAATATTACATAAAAAACTGAAAACTTACGAAAAAGACCCTTATGAAGGACGTGCTTTCTTGTATTTGGATATTATTTCTTGGTTGGAAAGTAAAATAAATAACACTCCTGTAAATCAGGTTATTAAAATGAAATATGCTGCTGGTTTGGGAACGTGAAAAACACTTAAAAATAAAATATATTAAAAAAAATTTGGAAATTAACTTTTTCTGTTTGAATATTTGTAATCACAAAGTTCAATAACTTATTGAGATGTTATCAAGAAAGGTGGAGGGATTAGACCCGGCGAAGCCTTAGCAACCCTTTAGAAATAAAGAAGGTGCTAAATTCTACTTAAAAATTCGATTCATTTATCGAAGATTTGGATAGATAACTAACACAAAATTTACGACCTGTAATTTTTGTTATTTTCTTTATAACATTTTTCTATATAAGTCCCTCTTAAAAAGAGGTATTTGACTTTTGGTTTAATTTTTTATTAACTCAAAAAACTAGAAAAATGAGCACACAAAAATTCGCTACTAATGCTTTACATGCTGGGCATAACACAACTAAAAATGGAGGAACAAGAGCGGTTCCTATTTACCAATCTACAGCTTATGTTTTTAATGATTCAGATCATGCTGCTAATTTATTTTCTTTAGCAGAGACAGGAAATATTTATACTCGAATTAATAATCCTACAAATGGTATATTAGAAGAGCGATTAGCAATTTTAGAAAAAGGCATAGCTGCTGTAGTTACAGCTTCTGGTACTTCTGCAATAGCAACTAGTTTGTTAACATTATTGAAAGCTGGTGATCATATTGTGGCATCGAATAGCTTATATGGAGGAACTTATAATTTACTGAATGTTACTTTACCAAGACATGGTATTACGACAACATTTGTTGATCCTTCAGACGCAGAAAACTTTACTAAAGCAGCTCAAGAAAATACCAGAGTATTTTTTATTGAATCATTAGGTAATCCGAAATTAGATGTTCTAGACATTGAGGCTATCTCTAAAGAAGCAAAAGCTTATAAGGTCCCTTTAATTGTAGATAATACTGTAGCTACACCATATTTATTAAACCCAATAGAGCATGGGGCAAATATTGTTATTCATTCATTAACTAAATATATTAACGGTAATGGTACAGCATTAGGAGGAGTAATTATAGATGCTGGAACTTTTGATTGGACCAATGGAAAATTTCCTGAATTTACACAGCCTTCTGCTGGTTATCATGGTTTGGTTTATAGTGAAACACTAGCAGAAGCTGCATTTATTGCTAAGGTCAGAATTGAAGGATTGAGAGATTATGGAAGTGCTTTAAGTCCGTTTAATGCTTTTCAAATTATTCAAGGATTAGAAACTTTAGAATTAAGAATAAAAAAGCATAGTACTAATGCGTTAGAATTAGCCAAATGGTTGCAAGAACAGCCAGTGGTTACTTGGGTAAACTACCCAGGGCTAGCAACTAGTAAGTATAACCATTTGGCCAAAAAGTATTTGCCTAAGGGGCAAAGTGGCATAGTTACTTTTGGAGTAGAAGGAGGCTATAATTCTGCGAAAATTATAGCAGACAAAACAAAGTTATTTTCATTATTAGCAAATATAGGCGATACAAAATCGCTTATTATTCATCCAGCAAGTACCACTCATCAGCAATTAAGTGATGCAGATCAAGAAGCTACAGGGGTAACAAAAGATTTGATTCGATTATCTGTTGGAATTGAAAACATAGAAGATTTAAAAACCGATCTAAAAGAAGCTTTCCTATTAGTTAAAAGGAATGTAAAGGTTAATTTATAAAATATAGGGATTTAATTATTGTGAGATTGAAAAGGAGAAGCACTTAGCACGTCTTTGTTTTTTTAAGACTTTTATAGGCGTGCTTTTGTGTTTCGGAATAATTCGGAATAATTAAGATTAAGATCAATGAAAAATATAAAGTACATATCCATATTAGACTACCGTACTATTTCAGGAACTAAAGTAAACATAAGGCTATCGTATCAAACATTTGGGATGTCTTTATTTGAAGCTCCTATAGTATTAGTGAATCACGCATTAACAGGAAATTCAAATGTATGTGGATCTTCTGGATGGTGGAGAGAATTAATTGGAAGTAATAAAACGATTAACACTAATAAGTTTGCAGTTTTAGCTTTTAATATTCCAGGTAATGGTTATGATGGCTTCGAAATTGAAAATTATAAAGATTTTGTTGCAAGAGATATTGCAAAATTATTTTTAATAGGACTTGAAAAATTAAAAATACAAGAGGTGTTTGCGATAATAGGAGGGTCACTTGGAGGCGGAATTGCTTGGGAAATGGCGGTGTTAAAACCAAACTTATCAATGCATTTAATTCCAGTCGCTACAGATTGGAAGTCTACAGATTGGTTAATAGCTAATTGTTATATTCAAGAAGCGATTTTAAAACACTCTTCCAAACCCCTTAAAGATGCTAGAATGCATGCAATGACTTTGTATCGTACACCAGAATCGTTAAAACAAAAGTTTCAGAGAAGTAAGGATACAGATGAATTATTTAATATAGAAAGTTGGTTAAGCTATCATGGTAAAACATTAAGTAAACGATTTCAACTTTCAGCATATAAAATGATGAATCAAATACTAAGAACAATAGATATTACCAGAGATAGAGGTTCTTTTATTGAAGTTGCAAAAACAATAAAATCTAACATTCACATTATAACAATTAATAGTGATTTATTTTTTAAAACTGAAGACAATTGGAATACTTATATCAACTTGAAGTTGCATAAAGAAAATGTAACTATTCACGAAATAAAATCAATTCATGGGCATGATGCATTTTTAATAGAGTACAGTCAATTATCGAAATTAATTGCCCCAATTTTTAATTCTATAGCAGAAAAAAATGAAAACAATAAATATAATTTTGTTCGGAATTGGTAATGTAGGCGAGGTTTTAATCGATCAAATTAATAAAGCCAAAACGCAACTTAATTTAAAACAAAAAATAGAAATTAAGATCGTAGCAATAACAAATTCTAAAGTTGCTTTGTACAATGAGAACGGGGTGACTAATAACTGGAAAACTAATTTTTATAAAGAAGCCAAACCATATACTATTGACACTATTTTAAAGTATACAACAGCTAGTAAATTGGATAATTTAATAGCTATTGATGCTACGGCTAGTGCAGATTTTGTCAAAAACTATATTCGTCTCGTACAAAATGGGTACAATATTATTTCAGCAAATAAAGTAGCAAATACATTGCATTATAGTTTTTATGAAGCATTTCGTTCTGCATTAAAAGAGTGTAATAAAACTTTTTTATACGAAACAAATGTTGGTGCAGGTTTACCTGTAATCGAAACGATTAAAAATTTGCATGAATCTGGAGAACGAATAGATAAAGTAAGAGGTGTTTTTTCAGGATCACTAAGTTATATTTTTAATACTTTTTCTAATAATAATATATCTTTTTCTGAAGTATTAGAAAAGGCAGAAGAATTTGGATTAACAGAGCCAGATGCGAGAGATGATTTGTCTGGTAAAGATGTTGCTAGGAAGCTTTTAATTTTAGCAAGAGAATTAGATTTAGCTAAAGAGTATAATGATGTAAAGGTAGAGTCTTTAGTGCCAAAACAATTAAAAGGAGATACAACGCTTAATGAATTTAAAAGTAGGATAAAAGAATTAGATAGACCGTTTCAAGAGTTAAAACAAAAATTATCAAAAAAAACAGTTTTAAGATATATAGGAGAGTTAGATGTGCCAAATGAAATGTTGAATGTTAAATTAATTTTGGAAGACAAAGAGTCTGCTATTGGCCAATTAAAAGGTGCCGATTCGGTTTTTGAAATTTATTCAGAATCGTATAATAATTCGCCATTAGTAATTAAAGGAGCTGGAGCAGGAAAAGAAGTTACAGCAAGGGGTTTATTTTCTGACATTATTAAACTATCTAGTCGATTATGAGTTTAGAACATTTGTCTTTTGAAACAGAAGCGATTCGTACTCAAATAGATCGATCACAATATTTAGAGCATTCAGCGCCATTATTTCTAACTTCTAGTTATGTTTTTGAAGATGCTGAAGATATGCGCGCCTCTTTTGCAGATGAGAAGGAACGCAATATTTACAGTCGTTATTCTAATCCTAATACGTCTGAGTTTATTAATAAAATTTGTAAAATGGAAGGCGCAGAACGGGGCTATGCTTTTGCTTCTGGGATGTCTGCGGTATTTTCAACTTTTGCTGCCTTATTAAATGCGGGCGATCATATTATTTCATCACAGAGTGTTTTTGGTTCTACTCAAACAATGTTTAATAACATTTTACCGAAATGGAATATTAAAACCAGTTATTTTAAAATAGACGAGATAGATGTTATAGAACGTTTAATTCAGTCAAATACAAAAGTAATTTTTGCAGAAAGCCCTACTAATCCTGCTGTAGATATTTTAG
>JAHDGB010000057.1 GCA_020627885.1 Flavobacteriaceae bacterium | reverse complement strand
CTGCAGGCTATACTTTTGCCGATTTAAATGCCTATGCTACAGATATGGGAGGTGGTATTAGATGGTACGATGCAGCTGTTGGTGGAACAGCTTATACAGACGGAGAGTTAGTATATGAAGGGACTTATTATGCTGATGATCTTACAGGAACTTGTGGTGCTAGAGCATCAGTCGTTGTCGATTTTCAAGTGGATCCTACAGGAGCAGCAAGTTTAAATGATAATTATTGTACTAACGATAATGCCACCGTTCAAACCTATATTAATAGAATATTAGCGACTTATATACCTGCAGGAGGAAGCGTTTCAGTATATACTGATATAAATTTAACGACTTTAGCAAATCCTACAGATGCAATTCCTCCAGCGATTACTTATTATAATGTTTTTGTAGATTCTGGAGGCTGTAGGAGTCAACAAGAAACAGGGACAGTATTAGTCGTTACATCTCCTTCAGATCCAAATCCTCCAAACCCTCAAGCTTTTTGCGATGCAGATAATCCTACAGTAGGAGATTTGAATGCAGGAACGACAGATTCAGTTAGTTGGTATGATAATGTAGATGGAAGTGGAGATCCAATACCTCCTGCATTACCTTTAACAACCCCTTTGGTAAATGGCAATACTTATTATGTTCAGATTACTGGATTTTGTAATAGTGACCCAGTAGCGGTTACTGTTTCAATAGATGTTGCTGGAAATGCTGGAGGCTCAGATACTTTAAACTATTGTGATAATAATCTCCCACCGGCCGATTTTAACTTATTCGATAATTTAGGAGGGACTCCAGATACTACGGGAACATGGTCAGGACCATTAACAACAACTAATGGACATTTAGGAACGATAAATATCTCGTCACTGGCTATTGGGAGTTATGAATTAACCTATACTGTTCCTGCAAACGGTACTTGTGGAGAAGGAATTGCTACAATAACAATAAATGTAGATGATGCTCTTACTTCAGGGACAGTAGCAGCTTCAAGTCCAGAACAGTTTTGTATGTCTTCGTTACCTTCAAGTTTTGACCTCAATACGCTCTTAGATAATGAAGATCCTGGAGGGCAATGGACACAAGGGACCTTAAGTACAGATCCTGTAGTTACTTCACCAATTGATTTAACTGCTTTTACAGATGGCACGTATAATTTTACTTACACACAAAATGTGGCGCCTAATGCTTGCCCAGAAGAATCTACAACAGTACAGGTAATTATTAACCAAAACCCTAATGCAGGAGTAGCAACTAATGACTCTTTTTGCGAAAACAATTTAGCAGCAAGCTCCCCGTATGATTTATTTGGAGCCCTAGACGGTTCTCAAGATAATAATAGTGGGACATGGACAGATTCAACAGGTGCAACAGTAACCAACCCAATAGATATTACTTCATTTACATTGTCAGGAAGTCCTTATCTTTTTACTTATACAATCGATAATGGAACTTGCGACGATTCTGAACCAATTTCAATTACTATTGAGGATGCTCCAAATGCAGGGACAGTTAATTCAAACCCTGAGTTTTGTATCAATGCTATTACAGCAGGCCAAACGATAGATCTTTTCGATTATTTAGATAATGAAGATACCCCTGGAGTATGGAGCGATAATACCCCTTCAGGTCAATTATCAGGAAGTATATTAACTATAGATGGTCTAGCAGCTGCAGTATATACTTTTACATACGATGTAGACGCCATAGGCTCTTGTGATGATCCTAATATGCCAATGGTAAGTGTTACTATTCATCAAAACCCAAATGCAGGATTAGCAACTAATGCTTCTTTTTGTGAAAATAATTTGGCAGCAAACTCTCCATATGATTTGTTTGGTGCTTTAGATGGGTCTCAAGATAATAATAGTGGAACATGGACAGATTCAACAGGAGCAACGGTAACAAATCCAATAGATATTACTTCATTTATATTATCAGGAAGCCCTTATCTTTTTACTTATACAATTGATAATGGAACCTGTAGCGATTCTGAAGAAATTTCTATTACCCTTTTAGATGCTCCAAATGCAGGAACGGTAAATGGAACAAGCTCTGAGTTTTGTATAGCTACTATTACCGCCGGACAAACGATAGATCTTTTTGATTATTTAGATGATGAAGATATCCCCGGTGTGTGGAGCGATAATACCCCTTCAGGGCAATTATCAGGAAGCACACTAACTATCGATGGTTTAGCAGTTGCGTCATATACTTTTACATACAATGTTGACGCCATAGGAGGCTGTGATGATCCTAATATGCCAGTAGTAACTATTACAATAAACGAGCCTGTAGCACCAATAGCAACCTCACCACAACCATTTTGTGCTCCAGCAACAGTTGCCGATTTAGTCGCTACTGGAGCCGCGATACAATGGTATGATGACGCTACCGGTGGGGCAGCTTTACCTACAACAACAGTTTTAGTAGATGGCGAAAATTATTTTGCTGCGCAAACCCTAGCAGGATGCGAATCTGCAACCAGAACAGAAGTTATAGCAAATGTTGAACAAATGCCTAATTCTGGAGGCCTAGCAACCTCGCCAGTAACCGCATGTAACACTGGTACGGTAGATTTAACTTTAGGGTTAGACGGTACCCAAGATGCAACAGGTACTTGGTATGAAGGTGTAGGAACTTCAGGTACAGTAATTGCGAGTCCAACAACATATGACATAACAGGGTTTGCTGTTGGTAATTATCAATTTACGTATTCAGTAACTGCTACTATTTGTTCAGATGTAGAAACTACAATTACTATAACTATTGAAGAGCCTTTAGATGCAGGGATTAGCCCTACAAGTACTATAAATATTTGTAATTTTAATGATGGCACTACCTATGATTTATTTACATATCTTGGAGGAACACCAGATGTAGGAGGAACATGGGTGCCAGCCTTAGTAAGTAATACAGGAGTTTTTGACCCTGCAGTAGATCCGGATGGTACCTACACTTATTTTTTAACAAACTCTTGTGGTAATTTTACAAGCGAGGTTACTATGTCTGTTGCAAACGAACCGAATGCAGGTACTAGTGCAACCCACCCAGCCATATGTCTTTCTGATATTGATACAACAAATAATATGTTAGACTTACTTACAGTATTGGCAGACAGTCCTGATGCATCTGGAACATTTACAAATGATGATGGCGCTGCAGGTTTTTCTGGAACCATGCTAGATTTATTAGTGGTAACTCCTGGAACATATAATTTTACCTATACTGTTTTGGCAACAGGAGCATGTCCTACAGATGATACTGCCGTTGCTACAGTTACACTCAATGACACTCCAGCAGTAACTATTGTTAATGGAACCCCCGTGTTTTGCTTATCTAATAGTCCAACGGTTTCCGACTTGAATGCTACTGTAAGTGCTAGTTCAACAATTGTATGGTATGCGGAAAATGATGATACAGTCGCTTTAAATGCTTCTGATGCATTAATAGATGGAGAAGACTATTATGCCGTTCAAATAGGTTCAAATAGTTGCGAATCTTCAAATAGAGCTCAAATTGATGCTACAGTAATTGGAGGAACCAGTCCAACATTAATAGATCCAAATTTAGAGCTATGTATTAATGATGACCCGACAGCAGCAGAGTTGTTGGCAAATATTACCGAATACAGTGCTAGTGCTAACAATATTGTTTTGTATGATGCCGCTACCGGAGGAAACGTAATTAGTGAAACCACATTCCTAGCAATAGGAACAACATATTATGCTGCACTTGTAGACTCTGGTTCTAGTTGCGAAAGTAATATACGTTTAGCTATAACTCCAGATTTAACAGGTTGTGGAGAGTTAGCTATTCCAGGTGGATTTTCTCCAAATGGAGATGGTGTTAATGATACATTTGGAGTAGATAATTTAGAATTACTCTACCCAAATTATGATATAGAAATATATAATCGTTACGGAAACATTGTATATAAAGGAAATGCTTCGACTCCACTATTTGATGGCACAGCCAACCAGTCACGATTATTAGGCTCTGGAGATCTTCCTGTTGGTGCTTACTATTACATTTTTAATTATAATGATGGAATTAACAAACCGAAACAAGGACATTTCTATTTAAGCAGATAATTTTAAGATAACACTAAATTTAGAAACATGAAAAATTCATATATATATCATAAAATAGCTGTTGTAGTCGGATTAGCACTATTTACATTTAAGGGAGAAGCACAGCAGGATGTTCAATTTACGCAATACATGTATAACATGAGTGTTATTAACCCTGGTTATGCAACAGAAGATAACGATATGCTAAACATAGGAGGTTTGTATAGAACGCAATGGATTGGGGTAGATGGAGCTCCAAAAACAGCGAGTTTATTTGCACACACACCTATAAATGAAAAAATTCAAGTAGGAATATCATTTGTAAATGATAATATAGGAAACGTGGTGGATGAAAATAACATATATGCAGATTTTGCATATATATTACCCGTTGGAAAATCACATAAACTGTCTTTAGGTTTAAAAGGAGGAATTACAGCATTTAATTCTAATTTCGATAATGTTATGCTTCAATCAGGAAATCAAACAACAGATATTGCTTTTAACGAAAATGTAAGCAAAATATTTCCAAATGTTGGAGTCGGAGCTTTTTTCTATGCAGACAATTATTACTTAGGACTTTCTGCGCCAAACATGTTAACGACAAAACATTTAGAAACAGAAAATGGTATTGCATCAACAGGAGTACAAAGTATCCATTATTTTTTTACAGGAGGTTATGTATTTGATGTTAACAGGAAAATAAAACTAAAACCAGCATTTATGGCAAAAGCTGTTAATGGTGCCCCTTTAGCTGTAGATGTTACTGCAAGTGCATTATTTAATGAAAAGATAGAAGCAGGTGTTGGGTATCGATTAGATGATGCCGCAAGTGCTTTAATTAATTTTAGAATTACGCCTCAATTAAGAATAGGCTATGCATATGATTATACACTCTCTAATTTAGGAGATTATAGCTCAGGTTCGCATGAGATTTTTGTATTGTTTGACATAGATCTATTTGGCCTTAAAAATAACGGATATGATCGTTCACCAAGATTTTTCTAACCTTAAAAGACTTATAAAATGAAAAAATACATATACATATTTACTTGCCTTTTATTTGTTAGTACAATTGCTTCGGCTCAAAAGGGAAGTATAAAAAGAGCGAATAAGCTTTTTGAATTAAAGGCATACAAGGAAGCAGCTTCTGTTTATGAAAAGGCAGACCGTACTAAAGAAGTCCTTAGAAATTTAGCTGATAGTTATTATTACAATTCGGATATGGGAAAAGCTATAAAAACATATCAAGAATATTTTAAAGCCAATTTAGATTCTGATGCTATAGATACTGAAGATATGGAATTATATTTTAGATATGCACAAGCTTTAAAAGGGGCTAATCAATTTGAAGAGGCAGACAAATGGTTAAGTAAATATTATGCTAAACCAATAAACACTTCAGAATTTGTATATGAAAACAATAAAACAACTCCCCACGTTTTTAACATGTCTAAATTGCAAGATTTAAAATCGACAAGTGATTTTGGAATGACTTTTTACGATGAGGATGAAGTCGTGTTTGCATCATCTAGAAATACCAGTAACCCTATATTTGCATGGGATAATTTACCATATTTAGATTTATATAAAGGAACTATTACTGAAACTGGGGCATTAGAAAATATAGAGCCTTTTTCGGAGACTATTAACACAAGCTCTCATGAAAGTAATGCTACATTTTCGGATGATAAAAAAACAATGTATTTTAATAGAACCTCAAAAAAACGAGTTAAAATAGGTGACGATAAGGTTGCCCATATAAAAATATATAAAGCAGAACTTATAAACGGCACATGGACTAATATTTCTGCATTACCTTTTACTTCAGATCAGTACAGTACAGTGCATCCTTCACTCAGTAAAGATGGAAAAACATTATACTTTTCTAGTGATATGGAAGGAGGCTACGGCGGTTTCGATATTTACAAAGTTGCAGTAAACAATGATGGTACATATGGAGCACCTGAGAATTTAGGAAGTAATATTAATACCAAGCATAGAGAACAATTTCCATTCATTAGTAAATATAATGTACTCTATTTTTCGTCAATTGGTCATATGGGATTTGGAGGCTTAGATGTATTTAGGAGTAATTTGGTTAGCGGAAATTTTGATAAACCAGTAAATTTAGGAAATACAGTTAATAGTAATTTGGATGATTTCGGATATGTTATTCGAGAAAAAGACGATAAGGGTTATGTGTCTTCAAATAGAACAGGAGGCGACAGAGTATACGGTTTTGTTCGTGAAGAAAATATATTAACAAAGTATCTGGTAGAAGGGGTTGTGGCCGATAAGAATAGTAAAGAACTATTAGTAGGCTCGCTTGTAACATTAATGGATGAGTCTGGAACGGTATTACAAGATACCATTATAGGAAAAGATGCTAAATATTTATTTAAAATAGACCCAAATACTAAGTATACAGTTAGAGGAACGCGTAAGGCTTATATCCCAACTGATATCGAGTTTTCAACAGATAGTAAAGGGAAAGTCCAACACGATATAGAACTAGTGTTAGAGTCGTATGCCGATGCAGAAGCACGTATCCAGGAGAACATAAAGGGAGAAATACAAATAATATTAGATAAAAAGATTTTCTTTGATTATGATAAATCTAATATTCGTGAAGATGCCGCAAAAACATTAGATGTTTTAGTCGATTTAATGAAGAAGTATGAAGAGATGGAAGTTGAAGTCTCTGCACATACAGATGCATACGGACATGATCAATTTAACTTAGATTTATCGAAAGAAAGAGCAGCTTCTACAGTAAATTACTTAGTAAGTAAAGGTATAGATGAAAAGCGATTGAAGAGTATTGGCTATGGTGAAATGCAACCATTAAATAAGTGTACGGAGGAAGATATATGTGAAGAAAGTGAATACGATATAAACAGACGTTGTGAATTTAAGATCTTAAATTAAGTATTAAAAAGACAATACGAATACATAAAGCTGTTCAGTTTAATATTTAGACTGAACAGCTTTTTAGTTATATTTGTTCGATAGAGCCTTTTTTTAGCACCTGTTTTATGAATGAAAACTTGAATCCAACAAACGATAACTTTTCTCCTGAAGAATTCGATATTGAAAAAAACTTAAGACCTTTATCATTTAATGATTTTACAGGTCAGGATCAAGTTCTAGAAAACCTTCAAATATTTGTTCAAGCCGCAAATCAAAGAGAAGAAGCTTTAGATCATACATTGTTCCATGGTCCTCCAGGTTTAGGAAAAACAACGCTAGCTAATATATTAGCCAACGAACTGGATGTAGGAATAAAAATAACATCAGGGCCAGTTTTGGATAAGCCAGGAGATTTAGCTGGTTTACTAACTAATTTAGAAGATAGAGACGTTTTATTTATAGACGAAATACATCGATTAAGCCCAATAGTTGAAGAGTATTTATACTCTGCTATGGAAGATTACAAAATAGATATTATGATTGAATCTGGGCCAAATGCAAGAACGGTTCAAATTAACTTAAATCCTTTTACATTAGTTGGAGCGACTACAAGATCTGGATTACTAACTGCTCCTATGCGTGCACGTTTTGGCATACAAAGCAGGTTACAATATTATAGTACAGAACTATTAACTACAATAATACAACGAAGCTCAAGCATATTAAATGTCCCAATATCTATGGAAGCTGCTATTGAAATAGCAGGAAGAAGTAGAGGGACACCAAGAATAGCAAATGCACTACTGCGAAGAGTGCGCGACTTTGCTCAAATAAAAGGAAACGGAGCTATTGATATTAAGATTGCAAAATTTGCACTTAAAGCTTTACATGTAGATGCTTATGGATTGGATGAAATGGATAATAAAATTCTTTCCACAATTATCGATAAGTTTAAAGGCGGCCCAGTTGGTATTAGTACTATAGCAACTGCTGTAAGCGAAAGTACAGAAACAGTTGAAGAAGTGTATGAACCATTCTTAATTCAGCAAGGTTTTATAATGAGAACACCGAGAGGAAGAGAAGTCACAGAATTAGCTTATAAGCACTTGGGTAAATTAAAAGGACCAACACAAGGTGGTTTATTTTAAGGAAAATAAAAGCCAATGAATTATAATAATGAATGATATTAAAAGCATTAATCAACTAATAGATAAATGGCAGCACTCTATTGTAAATTATTTACCAAAAATAATATTGGCATTAATAGTGCTTATTGCTTTTTATTTTATAGCAAAAACAGTCCAGGCTTTAGGGTATCGATTCTATTCTAAAATCTTAAAAAAGCAATCTCAAATAACTAAAATCATTTCATTTGTTATTTACTTTTTCTTTATAGTATCAGGCATTTTCTTAGCACTAGAAATTTTAGGGCTGGAAGGTGTTTTAACAAAATTATTAGCAGGAGCAGGGATTATTGGTATTGTAGCGGGTTTTGCATTTAAAGATATCGCTTCAAATGCTTTTGCAGGTTTTTTAGTAAATATGCAACACCCTTTTAAGGTAGGAGATTGGGTAAGTATAGATAATAGATTTGGTACAATTAAAGAAATAGGGTGGGTTACTACATCAATTAAAACAATTTCTGGTCAAGAAGTTTTTGTTCCTAATCAGCTTATCTATAATAATACATTTACTAATTTTTCAGTCTATGGAAAGCGCCGAGTAATATTAAAGAGTGGCGTGTCTTATGGAGACGATTTAGAACATGTAAAAAGAGTAGCTCTTGATGAGATAAATAAAATTGAAACATTATTAAAAAGTGAAGAAATTGATTTCTATTTTACTGAAATAGGAAACTCTACATACAATTTTGAAATACGTTTTTGGATCAAATTTGTACACCAAAAAGATTATTTAACTGCCTTGAGTGATAGTATTATGCTTATCAAAAAACGTTTTGAAAGCGAAAACATATCAATAGCTTATGATGTTACTACGATAGATTTTGGTGTTAAAGGTGGTGTGAATGTTTTTGATAAACCAGTAGCAATAAAAGTTAATTAGCAGCTATTTTTTAATGTCTAAATATAAATATCCATATAGAATTTCTTTTTTCAGATTTCTTTTGAATTCTTCTGAAGTATCTAAAAACCCCATACCGTTTCACTATCGTTTTTTTGAGAAAGCAAAATCCAATTCGTTTTCTATACAACCATTTTTTAGCAAACGTATTTTACTTACTAGAGACGCTATTTTTGCTAGGCATGTACTTCAAAAAGAACATAAGAAGTATGAGAAATCTAAATTACAAACCCAGTTTTTGTCAAAATATATAGGGTACGGCTTATTAACGGCTTCTGGAGCGTATTGGTTACAGCAACGTCGATTAATTCAACCAGCATTTCATAAAAAGAAAATAGAAGGGTTACTAAAAACAATAGATGAAACTATTAAAACAGAACTAAAACAAATACCACTAAATACTTTTCAATCATTATATTCTTTAATGAACGTACTGGCTTTTGAGGTAATAGCCAAATCATTATTTAATTTTTCAGCAGAAAAAGAGGACTTACAACAGTTACGAAACAATGTTGAAGCTTTGCAGCGTTTTATAGTAAAGGATATAAGACAACCTCATAAGCGTTTTTGGTATCGATTAAAAGGCGATTTTAAAACTAATATGAAGTTAGTTAAAGAAAGCAGGGTAATAATTAATACAATTATTGAAAAACGAAAAATATCAAAAGAAGTTCATGATGATTTGTTAGACATGCTTTTAAATGTAACTTATGAAGATGGCTCGAAAATGACTAATGAACAGCTTATAGATGAAATCCTTATTCTATTCGTTGCTGGGCATGAAACAACAGCGAATGCTTTAACATTTACCTTGTGCTTATTAGCTAACAATACGAAGCCTTTATTAAAAGCTAGAGAAGAAGCTATTGCTTTTAATGAAGATATAATAACGATGGAAAGTTTTAGTCGTTTACCATATATTAAAAATTGTATAGAAGAAAGCATGCGGCTATACCCTCCAGCTTGGATTACTGATCGAGTAGCGCTAGAAGACGATACATTTAATGACTACCATATAAAGAAAGGGACTTTAATAGGGGTGTCTATTTATGAAATTCATCGTAATAAAACCTATTGGGATAATCCAGAGTTGTTTTTCCCAGAGCGTTTTAAAAAAGAAAATAAAAAAGAAACTGCAGCATATTATATGCCATTTGGAGCAGGGCCTCGATTATGCATAGGAAATAACTTTGCTGTATTTGAAATGATACTTACTGTGCAAACGTTACTTAAAAACTTTAATATTCAAACACGAAAGGATACCATAGAAATAAGCCCATTAATTACATTAAAACCAATAGGGGTAGAAATGAAATTCGCTAAAATATATAGGGATTAATAATAAAGAAAAATATTCGCAACTAATTAAAAACGAGTCTAAACGACTTGGTTTTTTGTCTTGTGGTATAAGTAAGGCAGAGTTTTTAGAAGAAGAAGCACCTCGTTTAGAAAAATGGCTTAATAATAATAGTCATGGCGAAATGAAATATATGGAAAATCATTTCGATAAACGTTTAGATCCAACTAAATTAGTAGATGGATCAAAAAGCGTAATTTCATTGTTGCTAAACTATTATCCATCAGAAATACAAAAAGATGTTACGGCACCTAAATTATCGAAGTATGCTTACGGTAACGATTATCATCATGTTATAAAAACAAAACTTAAGGCGTTAACTCATTTTATTCAAGAGGAAATAGGAGAGGTGCATGGTCGTGCTTTTGTCGATTCTGCCCCAGTTTTGGATAAAGCTTGGGCTGCAAAATCGGGGTTAGGATGGATAGGTAAGCATAGTAATTTATTAACAAAGCAAGTTGGTTCGTTTTATTTTATTGCAGAGTTGATTTTAGATTTAGATTTGCAATACGATGGCGTAACGACAGACCATTGTGGCAGTTGTACAGCTTGTATTGATGCTTGCCCAACTCAGGCCATTGTTGAACCTTATGTTGTAGATGGCAGTAAATGTATTTCATATTTTACTATAGAGTTAAAAGATCAACTTCCAATGGATATGAAAGGGCAATTCGACCATTGGATGTTTGGCTGCGATGTATGTCAAGACGTATGCCCATGGAATAAATTTTCTAAGCCGCATAACGAACCGTTGTTTAATCCGCACCCTGAATTGTTAGAAATGACAAAAAAAGATTGGGAGGAAATTACAGAAGATGTATTTAAAAAAGTATTTCAAAAATCGGCAGTTAAGCGCACTAAATTTTCAGGCTTACAACGTAATATTAAATTTTTAAAAGAATAGTAGTATTTGCACTTACTAATATTATATTTCAAAACTTAGTAAGGATCTAATTCTAGATTATTTTTATACTAAAAACACTTACATTTGTAATTCACTCTAAATTTAGATGACGAATGAGTAAAGATAGTAAAAGAAGAGAGGCTTTAGTATACCATGCAAAACCAAAGCCAGGGAAAATAAAAGTTGTTCCGACCAAAAAATACGCAACTCAACGCGATTTGTCATTGGCATACTCTCCAGGTGTTGCAGAGCCATGTTTAGAAATTGAAAAAGATAAAAACAATTGTTATAAATATACAGCAAAAGGGAATTTAGTAGCAGTAATATCTAACGGTACAGCAGTTTTGGGGTTGGGTAATATAGGTCCTGAAGCTTCTAAACCAGTGATGGAAGGAAAAGGGTTGCTTTTTAAGATTTTTGCAGATATAGACGTTTTTGATATTGAAGTTGATACAGAGAATGTTGAAGAATTTATTCAAACGGTAAAAATGATAGCACCAACTTTTGGAGGAATAAATCTGGAAGATATTAAAGCTCCAGAAGCCTTTGAAATAGAAAAAAGACTAAAGGAAGAATTAGATATTCCTGTAATGCACGATGACCAGCATGGTACAGCAATTATATCAGCAGCAGCCTTATTAAATGCATTGGAACTTTCAGAAAAAAATATAGGTGAAGTTAATATCGTTGTAAGTGGAGCGGGAGCAGCAGCAGTATCTTGTACAAGGTTGTATATCGCTTTTGGAGCTAAAAGAGAGAATATTGTAATGCTAGATAGTAAAGGTGTTATAAGAGATAACAGAGAGAACTTAACGTCTCAAAAAGCTGAGTTTGCAACCCATCGTAAAATTAATACTTTAGCTGAGGCCATGGATGGTGCCGATGTTTTTATCGGACTGTCAACATCAGATATTGTGACACCAAATATGTTAAAAACTATGGCGAAGAATCCTGTGGTTTTTGCAATGGCTAATCCAAATCCAGAAATTCGTTATGATATTGCTGTTGCAACTCGAGATGATATTATTATGGCAACTGGACGGAGTGATCATCCTAACCAAGTTAATAATGTTTTAGGCTTTCCGTTTATATTTCGTGGCGCCTTAGATGTTAGGGCTACAGGAATAAATGAGGCTATGAAAATGGCAGCGGTAAAAGCGTTGGCAAGTTTGGCTAAGGAGTCTGTTCCTGAGCAGGTTAATATTGCGTATGGAGAAACAAGATTAACATTTGGTAAAGATTATATTATTCCAAAACCTTTTGATCCTCGTTTAATAAGTGTTGTACCACCTGCGGTAGCAAAAGCAGCAATGGAAAGTGGCTTGGCAAAAGAACCAATAGAAGATTGGCAGCGTTACGAGGAAACACTCTTAGAGCGTTTAGGCTCAGATAATAAAATAGTTCGTTTATTGCATAATAGAGCACGTTTAAACCCTAAGCAAGTAGTATTTGCAGAAGGCGATCAATTGGCTGTTTTGAAAGCAGCTCAAATTGTTTTTGAAGAAGGTATTGCTATACCTATTTTGCTTGGTCGTAAAGATATTATTGAAAATCTGAAAAAGGAAATAGAATTTGAGGCCGATGTGTTGATTATTGACCCAAAATCTGATGAGCAAAAAACGCAAAGAGATAAATACGCCAAAGTCTATTGGGAGCAACGTAAACGTAAGGGAGTTACCTTTTTTTCAGCAAAAAAATTAATGAGGGAGCGTAATTATTTCGCAGCAATGATGGTAAATGAAGGAGATGCAGATGCTTTAATTTCTGGATACACAAGAAGCTATCCTGAAGTCTTAAAGCCAATGTTAGAACTTATCGGTTTAGCACCAGGAGCCACACGTGCTGCTACTACCAATGTAATGATGACAGAACGAGGTCCATTATTTTTAAGTGATACTTCAATTAATATAGACCCTAATGTAAATGATTTAGCAAAAATAGCGCAAATGACAGCAAAAATGGTGCAATTGTTTGGTTTAACCCCGGTTATGGCTATGACTTCTTTCTCTAATTTTGGGTCATCAAAAAGAGAAAGAACAACTAAAGTTAGCCAGGCAGTAGAGTATTTGCATAATAGACATCCTGAGCTTTTAATTGATGGAGAGTTACAAGTCGATTTTGCTTTAAATAGTAGTATGTTACAAGATAAATTTCCATTTTCTAAATTGGCAGGACGAAAGGTTAATACACTTATTTTTCCAAATTTAGAATCTGCAAATATCACCTATAAGTTGTTAAAAGAGTTAAATAAAACAGAATCCATAGGGCCAATTATGATGGGAATGAAAAAACCGGTGCATATTCTTCAATTAGATGCTAGTGTAGATGAAATTGTGAATATGACAGCTATTGCAGTAATAGATGCACAACAAAAAGGAAAGAATAAATTAAACAAAACTATTTCGAGCGAGTTTTCTACTATGGGATAAATCGTTTTTGTTATAAAGTATTGTGTATTAGTGGTGTATGTTTTTGAGGGGGAAATCAAAAAAAATACGTAATTTTGATAGGATAACGAAACATATAAATGATAACACACATACAAGGGAAATTAGTTGAAAAAAATCCTACAGATGTCATAATAGATACTAACGGAGTGGGTTATTTATTAAATATTTCATTACATACATTTTCCCAAATATCAGAAAGTGAGAATATAAAGTTGTATACTCACCTTCAAATAAGGGAAGATGCACACACATTATACGGTTTTTCATCAAAAGTTGAGCGAGATATTTTTAGGCTGTTAATTTCTGTAAGTGGTATAGGAGCAAATACTGCAAGAACTATGCTCTCATCATTAACGCCTAAACAAGTAAGGGAAGGTATCGCTTTGGGAGATGTCGCTTTAATACAATCGATTAAAGGTATTGGAGCAAAAACAGCTCAGCGAGTTATCATTGATTTAAAAGATAAAGTCATAAAAATTTATGATATTGATGAAGTTTCTATAGATAACAACAATACTAATAAAGAGGAAGCGTTATCTGCTTTAGAAGTTTTAGGTTATAATAAAAAGCAAGCAGGAAAAGTTGTAGATAAAGTTGTTGCATTAAACAATGAGTCTACGGTTGAAACGATCATTAAACAAGCTTTAAAAAATTTATAATAAAT
>JAHDGB010000056.1 GCA_020627885.1 Flavobacteriaceae bacterium | reverse complement strand
GTTTTTGCTCCTGCTCTGTCTCCCATATCACTTACTTGTCCTCTTCTTCTATTTAGATCCCCAACTATATCTCCCATGTTTTCTTCAGGAGTAATAACTTCTAATTTCATTATTGGTTCCATAATAACTGCTTTTGCAGCTTTTGCCGAAGCTTTAAATCCTAATTTAGCAGCTAACTCAAAAGATAATTGATCTGAATCGACATCATGATAAGACCCATCTTTCAATGTCACTTTCATAGCATCTATTTCATACCCTGCTAAAGGACCATTTACCATCGCCATTTTAAATCCTTTTTCAATTGAAGGGATAAATTCTTTAGGAACGTTACCTCCTTTAATTGTAGAAATAAATTGAAGTCCGGTTACACCTTCATCAGCTGGTTCTACAGTAAATACGATATCTGCAAACTTACCACGACCACCAGATTGCTTTTTGTAAACCTCTCTATGGTCGGCCGAAGCAGTTATAGCTTCTTTATACTCTACCTGTGGTTGCCCTTGATTTACCTCTACTTTAAACTCACGTTTTAAACGATCAACAATAACATCCAAGTGAAGCTCACCCATTCCAGATATAATAGTCTGTCCTGAAGCCTCATCAGAACGCACAGTAAATGTTGGATCTTCTTCTGCTAATTTAGCTAAACCTATACCTAACTTATCAACATCAGCTTTTGTTTTTGGCTCAACTGCAATACCAATTACAGGGTCTGGAAAATCCATAGATTCTAAAACTATCGGGTGTTTTTCCGCCGAAAGTGTATCTCCCGTTTTGATAGATTTAAACCCTACAGCTGCACCAATGTCTCCAGCCTCAATAAATTCTATTGCATTTTGCTTATTAGCATGCATTTGATATATACGAGAAATACGTTCTTTTTTACCTGAACGGTTATTTAACACATAAGATCCTGCATCTAAACGCCCTGAATATGCTCTAAAGAATGCTAAACGCCCTACGAAAGGATCAGTAGCAATTTTAAATGCTAATGCTGCAAATGGTTCTTTAACATCTGGCTTACGTAAAATTTCTTCATCTGTATCTGGGTTAGTACCAACTATACCTTCCTTATCTGTTGGAGAGGGTAAATAGCGACATACCGCATCTAATAAAAACTGAACGCCTTTATTTTTAAATGCTGAACCACAAATCATAGGAATAATAGCCATATCCATTACAGCAGCTCTAAGTGCAGCATGCACTTCTTCTTCTGTGATAGAATCCTCATCTTCCATAAATTTTTCTAAAAGATTCTCATCATAACTTGCAACTTCTTCAATTAAAAGTGCACGATATTTACGAGCTTCTTCTTTCATATCCTCAGGAATTTCGATAACATCGAAAGTAGCACCTTGAGTATTGTCATGCCATATTATAGCACGGTTCTTTACTAGATCTACAACACCTTTAAAATCTTCTTCATCACCAATATTTAAAACAATTGGCACTGCATTAGATTTTAACATGTCTTTTACTTGCTGGCAAACTCCTAAAAAGTCAGATCCTTGACGATCCATTTTATTAACGAATCCTATTCTTGGTACTTTATAGTTATCAGCCAATCTCCAGTTAGTTTCTGACTGAGGTTCAACCCCATCAACAGCACTAAACAAAAACACTAATCCATCTAAAACACGTAAAGATCTATTTACCTCTACAGTAAAATCCACGTGACCAGGAGTATCAATAATATTAAAGTGATATCCTTTCGTATCTGATGTTGGTTCGCCATTCTCAATTGGAAACTTCCACTCACATGTAGTAGCAGCCGATGTAATAGTAATACCACGCTCTTGCTCTTGCTCCATCCAATCCATAGTCGCAGCGCCATCGTGCACTTCTCCAATTTTATGAGAAACTCCTGTATAATAAAGAATTCGCTCTGTTGTTGTTGTTTTACCAGCATCAATATGAGCCGCAATTCCGATATTTCTTGTAAATTTTAAATCTCTTGCCATTTCTTATTAAAATCTAAAGTGAGAGAATGCCTTATTTGCTTCAGCCATTTTATGAGTATCAACCCTTTTCTTAACAGCCGCTCCTTCTTCTTTAGCTGCTGCTAAAATTTCAGATGCCAAACGCTGCGCCATAGATTTCTCGTTTCTCTTTCTTGAAAAACTAATTAACCATTTCATAGCTGTTGATACTTTACGATCTGCTCGTATAGGATTAGGAATTTGAAATGTTGCCCCACCCACTCTACGACTACGCACTTCTACATGAGGCATAACGTTAGACAAAGCATCTTTCCATATCTCTAATGCTGTTTTTTCTTCTTCTGTTTTTTTCGATTCTACAATGTCTATTGCATCATAGAAAACCTTAAAAGCTACCGACTTTTTCCCATCCCACATCATCATATTAACAAAACGAGTTACTAACTGGTCGTTAAAACGAGGATCTGGTAAAAGCGGTCTTTTTTTCGCTGCTCTTTTTCTCATGTCTTTTCTTTAAAAGTTTTAAATTACTTCTTTGGGCGTTTTGCACCATACTTAGATCTACGTTGCGTTCGCCCCTCAACACCAGCGGTGTCTAAAGCGCCACGAACAATATGATATCTAACTCCTGGCAAATCTTTTACCCTTCCACCTCTAACCAATACTATCGAGTGCTCTTGTAAATTGTGTCCCTCTCCTGGAATGTACGCATTTACCTCATTACCATTAGTTAACCTAACACGCGCTACTTTACGCATTGCTGAATTTGGTTTTTTTGGTGTTGTTGTGTAAACACGAGTACATACCCCTCTTCTTTGAGGACACGAATCTAAAGCAGCCGATTTACTCTTCTTGGTTATTTTGGCTCTTCCTTTTCGTACTAATTGTGAAATTGTTGGCATATATTCTATTATATAATATTTTATAACCTCTTCTTAAGAGGGGTGCAAATGTAGGAATTAAAATCAATAATTCAAATCATACTGTATTAATTTTACGAACTGCACAAAAAATCGTTTAACAACAATGTTATATGTTTCTTTTTTACGTTAGTTTTACATTAAAACTTATGTTTAATACTAGTGTATAAACTTTTCACATCAATATTTATTCTTTTATTCTTTTATTCTTCAGAAGTTGTTGGGCAGACAACGCTATTACAAATTAAAAGTATAGACAGCACAAACAACCCTATTATTGAGGACCTAGGCTATTCTAAATATTTTAAAAGTTATGATTCTATAAAAGCTGAAATAAACTTATTTCAAAAAAGATTATACTACGAAGGCTATATTAATAATAAACTGATTCAATTAAAAAAAACGAATGACACTCTATTTAATGCTATTTTTCAGTTAAACAACAAATTTAAAGAGTTACATGTTAAATATGATTCTACTCAAATCAAACCAAGTATTATTAATGAAATTATTAAAAAAAAGAAAAATACTATTATAATTATCCCGTTTAATAAAACAGAATCGATATTAAATTTAATAAATAAGAAACTCAGCGAAGAAGGCTTTCCTTTTACAAAAATTAAATTATCCGAAATAAAAATTAAAAGCAAAGAAAGTTTAAGCGCAACCTTAGTCATAACGAAAGACAAGAACCAAAGAAGCTTAGATAAAATAATAATTAAAGATTATGAGAAATTTTCAAAATCTTTTTTGAAACATTATTCAAAAATCAAACCTGAAAAATTATTTAATATCGCTTCGATAAACAAAAAGCTTAGAACCATAAATAGCCTCAAGTTTGCACGCCAAGTCAAACCACCTGAAGTTCTTTTTACTAAAGACTCAACAATTCTCTATTTATTCGTTAAAAAACAACAAAGCAACAGCTTTGATGGTTTTTTAGGTTTCAATACTAATGAAGACAATAATAAATTAGAATTTAATGGCTATCTTAATTTATCGCTTTCCAATAATTTTAATTTTGGAGAATCCTTAGAATTAATATACAAAACCGACGAAAACGATCAAACGACTTTTAATACAACTATTAACACTCCATATATACTAGGTTCTCCAGTAGGAACAGAATTTGGCTTAAACTTATTTAAAAAAGATACAACTTTTAGTACTGTTAATCAAAAAGCAAAATTATACTATCAAGTAAATAGTAATATTCAAATTTTTACAGGAATAGATTTTTCAGAATCAACAAATTTATTAAGCACAGACAATAATCAAAAAATACAAGACTATAAATCTAATTTTTATAGCATTAGTTTTAATTTTGAAAAAAGAAACAATGCCTACTCTTTATTTCCAATTCAATCTAATTTTAGATTAGAAACAGCATATGGAAGCCGTTTAGAGCCCTTACTAACTGAAAAACAAACAAAACTAACAACAGAATTGTTTCATATCTTTAATTTAAACGAACAAAATAGTATTTATGGAAAACTAAATGGAAAATGGCTAATCTCTAATACTTTTTTAGAAAATGAACTATTTCGGTTTGGAGGCATCAACTCTATTAGAGGGTTTGAAGAAAATAGTCTTACTGCAAATTTATTATTTATATTAAACACCGAATATCGATACAAATTAAATTCAAACATATATCTACATAGCATTGTAGACTTGGGATACTTTAATAATCCTGTTATTAAACAACAAGAGAATATTTATAGCCTAGGCTTTGGATTTGGACTCATTACAAATTCTGGATTATTAAAGTTTAATTTTGCCAATGGAAAAACTCAAAACCAACAATTTAAATTAACTGACTCGAAAATACATTTGAGTTTAACCGCTTTATTCTAGCCATTTATCCTTTTTTTAACATAAAAAGTGCATAAAATGTAAAAAAAATTAAGCACATATTGTTGGTTTATTAACATTTTATTAGCACATTTGAAAACTAATAAAAACATATCAAATAAAATGAATTCAAAGTTAAACACGATTTTAACGCTATTCTTAGCGTTTATTGTGCATCTGTCTTTTGCACAAGAAAAAACAATTTCGGGTACTATTACTGATGAGAATGCATTACCTCTTCCAGGGGTGAATATTGTCGTTAAAGGCACTAGTAATGGAACACAAACTGATTTTGATGGTAACTATTCTATTTCTGCTGGTACTGGTGAAGTTTTAGTCTTCTCTTTTGTAGGTTATACTACAGAAGAAAAAACAGTTGGAATTCCAAACACTATAAGTTTTGGAATGATGCCAGATGTAGAAGCTATCGATGAAGTAGTAGTAACAGCCTTAGGTATAAAAAAAGAAGAAAAGGCATTAGGTTACTCTGTAGCTAAAGTGAAATCTGACGAACTAGAGCAAAGAGCCGAAGGTGATGTTGCAAGAGTACTTGCAGGTAAAGCTTCTGGTGTACAAATTACAGCACAATCTGGTACTTCTGGTTCTGCAACTAACGTCGTTATTAGAGGGTATACTTCTATTAATGGAAGTAACCAAGCTTTATTTATTGTAGACGGGGTTCCATTTAGTAGTGATAATAATACTACCGGAAATTTTAGTAGCGGTAATGTTGGTTCAAGTCGTTTTTTAGATTTAGATCCTAACAATATAGAAAGTGTTAACGTACTTAAAGGTTTAGCTGCAGCAACTCTTTATGGTAGTCAAGGACGAAATGGTGTAATTGTAATTACAACAAAATCTGGAAGTAACGCAAAGAAAGCGACAAAAACAGAAGTGACGGTATCGTCTTCATTTTTTGTTAATCAAATCGCTTCATTACCAGATTATCAAGACAGTTATGGTGGAGGGTTTAATCAATCTTTTGGATGGTTTTTCAGTAACTGGGGGCCTGCTTTTAGACCAAATGGTGTAGATGGTTATTTAAATGATCCTGCTGGATTAATTGATTCTGAAGGAACAGTAGTTCACCCTTATGCTTCATCTGCTTTTCTTAATGGTCCAAATGGAAACAATGGAAACAATGTATTGAGTAATCAATTTGCTGGTCAACGTTATGACTATAAACCATACGATAATGTTAAAGGCTTTTTTAAAAATGGAGCAGTAAGAAGCAACTCTGTTAATATTAAAGGAGGATCTAAGGATGGTAAAATTTCATTTAATACAAATTTTGGTCATCTAAACGAAACTGGGTTTACTCCTGGAAACGGATTAAGAAGAACAAATATTTCTGTTGGTGGAGTTGCTAAGTTAAATAATAAATTCACTGTTAATGGTACATTTAATTACGCATTAACTAATTTTAAATCTCCACCAGTAGCTGCCAGTTTAGGTAATGGTACAACAGGTGTTTCTGTTTTTGGTAATGTGTTTTTTACACCAAGAAATGTCGACTTAAACAACTTACCGTTTGAAATACCAGAAACTGGAGGAAGTATTTATTATCGTAACGGTAATGATATTGTAAATCCAAGATGGACTCTTAAAAATGTTGGAACAAAACAAATTACGAATAGAGCTTTTGGAACAACTTCTTTAAACTATAATATAAATGATAATTTAGATGCGACTTATAGAGTTGGTGTCGATTTCTATAATGAAAGAGTTGTAGAATCATCTAATAAAGGTGGAGTTGGTCCTGCTGAATTTGATAATATTATTTTAGGGTACCTTCAAACAACAGATAACAACAATACAATCTGGGATCATTATGCGTCATTAAATGGTGATTATGATCTTTCTGACAATATTGGTCTTAGTTTCGTTACTGGTGTAACAAGTCGTTCTACACAATTTTACAGACAAGGACTTAGAAGTACAGGACAGTTGGTTTTTGGAGTGAAAAAGCATTATAATTTCGCAAACCAAAGTACAACTTATGCTCCATCTAATGGGGTAGCAGAACAAATAGAGTATGAACAGTTAAGAAATATTGTTGGTGTATTTGGAGAAGCTTCTTTCGATTACTCAAATTATGCTTTCCTTACTCTTTCGGCAAGAAATGATTGGGTTTCTAATTTACCGACTGAGAATAATTCTCAATTCTACCCTAGTATAAGTGCATCTTTTTTACCAACTTCTGCTATAGATGGGTTTAAATCCGAAAGTGGAAAAGGGTTAAATTACTTAAAACTTAGAGCTGGATTAGGTCAATCTGCTGGTTTCCCAACAGGATATCCTACTGTTAATACTGTAGTACAAACAACTCAACAAAACGGAGGAGTTGGTGACCCAATAACAACAAACTCTCTTAGTAATACATTAGCAAATCCTAATTTAAAGCCAGAATTAATTAGCGAATTTGAAGTAGGTTTTGATTCAAGATTTGTTAATAATAGAGTAAATTTAAATGTTTCATATTTTAACAGAAAAACATCTAACCTAATAGTAAATAAACCGTTACCTCCTACTTCTGGTTTTACACTTACTCAAGAAAATGTTGGTAAAGTTGAAGGCACAGGATGGGAAGCTGATTTGGGCATAGACATTTTTAGAAGTGAAGATAATGGCTTTAACTGGAACTCAAGAGTTAACTTTACACAAAATGAGCAGATAGTTACAGAGCAAGATGATGATCAAATCATATATTCTGGATTTACGAACCTAGGTAATGCTGCCATAAAAGGCGAGCAATTAGGAGTTATCGTAGGTAGCAGAATATTAAGAGATGACAATGGTAATTTTGTTGTTAATAGTGCCGGAAACTATATTGCAGAAACAAATATGGTTTTGGACGACGGTCGTTCTATAACACCTATTATTGGTAATCCTAACCCCGATTTTATAATGAACTATTCTAACAGTTTTTCATATAAAAATTGGAACTTAGGTTTTCAAATAAACCACACTGTTGGTGGAGATGTTTACTCTTCTACTATATCTACACTTTTAGGACGTGGATTAATTGTTGAAGACAGAAAAAACACGTTTATTTTACCAGGTGTTCAAGAAGGAACAACAACTCCTAACCAAACACAAATAAACAATTCAACCTATTACTTTACCAACGTTTTATTTGGCCCTAATGAATTGCAAATTTATGACGGTTCAGTGATACGTTTACAAGAATTATCATTAGGATATTCACTTCCTAAAAAATATTTAGATAAAACTCCTTTTGGAACATTATCTTTTACAGCTAGTGGATTTAACTTATGGTATGATGCCTATAACACTCCAAAAGCAGCAAATTTTGATCCAAATGTTGCAGGTACTGGAGTTGGTAATGGTAGAGGTTTCGATTTCTTAAATGGACCTAGTTCTAGACGATTTGGAATTAGTGTTAAAGCATCATTTTAAAGTTTAACTATAACAAATAGACGCAACCTTTTATTTAAGATTGCATCTTATTAAAGAATATAAAGATTATGAAAAATTTATATAAATATGTATTTGCAGCTTTAATTGCTTCAGGTACGCTCTTTTATTCATGTGAGACATTTGAATTGGAGCAAGTAAACGATCCAAATGCTTTGACACCAAATCAAGCAGATCCAATATTTTTACTAAACAAAATACAAACTGAGTATAGAGCTGCTATTACGACCTTTAACGACCAAGGTGGTCAACTAGGTCGTATCGATAATTTTAATAATGGGAATTACTTAAGTGGTTTGAATGATGCTACTTTAAATGATCCATGGGAAAACCTATATAATGGTATGATCCCAGATATTAAAGCTATTGAAGACTTAAACACTAGCGATAATAATTTATCCTATCATGTAGGTATCTCTAAAATAATGCAAGCGCATGTAATGATGTTAATGGTAGATTTCTTAGGAGACGTTCCTTTTTCTGAAGTTAACCAGCCAAAAGCATTTCCTAAGCCATCATTAGATGATGACCAAGCGGTTTATAATGCAGCTATAGCCTTACTAGATGAAGGTATTGCAATACTTAATGCTGGTGGAACTAACATTGCATTTGAAGACATTTTATTTGGGAATGGAGCAAATATAGCTGATGATAATACGCCACAATGGATAAAAGTTGCTAACACTCTTAAAATGAGAGCTAACTTAACCGTTGGTAATTATATCGATGTAGTAAACGCTACAGATGTTATCTCTGATAGCGCTGATGATTTTGCTTTCACCTATGGTACTAACGTGCAAAATCCTGATAGCCGTCATCCAGACTATGTTCAAGATTACACTAAATCTGGAGCTAACCTATACAGATCTAACTGGTTATTAAATTTAATGGTTGGTTCAGTTAATGCAAGTACTCCAAGCGAAATAAATGCTAATGCAGACCCTAGAAGACGTTATTACTTTTACAGACAAAATGCTGGTACTCCTGGTAATAGAGCTTTTGTTGAATCTTTAGCTGGCGGAACCTTTTCTTTAGATATAAGCCCAGGTAATGCTGAAACTTTACAGTGCTCTTTAGAGCAAACACCTGCGCACTTAGCTTTCACTGAACAAGAAAACTATTGGTGTAGTTCTAAGTATGGATATTGGGGTAGAGATCATGGTGATGCTTCTGGTATACCACCAGATGGAAGTATAAGAACTGCTTCTGGTGTTTACCCTTCTGGAGGTCTTTTTGATGGGCACAACGATTATTCTACAACTGAACTTGATGATGATGGTAACCCAGAAGTTGTAGGGTATAACAGCAAATTAAACTTAGGAGCTGGTGCTGGTGGATTAGGTATTGAGCCAATATACCTTGCATCTTATGTAGACTTTATGAAAGCTGAAGCAGCATTAGCTTCAGGTACAGGGAACCCTTCTATGTTAATAAGAAGCGGATTAGAGAAATCTATCGCTAAAGTTCAATTATTTGGAGCTAACGATACTTCTGCTAATCTATTAATGGCACCTACAGCTGCAGAGGTTACTGCTTGGATTAATACAAAAATAGCTGAATTTGATGCTGCTCCTGCAACTTCTGCTCTAGATGGAAATGGTTACCCAACTGTAAAAGATAAAATGGATATTTTAAGTGAGTTATATTTTACGACTATATACGGTGGTGCAGCAGATGCATTTAACTTTATTAGAAGAACAGGTTATCCTAGAACGATGTCTAGAAATATAGACCCAAATCCAGGAAACTTCCCTAGAACATTACTATATCCAAATGTTGAAGTTTCAACAAATCCTAATGTAAATCAAAAAACTAACTTAGACACTCGTGTATTCTGGGATAGTGGTGTAACTAGCCCTGCTAATTAATTTTTAAAAAACTAATATTATGAAAAAAATAATTCACATTTTATTTTTATCAATTCTTACTTTTGGCATGAGTTCATGTAGTGATAAAGAAAAGACTATTGATAAAGTATTAGAGATTGAATCTGGGGCTGTATTAAGAACTATTAAAATTACAAATACGACACTAGATGCCAACGATACGTCTACTACATTTTCAGTAGATGTTGAAGAACAAGATGTACAAGATGGTGGTTTGTTTAAACAAATAAACTTGTTTGTATCGTTAAAGGATTTAACTCCAGATAATGGTACAACACCTCCAACTAAATCATTAATAAAATCGATACCAGCTTCTGAATTTACAAAAGGTCCTGTAGATCTTCCTAGAGGTACTGTATCTGCAACGCTTGCTGATGCAATTGCAGCTATGGGATTAACTACCGCCCAATATTCACCAGCCGATGTTGCTGTCTTTGATTTAGAGTTAGAATTAACTGATGGTAGAAAGTTTGGTTCTGCTAATGCAGGAGGTTCTATAACTGGTGGTTTCTTTAATTCTCCATATACGTATAGTGGTTTAATTATTGGATGTCCTCCTTTACCAGGTAACTATACTGTAAAAATGAAAGATTCATACGGTGATGGGTGGCAAACGACTAGAGGTATAGTAGCATCTATAGATGGTGCTGAAACTGATATATTTCTTGCAAGTGGAGCAGCTGGCACTTTTGTTTTAAACGTACCTGCTGGAACTAATGAATTAAAATGGGATTATACTGGAGATCAATACGGATCTGAGGTGTCTTTTCAAATTCTTGGTCCTAATAACGAAGACTTAGGTAGTTTTAGTAATCCTGCAGTAGGAATACTTCCAGTACTTTTATGTTTGTAAAAAACATATTCTAATATATCATAAAAAAGAGCTTTATAAATAAAGCTCTTTTTTTATTTTTGTAAATCAACCATTTTATTTTTCTGTGAAATATTTATACCTTCTGTTATCAATAGCTATACTTTCTTTTCAATTGTCTTGTAATAATAAAGACAAAGACAACTCTGAAAAAATAAAAAACTCAGAGAAGAAAAAGAGCATGCTATACAAACCAACTTTCTCTAAAATTTCAGCTTCTAAAAGCGGCATTAAATTCAACAATAAAATAACACACAATGTTGCTAATAAATTTAATTTATTCGATTACGATTATTTTTACAATGGAGCTGGAGTTGGCATAGAAGACTTTAACAATGATGGTCTTAAAGATATTTTCTTCTGTGGAAACCAAGTCGAAAACAAACTTTATGTTAATAAAGGCAATTTTGTTTTTGAAGACTTTTCAAAAACAGCAAATATTAATGAAAATAAATATTGGGCTAACGGTGTAACATTTGTTGATATTAATAATGACGGCTGGATGGATATTTATATATCTCAAGGCGGTCCATACAACAAGGCTAAACGTAAAAATCTTCTTTATATAAACCAAAAAGACTTAACTTTTAAAGAAGAAGCTAAAAAGTATGGATTAGATGATTCGGGTATAACTACACAAGCTGCTTTTTTTGATTACGATAAAGATGGCGATTTAGATTGTATTGTAATGAATGAAAATGAACTTTATGGCACCGATCCTATAAGCTTTCATAAACTTTTAAAAAATCGAGAAATTCTAAAAAATAATTCTAGCCATTTATATAAAAATGATAATGGTAAATTTAAAGATATTACAGAAGAAGCAGGTCTACTTCGACCAACTTTTGGATTAGGTTTATGCGTAAGCGATATAAATAATGACAATTGGTTGGATATTTATATTTCTAATGATTACTACCTCCCAGATGTCATGTACATTAATAACAAAAATGGCACATTTTCTGACATGATAAAAGAGAGTACTAAACAAATTTCATTCTATGGAATGGGGCTAGACATTGAAGATATAAATAACGATAACTTAAATGATATCTTTGTTTTAGATATGGCTTCTAGCGACCATGTAAGATCAAAAACATTAATGGCCTCTATGAATGTTCCAAAATTTGAATTATTAGTAAATCAACTAAAATTTCAACACCAATACATGTTTAATTCTTTGCAATTAAATCTTAACAATAATAAGTTCCATAACATTATTCAATCTACAAATATGGCAAAAACAGATTGGAGTTGGTCTTCGCTAATTTTTGATACAAATAATGATACTCATGAAGATATATATATAACTAATGGATATAGAAGATACGCTTTAGACAATGATTCTCAAAATAATATTTTAAAAATGCAAAGCGCGTATAAAGGTAAAGTGCCTTTAAAAATTAAAAATGAGTTATATAATAGTTTACCTTCAGAAAAACTTCCAAATATTCTATTTGAAAATTCTGGCAATTTAAATTTTAAAAATGTTACAGATTTATCAGAGCTTAATGAACCGTCTTTTTCTAATGGTGCAGCTTATTCAGATTTAGATAACGATGGAGATTTAGACCTTGTTGTTAACAATATGGATGATGAAGCATTTCTTTTTAAAAATAACTCAACCGCAAATAACACTAATAATTATATAAAAATAATACCAAAAGGGAAACTTAGTGAAGATTTTGCTAAAGTTAAAATATCATTTAATGGACAAACAAAAACGAAAGAATCTAAACGAGTAAGAGGTTATCTATCATCTGTAGACAAAACAATACATTTTGGTATAGGCAAGTCTATATTAATAGATACTGTAAAGATTACTTGGCAAAATGGAAAGCATCAAGAACTCTATAATATAAAAAGTAACTCGACCTTAATTTTAAATGAAGAAGATGCATACACGGAAAAAGTAATTATGACAAAAAAAAGAAAATGGTTTGAAGAAACTAATAACCTTATTAGTTATAGCCATATAGAAAATAATTTTAATGATTTTAAAAAAGAAATTCTTTTACCTTACAAACAATCTACTCTCGGCCCAATAATAAGCAAAGGCGATATAAACGGCGATACGAAAGAAGATCTATTCATTGCAAGCGCAACTGGCCAAGCCTCTGCCCTATTTATTCAAACAGATACTGGTTATAAAAAAACGAATACTAAGCTCTTTAAAAAAGATGCCAACTATGAAGATATGGAGGCTCTTTTTATAGATATAGATAATGATAATGATAATGATTTATATGTAATTAGTGGAGGAAATGAATTTAAAGAGAAATCTCAAAATTTAAAAGACCGAATCTATATAAATGATGGAAATGGTGTTTTATCTAAAAAAGAGTCCGAATCTTTATCTTTAAATTTAATGAACGGACGAACGATTTCTGCAATCGATTACGATAAAGATGGTGATTTAGATATCATTCTTGGAAATAGAATTCGCCCTCAAAAATACCCTATAAATGAACCTTCAATAATTTATCAAAATGATAACGGTAAATTGACGAATGTT
This sequence comes from Flavobacteriaceae bacterium, assembly GCA_020627885.1. Taxonomy (GTDB): domain Bacteria; phylum Bacteroidota; class Bacteroidia; order Flavobacteriales; family Flavobacteriaceae; genus JAHDGB01. The sequence goes on along the minus strand of JAHDGB010000056.1, from coordinate 1,158 downwards.
ACAAAACTTGTTGCTCCTGGTTTTGAAAATTTTGGGATGATAAATAAAGTCATTACCACCGATTTTAATAATGATGGTTGGGATGATTTCATAGCTGTAGGTGAATGGACTTCTATAGGTTTGTTTCTTAATAACAATGGAAAATTTGAGAATATATCTTCAAAAAGTAACCTTAATGAACAGAAAGGATGGTGGTTATCTATTCATGAAACTGATATAAATAGTGATGGCCTTAAAGATTTTGTTATAGGTAACATAGGAACCAATATTAAATTTAAAGCATCGAAAGATAAACCTTTAAATATATATGCAGATGATGTGGATTATAATGGCACACATGATGTTATACTTAGTCAAACCTATAATAATATTCAAGTCCCTGTAAGAGGAAAAGAATGCTCTTCACAACAGATGCCATTTATTTCAAAGAAAATTTCTAGTTATTCTGAGTTTGCAAATTCTAGTTTAACAGATATTTATGGCAAAGACATAACAAATAAATACAATAAAAAGACGAATCAATTTAAATCGATAATACTAATAAATAAAGGCCATTTAAACTTTGAAGTTGTAGAACTACCTCCATTAGCTCAGACATTACCTATACTGGGTATAGACAGCCATGATTTTAACAACGACGGGTATAAAGACCTAATTATTGCAGGTAATATCTATAACACAGAAGTTGAAACACCAAGGTTAGACAACCCCTTTGCTTACATACTAGAGTCTAACAAAAAAAATGGATATACAGTTGCAAAACCTCAAAAAACAGGTTTATACCTTAATGGAGATGTAAAAGATGTAAAAATTATTAATCATAAAAAGCTAAACAAAATTTATGCTTTGTTTACAACTAATAATGGTAAATCTCAAACCTTTGAATTAAAAAATTGAATTAAATTTATCCTTAAAATCATACATACTATTACAACAAACAATTGTTATACTACAATTAATTAAAACCCTCCAGTATTCAATCTCTTACTAGACAACCAATTATAAGAGATTAATAAACAATTGCATCACAAAATATAGACAATCGAAATCAATTTGTTTTCATTAACAAAAAAATAGTCATACTGTATTAACTTTTATTTGCCTAACCCGTTGTGCATTTAGAAAAAGTTGTGCAAACTGCTAAAAGGCAGTAAATTG
>JAHDGB010000055.1 GCA_020627885.1 Flavobacteriaceae bacterium | reverse complement strand
GGGAGAAACTATTTCTCTCATATAAAAATCTCGAACCGGATCCTCATTAATATATGAAGAAAACCAATTCGCTTTTTCTTCGATTGAATACTTTCGCGTAAATTTTATAATTTCCTTAAAATCAAAGTTTTCCATAATTTATTATGTACAGAACGTTACTAACGTTCTGTCGTTTTTATTTAAAAATTTAGTAAAAAAACATTTAGACGATATCTCAATAGTGAAGTAGGTTATGTTAATTGCTTTTTATTAATTATATAAGTACTAGCAATTAGTGAAAAAATTAGAGTGATTATAAAACCTAATATTACAAACGTAGTTTTTTCGGGGATAGAAAACAGCCCTAAAGCACCAAATACAAATAGTAACACTATTACCAAATATTTAATAAGTCTAACTCCCTTTTTCTCTCTCTGAATGTTATTATTCTTATTTAAAAAAAATAATGATAGCATTAAAACGGCATAGGTAAAACATATTATAGAGGAGCATATAATGGCTAATTCTAATTCAATTTCAAAAATTATAATACTAACCGCACATAGACTTACTAAAACACCTAATAGTATTATAGCTGCTACTGGAACTCCTGTTGTGTATGATATTTTAGTTGTAGCTTTTGGCAAATACCCTTCTCTACCTAATAAATAAATAAATCTTGCACCTCCCAAGACACCGGCATTAAATGTAGATAAGATTGCTAATAATGATATAAACAATGCAAATAGACTTCCATAAAACCCAAACAAATGTTCTGCCAAATGAACTTGTGGTATACTCGAGCTTATTATAACGTCTTTACTTAAATTTAGAAGTATACCCATACAAAAAAAGCTAAACATAATAGTGTTAATGACTATAGCTGTTTTCATTGAAAAAGGAATTTTTCTTTTATAAGCTTCAGCATTTGTTCCTAATGTTGTAACCCATTCAAATCCTACAAATAAAAACATAGACATTCCTATTGCTGTAGGAATACCTATTGCATCTTTAATATCAAAATTATTAATCATAAGGGATACAGATATACTATTATCTACAATTCCTGAAATCCCAATAGCAGCAATGCTAATAACCAAAAATGTTACTAATACGACCTGAGTTGATCTGGGTATTTCAAAACTTACTATATTAATAGATATAATTAGTAATAGTAAAAATAATATAATAATGAAAGGTGATATTCCTGGGAATACCGCGTTTACAACTAAAGAAAAAATATAACTTTCTATTCCTCCTATCATGATAATAAAGAGTATGTACATGTAAGAAAATAGGAGAGACACTCTGTTTCCCAGTCCATTTAAAAGATAGGTTCTAATACCTAATGAAGTAGGGAAAATAGCAGATAGTTTTGCTATAGAGTCTGCAATAACGTAACAAAATATGCCTCCAGTAATTATAGAAATTAAAATCCAAAAACCGTTTAATATTTCGAACAACCCAGAAACTACAGTAAATGATAAGGAGGAAACGGCTAACCCAACACTTACAGAAATGTAGAATATTAACTCACTATTATTTTTTAACCACCCCATAAAACTAAAGAAATAATGTCTAATTTAATTTGATCTTTATGATCTCCAAATATGGCCAATTTCCCATCTAAAGCTGCTTGTGCTGGGTTTAGCTCGCCATTAAATATGGCCGTTAATATATTTTCTTTACCTTCAATTACCAATTCATGAGTATGCTTTTTATGTGTTTCTAAAAGCGCACTAATTTTTGAATCATTTACAATAACTGTAAATATTTTTGGAGCATCGTTTGTTTTAATAATAATGTGTGGGTTCCAATTTTTAGTGATTTTTTTAATTTTTGAATTGGAATTTACTTGCTTCTGAAAATCTAACAATGTGTTTTTTAACATATATAAAAAATTTATTCATATGATTCTTCCCATGGAAATGGGAGTCCTAATTCTTTTTTTCCGACAATAACTTTAATAATGTCATCAGAGGGTCCCATAATAGATCCTGCTCTAGCATCTCTAAAACAACGCTCAACGACATGTCCTCTTACGTATGCAGCGCCACCACATATTTGTACCGCTTTATTGGTCACATTTATTGCCATTTCACAAGCAGACACCTTAATTTGTGCAATATCTAAAAAAAAGTTATCGCCTTGTAAGTTGCCTATTACATCAGCCAACAGATCCGAGTCGTATAATTCTTTAAGTATTTCATTAAAATTATTAAGCAATTTGCATTGTTTATGTATAGACTCCCTTACTAAAGAAATTTGAATTCTCATTTCTCCAACATAACGTTGAACAGTTTCTATTTCAGCAGCACTTTTTCTATCGTCTGAGTAAACTCTCTTTTTTACATGCTCTAATGCTGCATTATATGCTTTTTGAGCTATCCCAAGATAAACAGTAGACAACCCTACTAAATACAATGGTAAAACCGAACACATTAATAAAGGAAATATATTTTTAGATTTTCCTAAACGGCAATTTTTAGGAACTTTACAATCATTAAAATACACAGGGTTGCTAGAAGTACCTCTTAACCCCATGCCATCCCATTTCCCAATAACTTTAATGTCTTTAATATCTGAACTAACAATAAACATTGATAAATCATTAGGTTTAGAGTTTTTGCTTTTTTTAACTGGCACTAAATAATAGTTATTATAATTATTACTTGTACAAAAGGATTTAAAAGAGTTTTGAATGGTATAATGCTCTTTTTTATTAACCACGTATCCATTCATATGCCATAATCTTGACCCCGTACCAGCTTCACTCATAGAAGCGCTACCTAACCATTTCCCATCAATTATAGGTTGCAAAAATGTTTTTTCTTGCTCTTTATTTACTAATGTTGATAGCACTGGCAGAGTACTATAATGCATTAAACAACTCATTGCAGTTGAAGCACAACCCGTAGCAAATTCTTCTAAAGCAAGAATAGTTGCTAATACATCATCTCCTATCCCTCCTTTACTTTTAGGGATTCCTAAACTTAGTAATCCAGATTTCCCAATATGTTTAATATTTTTCTGTGGAAATTTAGATTCTTTATCGATTTCTTCCGCAGTAACTGCCAAATAGGTGTTTGCAAGAGTGTGTGCTTTTTCTTTTATTTCAGATTGAAAAGTTGTAAAAGCGATACTTTCATCCATATTTAATGGTGTTTATATTTTAAAAAAATTATTTTAATGTTTATTCTTCCCATTTTTTTAAAACCAAACAAGCGTTTACATCGCCAAAGCCTAAACTAATTTTTGAAGCTATTTTATTTGTAATATTTTGAATCGTTTTTTTAGGAATTCTTGAGGGACTAATTTTTGAAGCTATTTCTGTATTTAATTGTTCTGCATTTAAAGAAGGATGCACAAAATTATTATACAATTGCAATGCAAGTGCCACTGTTTCTATAGATCCAGACGCAGATAAACAATGCCCTATCATAGATTTTAACGAATTAATTAAAGGAAATTCTTCGCCTTCTCTTTTAAGCGCTTCTGTCCATGCTTTGATTTCATTTTCATCTCCTATTGTCGATGTTAAATGCCCCGATATTAAATCGATATCATTTGGTGTAATATTACTCTTCTTTAGAGTGTCTGTAATACATTTTACAACACCATTTCTATTACCTAATGTCATAGAGCCTCCCCCTCTATGTCCACCTGAATTTATATTACCGCCTAGTATTTCTGCATAAATCCTAGCCCCTCGTTTTTGAGCAGTTTCTAAATCTTCTAAAATTAAAGCACCCGCTCCAGAAGCAGGAACAAAACCTGCTGAAGAATTACTCATAGGACAGGATGCTTTTTCAGGCTTATCGTTCGAGTTTCTTGTAAGTGCCAACATAGAATCGAAAGGCGCCCATGTATATGGAGAATACCCTTCACTACTACCTACTAAATATCTTTTAGCAGAACCATGCTTTATAAAATTATAAGCCATAATAATACCTTCTGTACCTGTACTACATGCAGATGAATTGGTCGTAACCTGATTACCTAGCCCTAATATACCTCCTAAATAAGCACTAATACCACTAGCCATAGTTTGTTGTGCAATTCGCCCACCAAGCTTTCGGATTTTTTTATTATCGACATGTTTAACCGAAAAATCTACAGCCTCTATACCTCCAATTCCTGTACCAAAGATACACCCACTATCCCAATCGGGAATTTGAGATTCTTTATCTGTAACTCTTAATTGAGCATCGTTCCAGGCCTCTATACCAGCCATGCAACCAAGGATAATATTTGTGCTCTTTACTTTATTTAATTTATACTTTTTAATGAACTCTTTTTTTAAGTCTTCATTCAATTGCGGAACTCCAGAAACCTGACAGCCAAAATTAAGCTCATTTAACTCCGGATTAAACCGTATTCCAGATTGACCATTAATTAAAGCATTTTTAAAATTCTCTACTCCAACCCCTATTGGAGAGGCAACTCCTAAACCAGTAATTACTACTCTATTACTCATATTTTTTTTCTGTATATATTCCTGAAATTATCCCCTTAGCTACCAACTCACCATTTGTTAACTCAATGCGCACTTTAGATTTGAGTTTATTATGTCTAAAAAATATTTTCTCAGAATGGATAATAATTTTAACACCAGGGCGAATTATTTTTTTAAATTTTATATTCGATTCTATTAAAAGAAAATCATTATCATGAACTCCTAATTCCCTATGTACAATATAAATACCATGGCTTAATAATGTTTGAGCTGCTGCTTCTAATAATATTGCACCTGGAGTAATGGGGTTATTTGGAAAATGGCCAGAGTAAAAAAATTCATCTACTTTAAAAGTATAAGAGGTTATAATATTATTTACATCAACTGAAATAACTTTATCTATAAATTTATATGGGGCTGTGCATGGAAAATGATCTAATACATTCATAGCCCCAAACGCTTTAAGTGTTGTGGTACTCATATTATTTTTAAAAATTTAATTAATTGATTTGGTTTATTTAATGCTAATAGTCATGCTTCTGTAAAAGAGAATGAAGAATATCATATTTGCTAATAATGTTCCTAAAAATTGTCCCATAACAATTCCTTTTATCCCATTACTTTCTAACGCATATACAGCACCGAAATAACTAAATAATACAATTGCTATGCTTTGCAAGAAAAGTAAAACTGGTTTTTGTAAGCATAAAAATGACACTTGAGCTGCCCTTGAAATCACTATGGTTACTAATAATATAGAGTTTATTATAATAAAATAATCTAAGTAACTTTTTATAGCTAAATCTGTAATATTATACATTGAAGCAATAAAATCTCTCCCAATAATAAAAAATAGAGCTCCAGGAATATATATTAAAGCAATAATAAATGTGGCCGCCCAATATAGAGACCAATATTCCTTTTTTCTTTTTTCTTTAATAAATTTCCCAAAATGGGTAATAAACGCCCCTAAAACTCCCCTGCTAGGCAATACAAAAACAGATTTTAACTGCTCTGATATTCCTAAAACGGTTATAGCCAAAAAACCATGGCCCATTGCCAGTTTATTAAAAAAAATATTACCTACAGAAAAAACTATTACCGAAAAAAATATCATTGTCATATCCAATGATATTTGTTTTAATGGGGTAATATATGATTTAAATTCTACTATAATATTTTGAGCTTTTGCAAAATTTAAAAATTGTTTTAGTTGGTTGTAAAATTTTATTATTAAATAGCCAAACCCAATAAAATAGGCAATATTAGTTGAAATTGCCGCCCCGATTACCCCTAAATTAAAAGTAAATATTAAGATTGGAGATAGTACAATATTAATTAACGTTATTATGGTTAATAAAAGATTTGCTGTTCGTAATTTTGAATAAATCACTAATAATTGAACGGCTACAACTAAAATAATTTGAATAAAGAACGACGGTATTATATAGTACCAGTACTCAATAAGATAAATCGCCTCTAGCTGATTTGTATCGAGAGTATAAAAGCTTAGTATTTTTGAAGCAACAACAATAGCCAAAAGAGTTACAACAACACTTATAATAAAAAGCATCATTGTAATTATAAACAAATCTAATTTTTTAGCTTTTGCTGTATCAGATTTAGTTAATTTATTAGCTGTAGCTGCTGCTAAAGAAGATCCTATACCTCCAATTATCCCAATAATTGGAATAATTAAAATTAATGCATTAAACGCCTCTTTTGCATAATGTGAAAGATACACCCCATCAAGAAAAGTCATTAAGGTACTAATAGTCCCTCCATAAATTAACGGAATAGAACTATAAAAAAGAGTCTTAATTAATTTAATCATTAGTACTTACTCCGACAGCATAATATGTTTGTATAATTTTCTCAAACCATTTTTGTGGTAAAATCTTTTTTATATATACAGAGCATTCTTGTATAAAAGGACCTTTAATGAACGAGCTTTTTGTTTTCGTGTTTTTAATTATTTTTAGCACTTTGTATGCTATTTTTTCTGGAGCTATGCCATTTTTTTCATCATTCTCAATGACTTTAAGAGTTTTTAGTGAATGCTGATAAGCTTCATCACTATACATTTTTCCTTTTGAAAATTTTCTATTTATAGATATGTTAGTACTAACATCGCCAGGGTTTACAACAACCATATTAATATTAAACTGTTTTACTTCATGCCTTATGGCTTCTGTAAACCCCTGTAAAGCAAACTTAGTGGCAGAATATATCCCTTGATAAGGCAGCCCAATATGACCGCCTATAGAACCAATAGAACATATAACACCCGATTTGTTAGGAATCATTGCTCTTTTTATTACGCATTGCGTAATAAAAAGAGCTCCGAAAAAATTTGTATTGAATTGTGCCTCTATTTCTTCATAGCTCATATTGACAAATGCCCCATATTGAGCATACCCAGCAGCATTTATTAAAACATCTATTTTTTTTTCTTTAGATAAAATAGAAGAAACTGCAACGTCTATATCATTCTTTTTTGTAAGATCCATTTCTATTTTTTGAAACAGAACTTCTTTTTTCATCATATTTCTAGACGCTCCATAGACCTTATAATTTTTAGTGTGTAATAGGTTTGCGATGGCGAGACCAATTCCAGAAGAAGCACCAGTAACTAAAACAACTTTTTTCAAAAAGAAACTAATTTAAAATTATATTTTACTTTCAATAAGAGACAAAATACTTTCATAAGTTCTTACCGTTTTTATCTCTTCATCTGTAATTTCTATACTAAATTTTTCTTCTATATCAATAATAATTTCAACGACATCAACCGAATCTATGTTTAACTCATTAACTAAATCGGATTCTTCTTTTACGTTTTCTAATACAGAAGAATCTTCAACATAATCTTTTATGATTTCATTTATTTCTTCTTTGAGTTTTTCTTTGTCTAAAGTTTCCATATATTTTTTTATTTTTTAAGTAAGTTGATCGTTATTTATTACGTATTTAAATTCGTTTGTGATATGTGATATCGCATTTTTTACAACCTCATTTTCTGTAAGTGTATTTTTTACAGTTAAATGAAAATCATATACTTTTTCAATAAATTCTTTTTCGCTATCTAGATCTGAACATACTTGCTCCATATTTGGATGCAATAATGTTAAACCATAGTCTACCAAAGATTTATATTTTTCATCTTCAATTCTATCACAAAAATTGAAAAACCATTTTTGCCTTTGGCTAGTATAACCTGCATTTGCAAGTAAAGAAAGGATGCAAAATTTCACGCAATAAGTCCCCATAAATGCTGGGGTTCTTTTAAATAACCTAAAATTAGAAAAGGCATCTTGTATGTAAGCTTTACTTTTTATAAAGTGGTGTATCGATAAATAGATTCCTAATGCATCTACCATTAATAAATCTCTCCATTTTGAAATAATCTCTTCTCCGTGGTATACCCATCCCGATTTTAACTCATGCATAAATTGAAGATTCTCCTCTCCAATCATAGCCATTTTTTTGAGTTCTTTAGGGTTAATAAGAGCCGGTGCTAAAGACGTCATGGAATCTCTTAATTTTTGTAACTCCTGTATAGAATGAAACCCAATATTTATTTCTACACCAGAAACATACTCTACGATTTCTTTCCAATTGTCTTTCTCTAAGACTTTATTCTTTCCCTCAAATTCACTATCTAAATATTCTGTTTCTAAAGTATCGTATAACACTTGCACATCTAAATCTGACAAGTTGTTACCATTTTTCTCAATTATTGAACCTGTAAAAATAATTCCGAATGGTGTTTCTTTATCTTTAATGGTAGATTTTACGATACTTAAAATATCTATATTTTTTTCTTTTAATTTATTTATCAATTCCTCTACATTCTGTGAAGTATGCAGATCATGAGGGTATTTTAATTCCATAATTTTATAATTAATTAATATTATTTAATGCATTCCAATGCTCTTCTTTAAAGTTTAATAACGATTTTAGTTTAAAATCTGCTATTGAGAAGCGTTCATTATTAAACTCTTTTTTATCAGGAATGGCAACGGTTTTCATTCTTGCTGATTTTGCTGATAAGAGTCCATTAAATGAATCTTCAAAAGCTAATGATTCTTGAGGGAGTACATTTAGCTTATGTGCTGTATTAATATATACAGCTGGGTGAGGTTTTCCGTATTTTTCTGATTCTGCCGAATGTAATAATTGAAATTTTTCATTTAAATTAAATCTCTTTACTACAGCTTCAATTACCATTAAAGGAGAAGATGATGCGATAGCCATTGGAATGTTTTTTTCTTCAAAAAAACGTATAGATTCTAAGACTCCAGGCATTGGTTTTGCATCGCAAAGAATTTTTTTAACCAACTCGTCTAATATGTTGCTTTCAATTTCTTTTATTGCATTTTTACTATTACTCCATGGTTTAAAATTATACCAATGCGCAACCATTTCATCTAATCGAAACCCCATAGTTTCTTTACACATTTCTTCTGTTAGGTTAATACCTACTGTACTGAATACTTTGGTTTCTACTTCTTGCCAAATTGGCTCGGAGTCTATTAACAAACCATCCATATCAAATAAAACAGCTTTAATCATTCTTTATCATTTTTATAATTTTTTCCCAAAAAGGGAAATGAGGTTTTGTTAAATCCATATGATCCATTTTTTTTAGTTTTATATAATTAAAATTCTTAGTATGGTTTTTAGCTTTATCTACAAAACTGTCACTAATTATTATAGGAACACTACTATCTTCCTCGCCATGAATTACCATAATATTAGAGTTAGGAATGTTTACATGAGGTGAATATTGTTTTACCATATCTTCATTTATTTTCTTACTAAAATAATTTTTAACGGCGTTATTTCCAATAGCCAAAGTATTTGCAATATCTATATCTAAAATTCCTGCCAAAGAAACTGTATTCTTTATTTTAACACCATATTGTTTATACTTATCATTAATTATTTTAGCAGCTCTCATCGCCAAATAGCCTCCTGCAGAATGCCCAATTATAGTAATACTATTTAAATCAAAATTTATAAAAGTGTTCACTTTTTTTAAATATGATATTGCAGTTACGACATCATTTTCAATTTCTTCAAAAGAAAATGGTATTTGGGTTATCCTTCTATATTCTATATTCCATACTAACATATTTTTTTCTGTTAGTTTTCTTACCATTCTGTAATTTAAATCTCTTTCATAAGGATACTTCCAAAAACCACCATGAATTACAACTACTAATGGCTGATTTATAGATTTTAGCGGTTTTCCTATTATTTCTCCAAATTGATCAATATGATTTCCATATTTTACTTTTAATATGGGTAAATTTAAAGTGTATCTAACATACCGTAATGCCCATCGATATGATTTTTTTCCTCTTCCATGTATTAAAACATAATTAGGATATTTCAGATAAAAATGATTTCTTTTTTCTGGGCTTAACTCTTTTTCACTAACAACAATAACAGTGGTTTTTTTTTGAAATGCAGAACCCTTTTCGATTTCACTTAAATTAATTATTAATGCATTATATTTAAAATCTGAATTAGCATTAAATACCTGATTATTTATTTGTAATTCGTTTGACCATTTATGAACACTTTCTTTTAGTATTAATAACTCTTCCTTATTATATTTAGCTTCATAAACTATTCCTATATTTAAAAATGAATCTTTAGACATCCTTATTTTATAAACCTAATAAGAATGAATTAACTCATTTTCTTTGAGCTTTTCTTTCCAAAAATGGAATCGCTCTTTAGACATTTTTGCTTTTTTTATTTGTTCTTTAGATTCAAACTTTTTTCCCCATTTAGACCAAACTTTCCCTGTTTTGGTATTTATAATATTCGTTTTGTCTTTTTTAGGAGGGCCACAAATAACTAACGAGATTGTATGTGGATCGGTTTGTGTTGAGTGTATGGCTTTATCGGAAATTGTAAAATAAGATCCTTTTTTTTCAACCCGAGCACATAGTTTAGTAACATCCTCTACTTTTGTATTTTCGTTAAATTCTCCTTTAACGCCATACCATGATTGGTAGTACGTTCCGTGTAAAATTAAAGTAGTAAATGGAAAGCGATGATTATGTGCTCTTTCGTATTGGTCTTCGTTTCCTAACCTAAGGCGAATTCGATATCCTTTTTCTAAATCATTATAAATAACAATTTTATCATCTAACTCGTGCTCTTCACATAAATCAAAAAGCTCTGGAGTGGTTTCAACTTTCTCTATAGCTTTAGTTAAAAAATCTTTATTAGCCATTTCTTTACATATATTAATTGTAACCTGGCTAGTTTCTTCAAAATTATCCCAATTTAACTGCGGTAAGTTCTTAAGTAATTCCATTGTTTTTTATTATATAAGCCCCCAATTTTCTAATTTTCCTCTTAACTCATAATATCTTTCTAAAGTCATTTTTTTAGACTCAATTCTTTTATCTTTTTCGTCTTCTCTTCCATATCGCCACCATATTTTATTGGTTTCTCGATCTGCAATTAACGACCTTACTTTTTCTCCAGGACCTCTTAAAAACAAAGAAACGGTTTCTGGTTCTGTAATGGTAGCATGTACGGTTGAGTGATGAATGGTATAGCAGGCGCCTTTATTTTCATCGGCTATAAATAATGGATCCATTTTATAAATATCGACATCAGACTCTTTATCATAGTTATTCTTATCGACCCATTGTTTAGCAACAGTATCTCTTTGCTCATCATAAATTTTTTGATTTGTAGAGTACCAAATGTGTTTGTATGTTCCTTTTGCTATATATGTAGAAAAGGAATACCTATGATCGTGAGGTCTAACCGAATGTACTTCTGTAGAAAAATTAAATCGCAACCTAAACCCCCTATCTGAACCATTGTACAACTCAATTCTTTCAAGCAATTCATGACATTCGCAATCGTTTAAAAGTTTTGTATCATTCTCAACTTTGTAAACTAAGGTTCTCAATGCCTCTTTATCATTTATTAATTCTCTTAACAGTTTTTGAGTAATTGTACTTGTTTCGTCAAAATTATCCCAATTCAATTTTGGAAGCGCATCTAATTTTGTTATTATACTAGTTTTATTTAAAATTTCCATGAGTCCTAATTTATAATTGCTTTTTTATTGTCTATTGATATTTTTACACTCGATGTTAAAAGAATATTAATTTCCCACTTAGATAGTATATTAGGGCTTTGTACTACCAAAATATGATACATTAACTCCCATTTTTTTTGAGAAATGGACATTGGGTTTTCAAAAATTTCTTTTAAATGTTTTTGCTGATCTGCACTAAATTTCTCTAATTTACTTCTCAACGTACTTACAGTTTCGTCATAATTAAATTGTATTTCTTCATACGTATTATATAATTCTAAGACTGCATTATTTAAATGAGCTGTGGCATCTTTTCTCATTTTTATATCTTTTAAGAGAGGTTTTCTTTCCTCTTCATTAAAGTATAATCCTAAAGATCTATACAAATCTGCCGGCTCATCGCAAGTATGAATGTAATTTAAAAGCGGATTAATGGATTTTAACCGGCTTCTTAAATCGTCTGGAGTTCTATATTTCGGATCTGAATGCCCTTTTAAACTTGTCATTTCTTCGCAAGCATTAGTGTGCTGTTTAATTGTAGTGATAAAAAACACAATTAAAGATGGCGATGTTTGTAAAAGACAATCTACTGCTCTCATTCTATTTCGAGTAGCAATATTATATTGATACCTCCAATCTTCCCTAATTATATTTCTATTGTATGAAAATGTTTTAAAAGCTATAGGTGTAAATCCTTTTTCAATTAAAAAAGCAATTGTCTCATTAACTTTTCTACCAACAATAGCATCAGGTTTAAAAATCATTGCTGAAAGACGTAATGAAATATCTTCTAGATCTTCGCCAAAAACAACGCTAGCATTTTCAAAACCTTCTCTATAATATGGGTCAATAGCATATAAACTCTGTTTCTTATTGTTTTTAGTGCTATACAATGGCACTTCTGCTATACCATCGTTTGACTCAAAATTGAGAAACTGCTGTATAATTTCTTTTTCCTTCCTCATTTACGTAGGTGTATGGGATATTTTCTAAATCTTCTTTTCTCATTAATATATTCATAGGAACGAATCCTATCATTTTCCATATGTTATCTTCTGAAATACCAACAGATCTCATTTTTTCTATTTGATCATCAATAGCTGTGGTCCCAGCTGCAACAATTCCTTCTTCTTGATAAAGTAAGGTATTATGCTTAACATTTTGAAGTTGTCTTCCACAAATTATATTTGTATCTGAGGCACAATCTGTCATCGCAATTATACCATCATAACCCATTATTTCTCCTATTCTTTTAGAAATCTCTATAGCAACATGTTCTCCATCGAAATTTAAACAGACTGTAATATCTCCTCTCAAAGACAACTTAATTAAAATAGCCGGAACTTCTCCTAAATATTCATCAATATTATCTAAAGACCAATTTTGAATATCCATACTTGAGAGCTCTTCTTGTTTCTTAGACTTCTCCTCCAAAGTTCTCCAAGTATGTTTAAAGTTTCTCGGCATATCATTAAACAGATGATCTACTAGGATGCATCCAGGTTTGTAGTTTTCTGACTTTTTTGCCATCTCTACTACTTGTATAATAGAACTTATAGTAATTTCGATATTATCCTTTCTAAAATGCCCTAAAGATGGCATAACTTGGTTTTCATAAAATTTATCTATTATCCATTGCAAAGAAGGGTAGTCGTTATCTAATTCTTTATAGAATTGACCTCCTGGTAAAATAGCGTCTGGTGATAACACAATATATTTTAAATAACCATCTGTTTCATTTAAAATTACTCCCCATTCTTTTTTTGTTGGTAACCATGTCGTTGGTTGTGGCGTTCCTCCTGTTGTAGATAATAAAGGGCCTTCTAAAGCTATACCAAGAATATTTTTTAAAGCGCCTTTATTTTTTTCATGCTTAAAATACCTCATATAATCTTGAAACTGTTTTATTTTACCTCTTTCAAGAAACCCTGTTGCAGTAACAAAAATATGCTTCTCTTCTGCAATTTTATTTATAGCATGTAAATCTTCTTTAATAAATTCACTAAAATCATAATCCCCAATACCATGCATATGAATTTCTATAGGGCTTGTTTTTACTAGGTAATTAAATTTATAGGTGCTTTTTATAGAATTACGACTTGATTTTGAGTCTTCTACAGGGATAACCCTATTATGGCTATCTATTATATAATTATAAAACATGATAATTAATTTATTTAAATTATACTTCTTACTTACTTGGATTGTATTTTCTTGGGATAAAATTATAAAACGTTATTGTCTAAAAATCAAGAAATTAAACACAATAATTAGGATAAGAAAGTGTTCGATTTTTAGAATATCTAAATGATAAGTGATTATTACAATGTAATGCTATAGCCTCCTTCGGGCAATGTTACTTGTTTATATTTAACGTCTTTCAACTTTTCATTATTTGTATTTTGGGATAAATAAAAATGACCTCTAGAAATCCCTTCAATAGCAAATTGAATACTTGGCCAATCGCTTTTTTCTTTTTGAACATTTTCGTGAGCCTCTATTTCAGATTTACTTAAAGTGCCTTTAATTTTATTAACAACCCAAGGCCCTTGACATAAAATTTCTCCAGAATCCATACTATTTCTTACCATAATTGTAGAAGTTCTTGTTCTTGAGTTGTCGTGTAATGCTAAAGAAACTGCATTCATCCCAATATATTTTCTTTCGCCTTTTTGATTCTTAACTGTCAAATCTCCAGGATGTTGATTAATCATTCTATTTTTAAAATAATGCAACAGTTTTCCTTTAATAATTCTTCTGTAGGTTAATACAGCGAGATCAAACTTTAAAGTATTATTTTTTTCAAAATTTAAGATATCTGTATATACTTTATCATGTAATTTCTCACTCTTATACCAATATTCTTCCGGGTTTATTTTGGGGTTAATTAATGGTGAATCGCCACAAAATGATTTAAAATCGTAAATCTTATATGGAATTTTATGTTTTTTAGCTATTTCTATAGACTTTATATTTGGGCGATCTGTAATAATTAACTTTATTTCAAACAATTCTTTGTTATTATCTTGCAATCTTAAAGCTGCAGATAAATTGCCTCCCGATCCACTTACAAAAAACACAACATTCATAACCTTACCCTTTTTTGGAGTGTATATAGGGATAAATGATTCACTATTCAATTTTGTGTAATGTTTTCGTTATGAGTTTTTCAAAAACATCTAACATTTCATTAGAAATATTAAACGGTGGTTTTATTA
>JAHDGB010000054.1:5600-14749 GCA_020627885.1 Flavobacteriaceae bacterium | reverse complement strand
ACAGGCAGATATAACAAGCTCAACACTTGTTTTTGAATACGCAGCTCAATCTGGAGAAAACGGTGCTGTGATAGTCTTTGATACAGATGTAATTACTGTTACTTCTGGTACAATACAAGATGCTACTGGAAATGATTTAACTGGAGACTTGGGTACAGTTAGTGGACCGGTAACAGTAGATACTGCTCCTGTAGTAGTATCTACAGATGTTGCAGGAAGTGTTAATAATAGCGTCGTTGTTGATGGGGAGTCTATACTGATAACAGTAACATTTTCTGAAGATGTTACTACTACTGCTGCTACAGCAACTATACCGCTTACTATTGGTGGTGAAGCTAGGACTGCAGCGTTACAGAGTGAACCTGTAACTTCAACAGAATCAACATTAGTTTTTGAGTATGTTGTTATGCCAAGTGATAATGGTGCTGTTGTAGTTGCAGATACTGATACCATTACGGTTACTGCTGGTACAATACAAGATGCTGTTGGAAACAATTTAACAGGAGATTTAGGCACTGTAAGCGGAACGGTAACTGTTGACAACTCTACATTATCAATTGCAGACCTTGATACTTTAAATGAAATTAAAGTATACCCTAATCCAACTGTAGGGACTGTTAATATTAATATTAAGGATATACAAAACGTAATAATTTATAATGTTAATGGTCAAAAAATGTTTGAAACATTAAATAATACGTTTAATATTTCTGAATTAGAATCTGGAATGTATTTTGTATATATTAAAACCAAAAACAGAAGTAAGACAGTACGTCTTTTGAGAAAATAAATCAAAATAGTATTAAAATAAAAAAAGCTTTCAGAGTTATACTCTGAAAGCTTTTTTACATTAACTTCTTGCACTATCGTAAAAGCACTAAAGAGATCAAGTACTTAGGTTTCTCTAGCTATTATAAAATTGCGTTAAAACTTTTATAATAGAATCATGATCGTTAACGCCACACATTTCTCAATTCTTTAAAATAGTGTCTTGAAACAAAAAAACTATAAAAACTTATCTGCTTTTTGAAATTTGTCACGCCTTTTTCGTTTTGCACTTTTTCCGTTTCCACCACCAAACCTGTATGAGAAACCAAAATATATACTTTGAGTATCACGTACAAACTCACCAGTTTGTTTTATAGTTCTATAAGCTTCAAAAGCAAAACGTTGAGTTTTAAATATATCATTAAAATTAACACTTAATGTTCCTTTATCCTTTGCAAAATTATAACGCGCTCCGACGTTTACAAAAATAATTTCTTTAAGCTCATATTGCAATATTTTCTGTTTGCCACTATACGTTGTAAACATTTGAAAAGTAAGGTCTTTTGTCGCTTTAAAACTATTATTTAGTTTTAGATTTAATAATGTATTATTCACCTTTATATTCTCTCCTTCTATAATACCTTTTTGTGTTCTTGAATAGACATCAAAACTGCTATTAAAATTCCACCATTGTGTTGGTTTATAGCTTGCAGAAAATTCGAAACCATAGGCATGGTTACTGTCAAAGTTTTCATAATCTATGACTAATAAGGTTGGGTTATCGTCATCAAAGTAACCTATTCGGTTTATCTCATCTTTTATTTTTCTGTAAAATGTACCAAATGAGAGGTTTCCGTTATTTATTTTTCTACTATAATTAAGTTCTATCGAGTTTGTAAATTGAGGATTTAAACTTTGATTTCCAACAATAATAATTTGTGGTGTACTTATCTGTCTAATTGGATTTATTTGGTTTAGTGAAGGTCTATCTATACGTTTACTAAAACTAAACTGATACGAATTTCCCCCTTCTTTATCTGGTGTAAATTTTAAAAACCCAGAAGGATATATGTTAAATAAATCGTTCTTAAAAACATCTGTATTTCCATCTGCTTGAGCAAAAAGAGCGTCTACACTATAATCTTCTAATCTAAGACCTAAATTGTAAGACCATTTTTCTAAATTCTGACTCCAAGTTGTATAAAAAGAATAGATATCTCTGTTATACGAAAAACCAGAATTATTTAAATTGACATTTGTGGTGTTATAAGTATTATCTGTACGTCTTAGACGGGTTTCTACTCCTATTTCTAACTTAGAATTTTCGCTTATAGGGTTTACATAATCTAAATTTATAGTCGTATTAGTCCGTGAGTCCTCAATAGTTTCTCCGTAATCATTTAAAGGACTGTTTCCTGTGAAACCGAAACCATTATCGTCTTCACTTTCTAATTCATTATAATCAAACTCGAGCTCTATATTATGTCCTTCTTTTACAAAATTGTGCTTAAAATCGGTGTTGTATGTAGCATTATTTTTTTTTCGAAACACATCATCTAATTGTGAGAAATTTAAAGAAATATCATCGTAAAAAGTAATGTCTTTACTACCTGTAAGACTATTTTTAAACAGGTTTTGATTTGTATATGCCGAAAATGTATTTTTATCATCTATAAAATAATCAACACCAATTTTAATTAAATGCGAGGTGTTATCACTAATAAGCTTGGTTAATTGGTTTGTGTTTTCTTCTGTACGTGTTACAGTTCCATCTATGATACGGTTTCCAAATCTATTTCCATAACTGGCATATACATTAAACTTTCCTGCTCTGTAATTTAAACTTAAAGCGCTATTATAACGTGTTTTTTGAGCAAAAGTAATACCTGAACTAATACTTCCATTAAATCCTAAATTTGTGTTCTTTTTTAGAATTATATTAATGATTCCACTCATTCCTTCAGGGTTATATTTTGCCGAAGGATTTGTAATGAGTTCTATTTTTTTTATTGAAGTAGATGGAATTTGTTGAAGTAAATCGGCTGAACTTATGTTTGTCGGCTTACCATCTACCAATATGCGTACATTCTCGTTTCCTCTCAATGAAATTTCACCATCTTGATTTACACTAACCGAAGGAATATTGCCCATCATATCACCTACAGATGCACCTAACGTAGTTAAGTCTTTACCAACATTGATGACTTTTCTATCAATTTTTTGTTCAATAGTAGAACGCTCTGTAGTAATTTCAATTGTATCAAGTGTTAAGGCATCCTCTTCAATGTAAACTGTGCCAATATCAATTACTTTTTTATTGGCAGATAGTGTTACTTCAATGGTTTCTGTTTTGTAACCTATGTATTGAATTGTTATTGCATAATTTCTGTAAGGAATACTTTTAATTACAAAAGCACCATTGCCATCAGTTATTCCACCAGTTACTATTGTATTTCCAGTTTGTATTACCACATTTACATATGGCAATGTCTCTTTTGTAATCTTATCTACCACTTTCCCTTTAACAGTTCCTGTTTGTGAATAAGTAGTAATAGAAGTAAGTAAAAGAATGTAGATAATGTATTTCATATAGCTATCAATTAAATTATTTTTTAGCTAAACTATAGTTATGTTATGCATCATTCTTATGAAGCAAATAAATATGCCATTCGTAATGCTGAATAGTTGATTTATAACTTTGAATGCTTTCGTCGACACAAAATGTATTTTGGTCATCTCACAATTAGTATTGATAGCCTTTTAAACAATTAATCACATAAGATTTGTATGTTTACAACAAACTAATTAGTAATGCTTCAAAAATTTCAAGAGCTTATTGAAACTTCTAGATTAAAATATCTAGTGTTTGGTGTATTGATTTTTGTGTTCTCTGTATCAACATCGAGTTGGTATTTCAGCTCAACTTATGAGTTGCTTATTACGTGTAGTATAAGAACGTTATTACAAATTATAATGGCTTTTGTAATTGTAGAATTTTTAATTCCCCATTTTTTAAATAAGAAAAAATCTACACTTTTTGCAATCTCTATAATTGCTATCTTACTCACTTTTTATTGTATTTGCACCTTAATCTATATGCATTATTTTGAAATAACGTTTCATTCTACGTATACTAATTATATTAAACGTTTTAATGATGCATCGTTTTTAGGAAGATTAACTAATCTAAGCGAGTTTATTTCGAAATCATTATACCTATTATACCCAACATTTTTATTTTTAGTGTTAAATCTTTATGCAGAAAAACAACATTTATTAAAACTTAACGAACAAAAAAAGACAGCCGAATTAGCTGCTCTAAAGCATCAGTTAAATCCGCATTTTTTATTTAATACGCTTAATAATCTTCATGCATTAACACTTAAAAAATCTGACGACACCTCAAAGGTTATTGAAAAGTTATCGCACATTTTAGATTATATTTTATATAGGTGCAATGATGATTATGTTACACTGAATAGCGAAATAAAGCTAATTAATAATTATTTGTCCTTAGAGAAAATACGATATGGTGATAGAGTGAAAATAAACTTTACACAACGTGTAAGTGGTGAAGAAAAAATAGCACCGCTGTTGTTGTTAACTTTTATTGAAAATGCCTTTAAGCATGGTGTTGCTCAAGAAATTAATCAAGCAAGTATTGATATTCAAATTTCTAAAGAAAACGATGAATTAGTGTTTTTAATAAAAAATAGTGTGCCTCAAGTTATAAGAGGAAAAGAAAATACATCTTCTATTGGGTTAAAAAATATAAAAGAACAGTTAGAGTTGCTTTACCCTAAAGCACATGGCTTAATTATTAATAACAATCCAAGGTCATTCTCTGCACATTTAAAACTAGGCTTAATATGATATATTACTGTTTAATAGTAGATGATGAGCCATTAGCAAGAGAGTTAATAGAAGCTTATATAGACAAACTCTCTAATTTTACATTAGTTGCTTCTTGCAAGAGTGCTATTGAAGCCAGTTCTGTGTTAATTGAAACAAAAATTGATTTGTTGTTTTTAGATATAGAGATGCCACAATTAAAAGGTATAGATTTTTTTAAAAGTCTAAGTTATAAGCCTGAAGTAATTTTTACTACTGCCTATCGTGATTATGCTTTAGATGGTTTTGAATTAAATGCAGTTGAT
Organism: Flavobacteriaceae bacterium; assembly: GCA_020627885.1. Classification (GTDB taxonomy): domain Bacteria; phylum Bacteroidota; class Bacteroidia; order Flavobacteriales; family Flavobacteriaceae; genus JAHDGB01. Next base: position 9,824 of record JAHDGB010000054.1, on the reverse strand, counting down.
TATTTACTGAAACCCATTTTTTTTGAACGCTTTTTCTCTGCTATCCAGAGGTTTTTGAAACTAAAGGAAAATGGAACTTCAACCGCATCAATTACTACTACTGAAACTTATGAAAATAAGAAAAGTATTTTTGTTAATAAGGCAAAAAAGCAAATTCGTGTGTTTTTTGACGATGTAGTATATATTGAAAGTTTTAAAGATTACATTAAAATCCACTCAGCTAATAAAACACTGACTATAAAGGAAAGTATTTCAAGTTTTGAAAAGCGCATTGATAACCGATTTGTAAGAGTTCATCGTTCATATATCGTTAACAAAACCAAAATAACGGCATATACAAAACATGATATAGAAATCGATGATATTGAAATACCCATAGGTAATAGTTATAAGCATAATATAGTATACTTAAAGTAGTTTTAATATACCATTACACTACTCTCCTACCGTCGTTTCGTGAAAAAGAGTGTTTCATTAATTTATAAATGATACTTTAGAAAAAAAATCAATAAAATTTTGCTTTACCCAAGTATGGTGTTGATGATTCACTATTAAAACAACATTTAGTTATAGATTTTTGATGGGTGTTATTACTATGTAGCTATAATTCTACATTATGTAAAATACCCTAGAAACTGTAGTGTTTTATTATGATAATTGCTTATTGAAATCTGTCTTTCAGTTACGCTTCATTGTATTGTGCTATACTCTGCCAAGTATCCAATCGATACCTTTATAAAAGTCATGGATAGTTAATACTCCTAAATCTGTTTTTTCATTTTGTGAAGCTGCAGCCAATGCAAAACCGTGTGTGTAATCCACTATTACATCTGCAAACAAAATACCTTCTGCTTCATCATTTACTAATAAAATGGCGTGTTCTCTAATCGAATTAATGAGGTCAATTAATTCTTTATTAATTAAAGAATGATCAGTTAGCAGCAATCTTGATACATTAGGATGCTTAAACACACATTTACAATAGTTTCCTAGCAATGTTCTAATAACATCTTTAGAATCATTAGTTATGCTAATTTCATTCACATTCTTATACACTACTTTGACAAGGCTTTTTATGATATCTTGACGTGAACCTACATGATGTTTTAAGGCCATTGCAGTTACATCAAAAGTTTTTGCTAGTTTTCGAAACGAAAGTCCAACCTCTCCTTCTTCATCAAGAATATTTAGCGCTTCTTTTAAAATATCCTTTTTTGATAATATTAATTTATCATTTGTTGGTCTACCTAATGATTTACTTGCCATATCAATTTAATACTTGATAATGATTTTGTATAAAGCCAAATTTCATAGGTTTTGATTTAATCAATTCTAAATCAATATCCTTATCCAATTCTCCGAATAATCTCTTTCCATGACCAATTAAAATAGGGATTTGTGTAAGCGTAATTTCTTTGATAAAACCATCATTAATAAATGATTGAACCAACTTACCACCATCTATATAAGCTTTCATAAGACCTTTTTCATAAAGAAGTTGCATTAATTCTTTAGGATTTAGAGCCTTAATAGTTACTTTTTCTTGTAATGATTCAGGAACATCATTTTGAGTTAATCTTCTGCTCAAAACATATACAGGCATTTTGTAAGGCCATTGTTCAAAACCGAGTACAGTATTAAATGTACCACTTCCCATTACTAATACATCTATATTTTTTGTAAACTCCTCAAAACTATTATCATTTTCATCTATACCATACTTCATTAACCAATCTAATGTGTTGTCTTGTCTTGCTACGAAACCATCTAAACTTGAAGCCATAAAGACGTAACCATTTGCATATTTATCTTCCATCTTGTCTGAATAAAAAGTGTAAATATACGGTGTATAATTATAGTATCAAAACTATAACTTCCATTTCACACACATTCCACTACTCTCCTATCGTCGCTTCGTAAAAAGAGTATTCTACAATTATTCAGCATTTTTAATATTACATATCTTTTAGAGAATAATTCTCTTAAAAAAACTTAAATTCAACAATACCTCATTTAAATTACTTAAAAATAGTTGTTTATGTATTTCTAAAAAATAAAAAATTAACAAGAACGACAGTTGTTATTTGATTCTGCTTCGTTAAAAGAACAATCTATGCCAACATCAATAGCTTTTTTTAATTGGTGAAAAGCTTGTTGAATTTTTGACAATGGAGATGCCACATTCATACGCATAAATTGAGCATGACTTGCTTCAAACCAATCTCCAGGAGTTAAAGCTAATTTTGCTTGATATACAATCAAATGTTTTAAAGCATCATCAGATAAATTAAGTTTACTAAAATCTAACCAAATTTGATAAGTTCCTTCTGGTTTAAAAAGTGTTACTTCTGGTAATTCCTTTTGCATGAAATTTTCAATCCAAATCATCGTTTTTTCAAGGTATCCAAGTAAATCATCTAACCACTCCTCTCCTTTTAAATATGCAGCTATTGTGGCGTTAACAGAATGTATACTTCCATGGTCTAAATATAAAGCACCTATTGTTTGTTTTACCTGTTTGTGTGTGTTTTCATTTGGGATATATATATAACCATTAGAAATACTCTGCATACCAAATGTTTTGGCAGGTGAACCTAAAACTGCTATATGATTTTCGCTACTTTCTAATGAAGAAATGCTATTAAATTGTGATTTTGAATATACTATATCTGAATGAATTTCATCACTAATAATAGTAACACCATATTGGTTTGCAAGATGTATTAATTTTTGTAATTCTTCTTTTGTCCATACTCTGCCAATTGGATTATGAGGGTTGCAAAGTAAAATTATTTTTATATTAAGTGTTTTGAGTTTACGTTCTATATCTTCAAAATCCATTTGATAATGACCATCAACTACTTTTAATTTGTTGCTAATTACTTTTCTTCCTGCGGATTCAATAACTTTAAAAAACTGATGATAAATAGGTGTTTGTATTAGTATTCCATCGCCTTTATCCGACAATTCTCTAATTAAAACACCTATTCCTGTTAGCACTCCTGAAACTTGTACAAACGATTTAGGGTTTAATTGTAATTGATGACGCTTTAAATTCCAATCTGAAATTGCTTTAAAAGCCTCTTCAGTATTAAACTCATACGCATAAATGTTACGTGTTACCAATTTTTGTAAAGCTTCTTGTATCGGTTTTGCTATTTCAAAATCCATATCTGCAATCCATAAAGGCATAACGTCTGTAGTCCCAAACATTGCTTTTAAATAATTTGGATTGCTCTTTGCAAAGTTGTGTTCTACTGTGTGTGTTGTATCAAATTGATTCATTTTATTCTATTTTATATAATAGACGTCAACTTAAAAAAAAGACGCAAAAAAATTATTAATTACAAGATTGATTACAGTTATCATCCTCATTATATTTCTTGCTATATTTTTTTGGTTTGTAATCAAGAATATCACCATATACATCAGTAGAAATATCACAACGTTGTTCGCAAGTAGATTTTAACATCTCACGTGCTCTTTGTACTCTAGATTTTAATCCTGAATAAGAAATATTTAATCTTTCTGCTATTTCTTTTTGGGGAATATTTTCAATATCAGATAATATTAATGCCTCTTTATATTTTTGAGGTAACGAATCTATTACTGGTCGAACACATTCTGCTAATTCAGACGTTAATTTTATTTTATTGATTTCTTCTTCTTCAATTTCAATAGATGGATTATAAAAGTTTACATTTCTAAAATGATTAATAATTTCATTTCTAGTAATTTGATAAATCCAAGAAACTAATTTATCCTTATGTTTTAGTGTATCACTTTTAGAAAAGACCTTTAAAAAAACATCTTGAACAATGTCTTTTGTAAGTTCTGAATCGTTAACCTTTCCATTAACAAAATTTGTTAACCGGTCATTCATATCATTCCAAACGTGTATAATTTCAATATTCATAGTAACAAAAATAAATCTTTGATTTGTTTATAGACGCAAAATATTTTAAAATGAATACCAACGTTATTTTCAGGAGCGAACTAATCCGTAGTAGTAATGAAGGTTTTTGTAAAGAAACTAACGCAAAGAGATTAGCTAATTTTAATTACTATTTGCCAACTTGTAAAAGGAGGAGCTTATATTTGTAACTAAAAGCACATAATATACTTTAATATCTTACCACCAATAAATTAGCATAATGATCACAAATTTAAAATTAAACGATGCAAATTATTAGAAAAGCAGATCTCCAAACCTCTAACTGGTCT
>JAHDGB010000054.1:0-5500 GCA_020627885.1 Flavobacteriaceae bacterium | reverse complement strand
AAATTAAACGATGCAAATTATTAGAAAAGCAGATCTCCAAACCTCTAACTGGTCTGGTGGAACAACTTCCGAATTATTTATTTTTCCTACTACTAGTAATTATAAAGAATTAAACTTTGATTTTAGATTGAGTCGTGCTACAATTGAAATTGAAGAATCAGTATTTACGCCATTACCTAATGTAAAGCGTCAACTAATGTTATTAGATGGTGAATTGGAACTTATACATGGAGAACACCACACTAAAAAATTAAAGCCTTTACAGTTTGACGTTTTCTCTGGAGACTGGCATACTAAAAGTATTGGTAAAGCCACTGACTTTAATTTAATGACAATTGGTAACACTGATGGTACTTTTTCAGTGATTAAAGCCAAAAATAAAGAATTTCACAGCTACAAAATAAACCACGATTTCACAGTGTTTTATATTGCAGAAGGGACACTAGAGTTTGAAGACATCAGCGTTGGCAAAAGTGAGTTAATTATTTTTAATGGCCTGTCTGACGACGACTTTAAATTTAATTTAACAGCAGGTACAAACGTAGTTGTTGTTAAAATTAGCTTTTAGGTCCCCTAATATTAACTTTTCCCATTTGTTACTTTTATTAGCAAATAATTACGGTGGTTGATATAGTTGTTCATTTTATTTATCGATCAAACCCATCAGTTAAAACGACTAACATGATTTACTGTTTTTCTACCTACACCCGATATTGTTTCTAGACGGGTTAATAAATTTATAAAATGTAAACTTAAGATGTACAAAATCAGAAAATCTTATAAAAAATTATTGTTAAGTTAAAGATACTACTGAATACTTATTACTAAATTTGCAACATGGATTTGTTTAAAATAAAAGAGCCAAATACACCACTTGTACCAATTATTATTAGCGTTCCGCATTCTGGGACCAATTTCCCTCCTGAGCTTAAAAAGCATTATAAAAAAAGAATGCGAAATTTTATTGATGATACCGATTGGTATGTTCACAAACTCTACAATTTTGCTTCAAAACATGGCATTACGATTATTAAAGCTAATTTAAGCAGATGGGTAATTGATTTGAATAGAGACCCAGAAAGTGTTCCCTTATATAATGATGGAAGGCTTATAACAACTTGTACTCCAACAAGTGATTTTTATGGAAATAATATCTATAAATCGAAAAATATGGAGCCAAGTTCTACTGAAAGACAAAGAAGACTTGATTCTTATTATTGGCCTTACTATAAAAAAATTGAAGCTTTATTAGAAGAACGAAAAAAACAATTTGGTAAAGTACTACTGTGGGATGCACATTCTATTAGACATAAAGTAAGTACTATTCAAAAAAATGTATTTCCTGATATGATCCTTGGAAATAATGATGAGAAAACTGCTCATCCAGAGCTTATTAATACTGCTTTAAAGAGCCTTAAATCTGGAGAATTTGAAGTGAATCACAACGCTCCATTTAAAGGAGGACATATAACTCGTTATTTCGGAAAGCCAGAAAACAATATTCATGCGCTACAACTAGAAATGAACAAAATCTTGTACATGGATGATAATGAATTAACTTACAATAAGGAAAGAGCAGCTGGCGTAAAAAATGTTTTAAAAAAGACAATTATTGATTTAATTGATATTATGAATTTAATTTAATGAAGGTTTCTGGCTTAATGCTTTTAGCTAATTCTTAAAATGAAAAAATACTACTTCAAAAAACTACTGCAAAACTCAGGTTGGCTTACCAAGGCCACAGTTACAGTTAATGATAATGGAATTATCTCAGATATTTCTACTTCAGAAAATCAAAACTCATCGCTCGGCATTCAACATTCTATTGCTATTCCTGGCTTTCAAAATGCACATTCTCATGCTTTTCAATATGCTATGGCTGGATTAGCAGAAAGGCATGAAGGTTCAGAAAATCCAGATGATTTTTGGGGTTGGCGCGAAGCGATGTACCAATTAGCTTTAAGTGTGAATCCAGATCAAATGGAAGCGATTGCAAGCATGCTGTATTCAGAAATGGCTCGTCATGGATATACCAATGTAACTGAATTCCATTACGTTCATCATAATAAAGATGGAAAGCCTTACGATAACCTTGCAGAGATGGGAAGCCGATTAATTGCAGCTGCCAAAACTGCTGGAATTGGTATCACACTTTGCCCAATATTTTATCAAAAAGGTGGATTCGGACAAGCCCCAAATGATAGACAAAGGCGTTTTATCTCTCCTACTATTTATGATTATTTAAAATTACTAGAATCAAGTAGAGAAGCTTGCAAAAGTTATGAGCATGCAAATATTGCTATAGGAATTCACTCTATGAGAGGGGTGGAACCTAAAGATATTGTTGAAATTGCAAAATCTGGCCCGCAAGACATCCCTTTTCATATACATATTTCTGAACAGTTAAAAGAGATTGAAGATTCAATTAAGTATTTAGGAAAAAGACCTGTAGAATGGTTGTTGGAAAATATAGAGTTAAATGAAAGGTTTCACTTAGTACATGCTACCCATTTAACAGATGAAGAAACAATAGGTATAGCCAAAAGTGGTGCTAATGTAGTCATTTGCCCAAGTACGGAAGGGAATTTAGGTGACGGACTCTTTCCTCTAAGGAAATATCAGAAAGAAGGCGGAAAATGGAGTATAGGAACTGATAGTCATGTAGGCTTAAATCCGTTAGAAGAATTAAGACTTTTAGATTACGGACAACGATTAATCTCTCATAAACGGAATACTTATTTCTCTACAAAACAAGGTGATGGAGGGACTTACGCTTTAGAAATGGCAACCATTTCTGGAAGAAAAGCTATGAATAATTTCGAAAGTGAATACTTTAAAGTTGGAAAGCCTTTCAATGCATGTATCATTGATGGCACTCATCCTTTGCTTGCTAATTGCAGGGATAAAAATTTAACGTCTACTATAGTTTATTCTACTGATAGTACTATGCAAAAAGCAACTATTTCTCATGGTAAAATGATAGTAGAAAATGGAAATCACGTTAAAAAAAACAAGATAAGTAATAAGTTTAATGAGATAATGAAAGAATTAGCAAATAGGTAAATTGAAATTGAGATAACCACACAGGCCACTACATACTTTAAAAATAACCTTACTTCTTAATAACACTAATTACGATACTTTTAGAACTTGGTGTTTTAGCAGTATGCGCGTAACTATCTAAGGGGACCAATACATTGGTTTCTGGAAAATAAGTAGCACAGCAATTTTTAGGAATATCATACCCAATGACTTTAAAATTATTAGCCTTCCTTGTTACTCCATTAAACACCGATTGTAAATTAACTATTTGCTGTTCCTCTAAATTTTGAGCTAACATATCATCTCTATTCATCATTATAATTCTGCGTTCATTGAAAATTCCTCTATAACGATCATCTAAGCCATAAATAGTTGTGTTAAATTGATCATGACTTCTAATTGTCATCATTACCAACTCCCCTTCTTTTAGCTTCCAATTAGGTAACTTATTCAAGCTAAAATTCGCTTTGCCTGTATTCGTTTTAAAATCTCGTACTCTAGCTCCATTTGGCAAGTAAAAGCCGGCAGGTTGTTTTAATTTACTATTGTAATTGTCAAAACCGTTTACAACTTCTTCAATATCATCTCTTACTAAACTGTAATCATCGGCATAGCTTAACCAGTTAATTTTTGTCCTGTTTTTTAGCGTTTCATAAGCAATATTGCATACTACTGAAACTTCACTTTTTAAGTCCTCAGAACAAGGATCAAGTATACCCTTTGTTGAAGAAACAACACCCATAGAATTTTCTACACTTTGTATTTGTTCTCCAGATTTCTGATAGTCTTTTTCAGCACGCCCCAAGCAAGGTAAAATTAAAGCTTCTTTACCAGTAACTAAATGAGAACGATTCAACTTAGTACTTACATGAACTGTTAAATTACAATTACTTAAAGCTTCTGCGGTATAATTTGTATCTGGAGCTGCCGAAAGAAAGTTACCTCCTAAACCGAAAAAAACTTTCGCTTCTTTCTTGTACATGCCCTCTATTGCTTCTATTACAGAATATCCATGCTTTGTTGTAGGCTTAAAACCGTATTTATTTTCAATTTTATCTAAGAATGCTTGCGGAGCCGATTCCCAGATACCTACAGTCCTATCTCCTTGAACATTAGAATGCCCTCTTACAGGACAAGTCCCTGCACCTTCTTTACCAATACTTCCTTTTAATAATAATAAGTTTACTATTTCACGAATATTATCAACTGCATTTTGATGTTGTGTTAGCCCCATTGCCCAACAAATAATAATTTTGTCGGTACTTAAAACTAAACTAACTATTTGTTGTATGATTTCTTCTGAAACTCCAGATAAAGCTACACATTCATTAAAATCATAGGTTTTTAAATCTAATATAAAAGCATCATATCCTGAGGTATGATCTTTTATAAATTCTTTATCAAATATATTTCCTTCAGTCTCTTCTTTTTGAAGTAATTGTAGTAAAATGGCTTTAAACAAGGCCACATCACCATTTATAGTAACAGGTGCAAATACATCTGCCATTTTGGTTCCTCCCGTAAGCATTTTATACGGACTTTGAGGATTGGTAAACTTTATTAATCCTGCTTCAGGTAACGGGTTTATAGCCACAATTTTTCCACCATTTTTCTTACATTTTTCTAAAGCGGTTAGCATTCTTGGATGATTTGTAGCTGGATTTTGACCTATTACAATCACTAATTCAGCTTTATATAAATCGTCTAAAGTAACCGACCCTTTTCCTATTCCTAATGTTTCCGACAACGCTTTTCCACTTGCTTCATGACACATGTTTGAACAGTCCGGAAGATTCGCAGTACCGTACTCTCTAACAAAAAGCTGATATAAAAAAGCAGCCTCATTAGTCGTTCTTCCAGAGGTATAAAAAACGGCCTCATCTGGGGTATTTAGGTTATTTAGGTGTTTTCCAACTTTAGCATACGCCTCTTCCCAAGAAATAGATTGGTAATGAGTAGCTCCTTCTGCTAAAAACATTGGAGAACCTAAACGGCCAGATTTTCCAATTTCAAAATCAGTCATAGCTGCTAATTCATCAACAGAATGTTGTGCAAAAAAATCAGAGCCAATAATTTTTTTCTGAACTTCTTCAGCCATTGCTTTCATACCATTCTCACAATATTCTCCAAAAACCGAACGATCATCATCAGGATCTGGCCAAGCACATCCAGGGCAATCAAAACCACCTTTTTGATTTATTTTTAAAGAAACTTTAAAAGCCTCTACTGCATTCATGTATTTTGAAGCTTGTTGAACAGCAGATTTTATTGCTCCAAAACCTACACTATTTGTCGGTGGAGTTTTGGTCTTTAATTCATTAAAATCTTCAGGGGTATTTGCCTTTTCTATTGCAGATAAACTCATATTTAAGCAGATAAAATTCTTTAAAAAAGCTAATATAATAATAGAATTTATCTTGCGAATTATTTTAGACTAAAATTTGAATATAATTCTTTT
>JAHDGB010000053.1 GCA_020627885.1 Flavobacteriaceae bacterium | reverse complement strand
TTAGGATTTGTATTTTATACTGAAAACATAAAAAAAGGCTTCTGGAAAACATTTTATAAATATATACCGGCGCTTTTAATATGCTATTTAATTCCTGCTATATTTAATTCTTTAGGAATTATATCTGCCGATATTTCTAAAACTTATTTCATTGCTAGTCGTTATTTATTACCTGCTTCATTAGTTTTATTAACCCTAAGTATAGACTTAAAAGCAATATTTAACTTGGGGCCTAAAGCCTTAATTATGTTTCTTACTGGAACATTAGGCATCATAATTGGTGGCCCATTAGCAATTTTATTAATTTCTACTTTCTCTCCAGAAACTGTTGGAGGAGCTGGTTTTGATGCTGTATGGAGAGGACTTGCAACATTAGCAGGAAGCTGGATTGGTGGTGGGGCCAATCAGGCTGCAATGTTAGAGGTATATGAATTTAATCAAGAATTATACGGCGGAATGGTTTTAGTAGATATTGTTGTTGCGAATATTTGGATGGCAATTTTATTGTTGGGCATTGGTAAACGCAAAAAAATAGACCAATGGTTAAAAGCAGACAATACAGCAATAGATGCCTTGCAAGAAAAGGTTCAGAACTTTACTAAAAAAACATCAAGAAACCCAACACTTACTGACTTCATGATCATACTTTCTATAGCATTTACAGCTGTCGGTATAGCTCATTTTGGGGCTGAACACATTCCTGCTTTTTTAAAAAATAATTTTGAAGCTGTAGGTAATACCAAAAGTGCTTTATCATCATTTAGTAGCAGTTTCTTTTGGCTAATATCTGTCGCCACACTAATAGGTGTGTTACTTTCATTTACTAAAGCAAAATATTACGAAGGCGCTGGAGCTAGCAAAATTGGTAGTATTTTTATTTACATATTAGTTGCTACAATTGGTATGAAAATGGACTTGGGAAAAATTTTTGAAAATCCAGGACTAATTTTAATAGGTATTGTATGGATGGGTATTCATGCTGCATTATTAATAGCTGTTGCAAAGCTTATAAAAGCACCTTACTTCTTTTTAGCAGTTGGCAGCCAAGCAAACGTAGGAGGGGCAGCTTCTGCCCCTGTCGTAGCCGCAGCATTTCACCCTTCTTTAGCTACAGTAGGAGCCCTATTAGCCGTTTTTGGATATGTAGTAGGAACTTATGGCGCTATATTATGTGCCGAATTAATGAGAATCGTTGCTACAGGTTAGTTTTTTAGTATTTTTTATGGCATATTTGCCCTTAAATTTAAACGAATTCATTAAATTTTTTATACTATTATTATGACAAAAACGATATTATATCTATTTACTATACTACTTTTATTTTCATGCAATAATGATTCAGAAAAATTAATTGTAAATGGGCATATTAAAGGTTTAAAAAAAGGAATAGTTTATTTAAAAAAAGTAAACGATACCGTTTTAGTAACTCTCGATTCGTTGGTTTTAAATGGAAAACCTAATTTTACACTTAAGGCTAATATTGATGCTCCTGAAGTATTTTACTTGTTCCTCGACAAAAATGACAATACAAAAAACGGAATTTCTTTTTTTGGCAATAAAGGCATTACAGAAATTACTACCTCTTTAGAAAATTTCTTATACGACGCAAAAATAAAAGGGTCTAAACAACAAAATACATATAGCAACTACCTTAATATGCTAGCAAAATTTAATGAAAAAAACCTTGACTTAATTGAAAATAATTTAAATGCAAAAATTAAGCAAGACTCTAAAGCCATAATCAGTTCTGAAAAACAATTAAAAAACCTTACCAGAAGAAAATATTTATATACCGCTAATTATGCTATAACAAACAAAAATAGTGAAGTTGCTCCTTATATAGCGATTACTCAAATGCATGATGCAAATATAAAATTGCTAGACACTATTAATAACTCTTTATCGGCTAATATTAAGGTTTCTAAATACGGAAAAGCACTTCAAGAGTTTATTAACAAAATAAAAAAAACACCCCAACAAACTAAACAACAAAGTTAACACTACACCAATAGCAAACTTATAAAAGAAAGCAATCTAAATTAATTGTGCGCACGAGAAGATTCGAACTTCCACAACCATAACGGTTACTGGCCCCTCAAGCCAGCGCGTCTACCAATTCCGCCACGTGCGCATAAAAAGTAAAGGTAAAAAAAAAGCTAAGCATAGCTTAACTTTTTTTTGTGACCTGGCTGGGGCTCGAACCCAGGACCCTCTCCTTAAAAGGGAGATGCTCTACCAACTGAGCTACCAGGTCTACTTGTTTTAACGGGTGCAAATATATAATCTTTAATTAATAATACAATACTATTTTTAAAAATTTTTTTGTTTTTTTGTCAAACAAAATGATATGTTTTTAAAAATCAGAATTTAAGGTGAAAAAAAAAATAATCCTTATAGGTTATATGGCCTCAGGAAAATCTTTTATAGGTATTAAATTAGCAAAATTATTGGGCTACAAATTTACCGATTTAGACCATTATATCGAAAAAAAGGAACAACAAAGCATTTCTGATATATTTAAAAATAAAGGAGAATTATACTTTAGAAAAAAAGAGCGCTTCTATTTAAATGAATTATTAAATAGCAATTCTAAATTGGTTATTGCTACTGGTGGGGGCACTCCATGCTATTATGATAACATGAATTTAATAAAAAACTCTTCAAATACAGTAAGTATATATATAAAAGCAACACTTAAAACATTAGTGAAACGGGTAAAAAGAGAAACTTTAAAACGCCCCTTAATAGCGCATTTAAAAACAAATGAACAATTAACCGAATTTATTGGAAAACACTTATTTGAGCGTAATACGTTTTACAACAAAGCGAACTTAATTGTAAATGCAAATAATGAAGCTTCAACAACCTTAGAAGATATCATTTTAAAACTATTCTAAAAACGCTTCCATTCTCTTGCCATCTAGAACAACTTGTACATGTTCATTTAAAGATGTAGATAATGATATGCCTTTAAAATCTGCCTTTACTGGATATTTTTTATGATTTCTATTAACTAATACTGCTGTTTTAAATTGTTTCAAAGGCACCTCTAAGAAGTGTTTAACACCATATATAAGCGTTGTTCCAGAATTTAACACATCATCCACTAAAACAATCGATTTATTAATATAATCTTCACTTTTGATAGATGTTTTCACCTCCTTTTGAGGATTTTTTTTATCGATAATTACTTTACATAAAGTAACTTCAAGGTCAGATATTTCACTGATTATCTTTTTTAACTTTTTTGAAATAACATAACCGTTACTATCTATACCAGCCAAAACGACTTCAGATTCCTTTGCATTATTTTCGTATATCTGAAATGCAATTCGTCTTAATTTATTGGTTATTTCTGTTTTAGTTAATATTATTTGTGAAGCCATTTTAATAAAAGTCTTTAATTTCAAATATAGTGAAGCAAATATAAATGTAAGATTAAAAATAAATAATTTCTAACCCTACAAGTAAATCTATTATTGTTCATTTTCTTTATAAATATCATCAATATCCCTACGGTCCTTTTTGGTAGGCCTTCCTGTACCTTTTTTTCTATAATGGTCTTTTGCTAATTTTAAAAGTTCTTGAGCTTCGAAAGCCGATTTAGGGGTCGTATCAACTCTATATATATCGACCAACTTAGCTCCTACTCGACTTGGAGGAATATCTAAAACTGTTAAGGAATAATTGATTTGATTTTTTCGCCATTCAATTTTATCAGTAACATAAATTTCTCGACTAGGCTTTGCTGTAGCTCCATTTATTTTTACCTGTCCTTTTTTACAAGCAACTGTTGCCAAATTTCTAGTTTTATACTGTCTAACACACCATAAATACTTGTCTATACGCATAATTAATTATCTAAATTGATGTTAATGATATTGTACAAAATTTAATTTAAACTTATCTTGCGCAAAAATAAGCATTAATGAACATTAAAAATTTCACACTTAGTATTTTATCATTGTTTTTTATCACTACTTTTTCCTGTAAAAAAGATGATGATGGCGCCACAACTGTTAGTATAAGAGATGAAGCTGAAGTTTATAACGAGGATATTGAAGAAATTGAAGACTACTTAAGTACTCATTTTTATAATTATGAAGCGTTTGATTTTGCAAACCTATATAGCGCTGCAAATGACAATTTTGAAATAAAGTTCGATACTATAGCAGGAGTTAACGCAGGTAAAACCCCTCTAATAAACCAAGTAAGCGATACGATAATTAAACAAAATGGTGTTGACTATAAATTATATTATTTAGAAGTTAGAGAAGGGCAAGGAGAAAAAATACACCGTTTAGATAAAGCTTCTATTTTGTATAATGGAAAAAAATTAAATCATGATACATTTGATAGTGCTGTTACTATTGGAAACGGGCAACCTTTTTATTTAACACGTGTTGGACAAATAGGTGGTGTTGTTACTGGTTTTAGAGAGGGCGTTATAAAATTTAAAACCTCTATCAGTTCTACCACTGCTGCAGATGGGGCTGTAACCTACCAAGGGCATGGTATAGGCGCCGTGTTTATCCCTTCTGGATTAGCTTATTTTGCTAGCGCTCCACCTAATATTGGAGCTTACACTCCTATTATGTTCTCTATGCGTGTCATTTCTAGAGGCGATACCGATTATGATGCCGATGGCATCCCTTCACATATTGAAGATATAGATAATGATGGAGATGGCTTTAATAATGATACCGATGGAGATAATTTACCAAACTTTGTTGATAATGATGATGATGATGATGGCGTACTAACTAAAGATGAAGATTTAGAAGACACGGATCTTACTGTAGATAGCGATGGTGATGGTGACCCTACAAATGATAAAGATGGTGATGGTGACCCTACAAACGACGATGACGATGGTGATAATATTCCTAATTACTTAGATCCAGATTCTACAGAGTCTAATTAACTTGTAAAGTTTTTAAAACAAAAAGAAACCTCTAAAAACTAATATTAGTTTTTAGAGGTTTTTTTTTATTCATTGAAAAACAATAAATCATATGAAATTTTTAACCATAAGTTTCATTATACTTATCCTTTTTGTAACTTAAAAAAAGCCATTCAATAAGTTTTGAATAGCTTTTTATATTATCCCGTTATTTTTTGATTGGCTTTTATTGTTTTACAGCTGTACCATTAATTAATACATTAATATCGGTTGTTACAGACAAAGTATTTGGTCCCTGGGTTCCTGTTATAGGTTTCAAGAAGAAAGGTTCGTTAGGATCTGTTGGAAAATTTGGCTCAATAGAAATTACAACATCTAACCCTGTTGTATCTCCAGTAACACCTGTAGGTAAATTTTGAACAAAATCTTCTCCTGGAAATGCAGGAACAGCTTCATTACCACTATATGGAGACGAGAGATCTACACCAGAAGCAGAGGTAAACTTGCCTGTTGTAACTGGAGTTGGTCCTGAAAAAATAACCCATCCTTCGTATTTCCACCCTGCTGATAATGTTGGCAAATTAATTAACCCAGCTGTTGGAGCTGTTGGGTTTTGAATAAACCAAATACCATACTGATCATTATTTCCTATATTATCTGATGGTGTTTTATTTACAAATGATCCAGAGAAAGGGTTAGATGTATCTGCAAAATTACCAATTACACTATCAGTTTTAAGAGAAGCTGCAGTACTATTATTTAAGAATTCTCCCTTTAATATTTTAGTATCTGAAGGCCCTTGAGGATCATTTTCAGCTAACTCAATAGACAATATAAAAGCAGTAGCCACATCTAAATTAGATTCTAAAACAGAAAATTCTTTTATAGTTGTTCCGGTTGTTGTATTAAATGTTCCTGTTGAAACTGGATTTCCATTTACCATAATCCAACCTTCATAAACATAAGTTTCACTTAGTGGCTCTAAACCATTAAGCGTAACTTTTAAAATAGCAGTTGGTTCTGGCTCTGGCGTTGCAGTTACAGTAGAGTTATCATCATTTTTTGAGCAGCCTACTATAGTAAAAAGCATTAGGAACGCTGCAAGAACGAGTACATTTGATTTTTTCATTAGTGTGTGTTTTAATAAATTTTTGATTAATAAATTATGCATTTTCCTTTTTAATAAGATTTAATGCAGATCCTTCATTATACCAGTCTATCTGAGATTGATTATAAGTATGCTCTACCTTAATAATATCCTTATTACCATTAGAATGTACAATTTCAATAGATAATGGTTTGCCTGGAGAAAAAGCATCTAAATCTAAAAAATTAAACGTATCGTCTTCTTCAATTAAATCATAATCATTTTCATTAGAAAAAGTAAGCCCTAACATACCTTGTTTTTTAAGATTCGTTTCATGTATACGAGCAAATGATTTTACAATTACAGCTGCGACTCCTAAGTGTCTTGGCTCCATAGCTGCATGTTCTCTAGATGAACCTTCTCCGTAATTATGATCGCCAACAACTATAGTTTTTACATTTGCCGCTTTATAAGCTCTGGCTGTATCCGGAACTGCTCCGTACTCCTCTGTTAATTGACTTTTAACAAAATTTGTTTTCTTTCCAAAAGCATTTACTGCCCCTATTAAACAGTTATTAGAAATATTATCTAAATGCCCTCTAAATCGCAACCATGGCCCTGCCATAGAAATATGATCTGTTGTACATTTTCCAAAAGCTTTTATTAATAATTTAGCCCCTTTAATTTCATTTCCTATAGGCTCAAAAGGTGTTAGTAATTGTAATCGTTCAGATGTTGGACTTACCTCAATACTAACTCCACTTCCATCTTCTACTGGCGCTAAATAACCATTATCTTTAACATCAAATCCTTTTGGAGGCAACTCCCATCCTGTTGGTTCATCAAACATCACTTCTTGCCCATCTTCACTTAATAAAGTATCTTTTAATGGATTAAAGTCTAAACGACCAGATATTGCGATAGCAGCAGTTAGTTCTGGAGAAGCTACAAAGGCATGAGTGTTTGGGTTTCCATCTGCTCGTTTTGCAAAATTTCTATTAAAAGAATGCACTATACTATTTTTAGGTGCATTTTTAGGATCGCTATATCTTGCCCATTGCCCAATACATGGTCCACAAGCATTTGTAAATATTTTAGCATTCAATTTCTCAAAAACATCAAGAATACCATCTCTTTCTGCTGTATATCGTACTTGTTCAGACCCAGGATTAATCCCTAAATCTGCTTTCATTTTTAGGCCTTTATCTAAAGCTTGCTGCGCTATAGAGGATGCTCTAGACAAATCTTCGTATGATGAGTTTGTACACGATCCAATTAAGCCCCATTCTACTTGTAAAGGCCAATCGTTTGCTTTAGCCTTTTCTGTCATTGTATTACCTACTTCAGTTGATAAATCTGGTGTAAATGGCCCGTTTAATAATGGGCCTAGTTCTGATAAATTAATTTCTATTACTTGATCAAAATATTGTTCTGGATTAGCATATACCTCTGCGTCTGCTGTCAAATAATCCTTTACTTTATTAGCTGCATCTGCCACATCTGCTCTATCTGTAGCACGCAAATAACGCTCCATAGACTCATCGTAACCAAAAGTAGAAGTGGTTGCTCCAATTTCTGCTCCCATATTACATATGGTTCCTTTTCCGGTACAAGACATTGCATTTGCTCCTTCTCCGAAATACTCTACAATAGCACCTGTTCCTCCTTTGGCGGAAATAATCCCTGCCACTTTCAAAATCACATCTTTAGGAGCAGTCCATCCAGACAACTTACCTGTTAACTTTACTCCAATTAATTTAGGGAATTTTAATTCCCAAGCCATACCAGCCATTACATCTACTGCATCAGCTCCTCCAACACCTATAGCAACCATACCTAAACCACCCGCATTAACTGTATGAGAGTCTGTACCAATCATCATCCCTCCAGGGAATGCATAATTTTCTAAAACAACTTGATGTATTATCCCTGCTCCTGGTTTCCAAAAACCAATCCCGTACTTATTAGAAACTGATTCTAAAAAATTAAACACTTCACTACTTACACTATTTGCATTCTTTAAATCGATAGAAGCACCATCTTTTGCCTGAATTAAATGATCGCAATGTACTGTAGTTGGCACTGCTACTTTCTTTTTCCCTGCTTGCATAAATTGCAATAAAGCCATTTGTGCAGTCGCATCTTGACAAGCAATACGGTCTGGAGCAAAATCGACATAATCTTTACCTCTAGTAAATGCTTTTGTAGCTTCACCATCCCAAAGGTGATTGTATAAAATCTTCTCTGAAAGTGTTAAAGGCTTGCCTACAATTTTTCGTGCTGTATCAACACGTACTTTCATTTGGTTGTAAACCTTTTTTATCATATCAATATCAAATGCCATAAGTATCTCGTTTAAGGTGTTTTATTTTATTTTTCGTCTTGCAAATTTACAAAAAACTTAAAGAAGTTAAAAAATATACAGCAATTAGTACAAACCTTTAAATTATTCATAAAATTAAGCATCATAAGACTCAAAAAAATATATTATTGATAATTTTAACATAGCAAAAATATCATATTAATAAGCTTAAAAATGCTTTTATATATTTTCTATTTGCTTTGATTGTTATTATTTTTTGCTTTTCTAAACAAAATAACAGCTTTCAAAACCTATTAGTAAGTTATACAGTTGTCTTTAAAATGCCTAAGACAGACATTATATTTTTTATGGGAGAAGTCTTAAATTTAAATATAATAACAAAAAATACTAAAATAAACTCTGAATAATTTGTTCTTCAGAAATTCCTTCTGCTTCTGCCTTATAATTTTTTATAATTCTATGACGAAGAATACTTGTTGCTACAGCCTGAACATTTTCTATATCTGGAGAAAATTTCCCATTAATTGCTGCATGTGTTTTTGCTGCTAAAATTAAATTCTGAGAAGCTCTTGGCCCAGCTCCCCAATCGATATAGTTTTTAATTAAATCGGTTGCTGCATCACTATTAGGCCTGGTTTTTCCTACTATAGAAACAGCATATTCAATAACATTATCTGCCACAGGTATGCGTCGTATTAACTGTTGAAATTTAATAATTTCTTTGGCAGAGAATAAAGCATTTACTTTAATATTTTTATCTGAAGTCGTTGCCTTAACCACGTCTACTTCTTCTTTAAATGATGGGTAGTCTAAGTTAACAGCAAACATAAAACGGTCTAATTGTGCTTCTGGTAACGGGTAGGTCCCTTCTTGCTCTATAGGGTTTTGAGTTGCTAATACAAAATATGGCAAATCTAATTTATAATGATGCCCTGCTACAGTTACAGAACGTTCTTGCATGGCCTCTAGTAACGCTGCTTGTGTTTTAGGTGGCGTACGGTTAATTTCATCAGCCAAAATAATGTTTGCAAATATTGGCCCTTTTATAAACTTAAAACGACGGTCTTCATCTAATATTTCACTCCCTAAAATATCGCTTGGCATCAAATCTGGAGTAAATTGTATGCGTTTAAAATCTAATCCTAACGTTTGCGCAATAGTATTTACCATTAATGTTTTTGCTAAACCAGGCACTCCTACTAAAAGGGTATGACCTCCAGAAAAAATAGATATTAGTATTTGATTTATAACCTCGTCTTGCCCAACAATTATTTTAGCAATTTCCTGTTTTAAGTCTTTATATTTCTTTACTAATTCTTTTACTGCTGCTACGTCTGACATATTTATCTTTAGTTTTTTAACCAGTTACTTTTAAACTCACATTTTTTACTATTATCACTAATCTTAATATAAGTTTCTAGTATTTTTTCTTCTTGCCAATCTCCTATGGTTTTTAATCGCTTTTCGTTAAGCGCTAATTCTTTAATTTTCATATAATCCCTAGCATAATCTGCATCATGCTCATCTATTCTGTCGGTAACTGTTAAAATTTTAAATTTTAAATTTCCTGTTCGCCCTTGATCTGTAATAACTCTAGAAACTTCATCATTTTTCACATCTTGAATCTGACCATATAATTCGGGATCCATTTTGGTTAATTCAAAATTATAATCTTGAGTTGCTGGGTTAATTAACTGCCCTCCCTGGTTTTTCGTTTTCTGCTCATCACTAAATTCTTTAGCTGCTTCAGCAAAACTTAAATCACCAGTTTCTATAGTTTTTTTAATTTTTTCTATTTCATTTCTAGCTTCTTTAACCGCATCATCAGAAACTTTTGGAATTAATAAGATATGACGAACATCATATTCTTGCCCCCTAATTTTATCTAATTGTATAATATGATACCCGAAATCGGTTTTAAATGGTTCTGAAATTTCGCCTTCTTGTAACGAAAAAGCAACTTCTCTAAACTCTTTTACCATTTGTGGTCTTGTTCTGTTTAAAGTATAAGCTCCTCCTGTTTTTTTAGAAGCGGCATCATCTGTATAAAATACAGCTTTGGCTCTAAAACTTGCCCCGTTTTCTTCAATGTCTTTTTTAAAGGTTTTTAATTGCTCAATAACGCGTTGTTCCTCTCCTTTACTTACCTTGGGTTCAATTACAATTTGTGCTACTTTTAATTCGGTACCAAATACGGGAAGTTCTTCCTTTGGTATTTTATTAAAAAACTGGCGCACTTCTTCTGGAGTAACTTCAACTTCATCAACTATTTTTTTCTGCATTTCTGCAGCAAGTTTATTCGCCTTATTTATTTCATACATTTCGTCTCTAAGACTTTGCTCATCATCTTTTTTGTAGAATTTCAATACTTCGTCTAAAGACCCGTTAAATTGCTGTTTAAACTGGTTTATTTGCTGGTCTACATAAGAACGTATTTCGGCATCTGCAACAACAATACTATCCTGAATTGCATGATGCGCGTATAATTTATCTTCTAACAAACGCCCAAAAAGCTCGCATCGTGTAAAGCGAGAGGGATCTGCTCCAGATGCTTTTAATTGTGCTATTGTTTTATCGACATCGCTATCTAAAACAATATAATCGCCAACTACTGCAGCGACTCCATCTATTTTTCTTACTTGAGAAGGGTCTATTGGTGGTGATGTAGACTCTACTGGTTTATCTTCAATAATTTCTTGAGCAAATAATCCGTTTACTACAAAAAATATTAAACTTAATACTAAACTACTTTTCGGGTTAATTATAAATTTCAAATTGTTTGTTTTTAACAGCATCTTTAGTGATATCTTTTTCTAATTTTTTAATAAACTCTAACTTACGTTTATTAATTACGATTTGGTTAATCGTTGGTTTTACATACTCTAAAGGTGCTATACTATTACGCTCTAATACGTCATTTATTTGTATCAAATATAGTCCTAAAGAATCTTTGTGTTGTATAAAATTAGATTTTTTTAACAGTTCTTCTTTATTTTCTTGATTGAACATTGCGATTTTAGAAACTGCTTGATCTACCTTTATCCAGATAGAGTCTTTTAATGAATAAGATTTAAACTGAATAGACATAGAATCTAACGCCTTTCTATCGGACTCATTATAACGTTTAAACCTTTTGGTAATATTTTTTAAATCTAATCTATTCTTATCTACATTTATATATCTAAACATAATAAGTTCTTCATTCAGTTTAAACGCTTCTTTATTTTCTTCGTAGTATGTTTCGGCTTCCTCTAAACTAACCGTAGTATCTATGCTTTTTCTAACCAACGCTTCGACATAGGCTTTACCATATAAATCACTTTTATAACGCTCTACTAGTTTATTGAATTCTTTTAATTTATTTTCATTAAGGTTTCGTTGGGCACCACTTACTAATAATTGTTTTGTTGCCCAATCTTTTATAAAATTATTTACAAAAACAGCACTATCTTGAGGAGAAAGCCCTTTAGGCAGTGTGGCCTTTAAATTAGATTTATAAAGGTAATTTTCATTAACGCGCGCTAAGACTTCTTCTTGTTCTTTTGGTTGCAAATAATCGCATGAAAAACAAATAAAAAAAAGCAGCACTGAATAATTAAAATATTTCAATTAATTACTTTTTAGTTTTGTTTTAACAGCCTCTACAACGTCATTATTTAAAACAACATCATACTTATTAGCTAATTCTTTTAACCATTGTTTTTCCTTATAAGCTTGAAAATCGCTAGTTACATTTCCTTTAGATTCTTTAAATGTTTTTTGGCGTTCGGGTAATATATCATTCACTTTTACCACAACATAACTATTATTATGCTTCATTATTTTTGACACGCCTTTTTTAAATTTTATCTCTTTAGGTAAAGCTTGGTGACTTGCATTCATTATCCCTGATGTAAAAGTTACTTTTACAGCGTCGTCTGTATTAAACTGCTTACTAATTGCTTCTGTAGATTTTCCTTTTTTTAATAATTTAGCAACCTTTTTAATATCTTTTTGCTTAGCAGAAGATGCCACATTAGCATCTATACGCTTATAAAATTTATAGTTTTTAGCATTATCGCTATGGAATTGTTTTAAAGCTACCGAGTCTTTTTTAGCGGCGCTCCATATTTTATCTTCCATTAGGTCAAACAGCAAAAGTCCATCTCTGTATTCTCCTACAATATTGGCATATTCTTGGTTTTCATTAATTAAGTTTTCTTCTTGAAACTTCTTTAACTCTTCTTCTACAAAAAGCTCATATTTTTCATCGATGGCCTGGTCCAATCGTTTGCTTTTTGTTCTGTCTCTCTGGCTTCTAACCAAAAATACTCCAAACTCATTATAATTAACGGTCTTATCGTTAATTTTAAGCATGGTTTTATCTTTGTAAGATTTAAAACTTTCTGGTAATTGCCATACCCCTTTAACGTATTTCTCGCCTACTAATGATTTAAAATAAGGCAATGCTTCTGGAGTTTCTACTAACTGATATCGTTTTTTTAATTGATTTATCCTCGACTTATTAATGATTTTAGATCTTGAATCGCGTTTTACTTTTGTTTCTAATTCGGTTCTTAAATCTTTTAAAGGTCTTAATTCTTCTTTTTTATGAAGCTTAATAATATGCCATCCGTAATCCGATTGAAATGGTTTTGAAATATCTTTTTCTTTCTTTAAACTAAACGCCATTTCTTCAAACTTAAGCGAACTTAATTCTCCTCCAGAAAAAGGTTTTAATTGCCCTCCTTTACTCGCAGAACTTTTATCTTCAGAAAATTGTTTTGCTAAAGCCTCAAATTTTTCTCCTTGCTGTATTCTCTTATAAATATTATTAATTCTTGTTTCTGGGCTTTCTTCAGAAGCTTTACTTTTATTACTTATCATAATATGAGAGACTGTAAGTTTTCCCCTAGACGCTCTTTTGTCTAAAACTTTTATAACATGGTAACCAAAACGTGTTTTAAATGGCTCGGATACCTCCCCTACTTTTGTATTGTATGCAACTTGCTCGAAAGGGTATACCATTTTAAATGCCGAAAAATAACCTAAATCTTCAGCAAAAATTGTTCTCCCATCATGTACTTCTTTTTGTACTTTTTTATAACCTTCTTTTAAAACTCTATCACGTAGTTTCAAAATTTTATTATAAGCCAATAACGTATCTTCTGGTTTTGTATTCGCATCCGATTTCACTAAGACATGGCTGGCATTAATTTGGTATTTCATGTGCTCATAAGCTTCATTAACCAATGCTTCAGTTACTTTATTATTTGTTAAGTAATTTCTTGCTAATTGTTTTTTATAACTATTAAACTCATTTAAGTAACTTGTTTTTTTATCTAAACCAAGTGCTTTAGCTTCTCTTAATTTTAATTTATAATTAATAAACAACTCTAAATAAGCATCTACATCTTTTTGAGACTCGTCTTTTACCAACTCTAAGTTTTTATTATAAACTCTCATAAATTCCGACACATACACTGGTTCTTTATCTAAAGTAAATAAAACGTCCTTATTTTTTGTTTGCGATTGTAGCAAAGACACAACACAAAACATAATTGCAAAACATAGTGAGTTAATATTCATAAGTCAACATTATTTTTAAAAGATTCTTGCAAAAATAATAATATTACAAGGATCATACAAGTCCATTAACATTCCCATTTTAGCTAAAAAAATACTTGAACTTGTAACACCTCTATTCTTACAGTTAAAATGGGATAACGTATAAAATTAGACTTTAGTCTTTGTTAAAAAATTGAATTGCTTTTTAACTATTTTTAACTTTTAAACGAAAAAAAAACTCGTTTAACGAAAGATATTGATTTATAGATTTTATTTCCCTATTTTAATATAACGAACTCGTTTTAGCTTTTCTATTAGCTAAAAATCACCTTTTTTTTATACAGGATTTTGTTCTTTTTTATTCAGTAATCATACTGCGCCACTAAAAAAGCCTTTTCCTTAGCTAAAAAAGTGATTACCCTTCATTATTATTGGGATTAGCTTTAATACAAAATTTTAAACGTGTTCTCTATATGTTCTTTTCATTAAAGTATAATCCCTCTAAATCGTATAAAAACGGCTCTAACAATGAAATATATCTCAGAAATATTAATTAAAATTCCTTTAAAGGAATTTTTAGACAAACTAAGCAACTATAATAATATGAAGTATTGGCAAAGGGGCTTAGAAAGTTATGAGCATATTTCTGGCGAGCCTGGTAAACTGGGGGCTAAAATGAAATTTAATTACAAATTCGGGAATTACAAAATGTATTTAATTGAAACCATTACTCATAGTAATTTTCCTAATGAGTACCATGTATATCATGATACTGAAGGCATACACAATATTCATCAAAATTATTTTGAAGAAACCCCTAATGGCTATACAAAATGGACCTTTAAAAGCGAGTGTATTCCTACCACATTTTCTATGAGAGCAAAAATGTTGTTAATGCCTTGGTTATACAAAAAACAAATACTTAAATATTTAGAAGATTTTAAAAATTTTGCCGAAAGAGGCGTTTCTGTTCTAAATTATGCGTAAACTAAAATTAATTTGGGACTTTCGAGGTCCCGATGCCCTTAAAATAGCCCAACATCACGAAATACATCTTAAGGAGTATATTACCATAAAAAAATTAAATTTAAACATTACTGGG
>JAHDGB010000052.1 GCA_020627885.1 Flavobacteriaceae bacterium | reverse complement strand
ATTATAATTAGTAAGAGCTGGAGAAAGTTAGGATTATATTTATCCATTTCTTTTAATTTAGGAATATTATTATATTTTAAGTATTCTACTTTTATTTTTACCAATTTATCTAAGGTTTTTGAAATTTTCAATTTTGACATAGAAAATATTACATATTTCTCAGACGTTATTTTACCTCTAGGTATTAGTTTTTATACTTTTCAAACGATGTCTTACACCATTGATGTTTACCGAGGAACAATTAAGGCAAATAAAAATTTTATACATTTTGCCATGTATGTAACAATGTTCCCTCAACTAATTGCTGGGCCAATAGTTAGATACTCATCTATTGAAAAACAATTAAGTAATCATAACATGTCATGGAATGATTTTGAAGATGGGGTTAAAAGGTTTATCATAGGACTATCTAAAAAATTGATTATTGCTAATAATTGTGCGTTTTTAGCTGATGGTGCTTTTAATTTACCTCCAGATGAGTCTTC
Organism: Flavobacteriaceae bacterium; assembly: GCA_020627885.1. Lineage (GTDB taxonomy): Bacteria > Bacteroidota > Bacteroidia > Flavobacteriales > Flavobacteriaceae > JAHDGB01. Next base: position 14,640 of record JAHDGB010000052.1, on the reverse strand, counting down.
TTCCTTAATTGCCTGGCTGGGTATCATAGCATATAGCTTTCAGATTTATTTTGATTTTTCAGGGTATTCCGATATGGCTATAGGTTTAGGTAAAATGCTTGGTTTTAATTTCCCTGAAAACTTTAATTATCCTTATGTTTCCAAATCTATCAGAGAGTTTTGGAAAAGATGGCACATTACACTTTCTAATTGGTTTAGAGATTATTTATATATTTCATTAGGAGGAAACAAACGCAGTAATACTAAAACCTATATAAATTTAATTATTGTTTTTTTTATAACAGGATTATGGCATGGAGCAAATTGGAATTTTATTATGTGGGGAATGATTCATGGGTTATTTATAACTATAGAACGGTTAGGTTTTTCCAAAACTTTAAACAAAATTGGTGGAGTATGTTCAAATTTATACGCATTATTTGTTGTTGTTATTGCTTGGGTTTTTTTTAGAGCTAACAATATACAACATGCTTTTAATTATATTGAAACCATGTTCAATTTTAATTTAAACACGAATTTTGAATACTTAAATTTTTATTTAACAAAAGAAATTATATTTATATGCCCTTTGGCTTTTGTTTTATCTACTCCAATATACTCTCATATATTAAATTACTTAAATTTAAAAAGTACTTCAGCATGGTCCAAAATTATAATTGCATCAAATAACGCTTGTTTAGTAATATTGATGCTTATATGCTTTATATACATTGCAACTGATTCTTACAATCCATTTATCTATTTTCGATTTTAATGAATAATATAAATAACATATTAACGAAATGGTTAGTTCTACTTTTTTTAACGTTGTTATTGCTCCCAAATATTATCATGATATTTGGGCTTGAAAGAGAAAAGACAAATAATGAAAAAGTAGTATTACAAAAATTTCCGGTAATTAATTTTAATAGCCCACTTAGAACGATTAGCACTCTTAAAAACTTTTATCTCGCTAATTTTGGATTAAAAAAAACTACAGTAAATAATTACATTTATTTTAAGAATACTGTTTTAGAAGAAAACCCTATACCTAATAAGGTCGTACAAGGCAAAGATGGATGGTTTTTTTTAGGAAATTATCATAAAAATGTTTTAAATAACTCTTTTGGTGATGATAGATCTAAGAGATCAGATATTCAAAAAATAGCAAGCTATCTTACAAGAATAAAAACTTATTTAAGCAAAAAAAATATTGACTTTATCATTGTAATTCCATCAGACAAGCATAGGGTTTATCAAGAATATCTTCCATATCAATTAAAACAAAAAACGACTAAACTTCAAAGATTAAAAAACATATTAAAAACTGTGTATAATTTTGATATAGTAGATTTATATGAACCTTTAATGAACGCTAAAGAAGACAATCAACTTTATAGTAAAACGGATACTCATTGGAATGATTACGGGGCCTATATAGGTTATAATGAAGTCATTAATAAGCTAAATATAAATAATAAATCTCTCAATCTATTACCTATAAAAATAGAAGATTATAATATTGAAAAAGTAGATTTTGAAAATGGTGATATAACAAGATTACTCAACTTAAAAACAAATGATCACTATGTTAGATTTAACAAGAAAATTAAATCTAATGTGTTCTTAAAAGACAAAAAACCAACCTTACTTAATTATATAAACCCAGATAAAAAATTAAAACTTCTAATGTACAGAGATTCGTTTTCAATGGCATGGATCCCATTTTTTAATGAAACCTTTGGGGAAAGTTTATATATAGAAAAATATGATTTTAATACTTTTCAAATTGAATCATACAAACCAGATGTTGTCATTTTTGAGTTAATAGAACGAAACATCATTTCTGTTTTATCAAAAAAAGCAGCTTCAAATAAAGCTGCTTTTTAATTGTTATATGTGTTTTAAAATTAATCGGCTAGAACTATAATTTTATTATCCTTCATTTCTATAGTTCCAGATTTAATTTTCAAAGTTAAAATCTTATTATCTCCAGGAAATTGAACTAAACGACTATGTAATTCATCTAACTCAATGCTTTGTGAATGTGTTTTTATTCTCACAGTTCCTTCTTGAAGTAAAGAAACTATTGGCGCATGGTTATTTAACATTTCAAATTCTCCATTAACTCCAGGAACAACAACAGAGTCTACTTCACTACTAAATAATGTCGCTTCTGGTGATACAATTTCTATATACATATTTTTTTTAGTATTCAGTACTCAGCAACCAGCATTCAGTTACATATTGCTAACTGTAAGCTATTTACTGATTACTAGTTTTTAAGCTTCTGCTAACATTTTTTCTCCAGCTTCTATAGCTTCATCAATTGATCCTTTAAGATTAAATGCTGCTTCAGGAAGGTGATCTAACTCTCCGTCCATAATCATATTAAACCCTTTAATAGTCTCTTTTATATCTACTAACACTCCTTTAAGACCTGTAAATTGTTCAGCAACATGGAATGGTTGTGATAAGAAACGTTGTACTCGACGTGCACGTCCTACAGCCATTTTATCTTCTTCAGATAATTCTTCCATACCTAAAATAGCAATAATATCTTGTAACTCTTTATAACGCTGTAATAACTCTTTTACTCTCTGTGCACAATCGTAATGTTCATTACCTAAAATATCAGCAGTTAAAATTCTTGATGTAGAATCTAAAGGATCCACTGCAGGGTATATACCAAGTTCAGCAATTTTACGAGATAATACCGTTGTTGCATCTAAGTGGGCAAAAGTTGTTGCTGGTGCTGGATCGGTTAAATCATCTGCAGGTACATAAACCGCTTGTACAGATGTAATAGATCCCTTTTTAGTTGAAGTAATACGTTCCTGCATTGCACCCATCTCTGTTGCTAATGTAGGTTGGTATCCTACTGCTGAAGGCATACGTCCTAATAATGCAGATACCTCAGATCCTGCTTGTGTAAAACGGAAGATATTATCTACGAAGAAAAGAACATCTTTCCCTTGTCCGTCTCCAGCTCCATCACGGAAATATTCTGCAATTGTAAGTCCTGACAATGCTACACGAGCACGTGCTCCAGGTGGCTCATTCATTTGTCCAAACACGAAAGTTGCTTTAGAATCTTTCATCACAGATTTGTCTACTTTTTTAAGATCCCATCCGCCTTCTTCCATAGAATGCATAAAATCGTCACCATATTTAATAATTCCAGATTCTAACATTTCTCGAAGCAAATCATTCCCTTCACGAGTTCTTTCTCCTACTCCTGCAAATACAGAAAGTCCTCCATGCCCTTTGGCTATATTATTAATTAACTCTTGAATTAATACTGTTTTACCAACTCCTGCTCCTCCAAATAATCCAATTTTACCTCCTTTTGCATAAGGCTCAATAAGATCAATAACTTTAATTCCTGTAAATAAAACTTCAGTTGAAGTTGATAAATCTTCAAATTTTGGTGCTTTTCTATGAATAGGAAGCCCTGCATTCCCTGCTTTAGGTAAATCTCCTAAACCATCAATTGCATCTCCAATTACATTAAATAAACGACCATATACATCACCGCCAACAGGCATTTGTATAGGAGCACCAGTAGCCTTAACTTCTGTACCTCTACTTAAACCATCAGAAGAATCCATTGCTATAGTACGTACAGTATCTTCACCTATGTGAGACTGTACCTCTAACACTAACAAAGAGCCATCTGCCTTTTTAATTTCTAATGAATCATAAATTTTTGGAAGTTCAGTACCAGCCTCGAATTCAACATCGATTACTGGACCTACTATTTGTGCAACTTTACCTGTAACTTTTGACATTACTTATTTATTTAATATTATGCTGTTTAATTAAAAAAAACAGTATCCGTTTTCGCGTGCAAAGATAGCTGTTTTTATTTAAAAGTAAAGGTGTTTTTATTAGCTTTTTTATATACAAAAAAACACCTTCTTTTTTTAAGCTAAAAAGAAGGTGTTTTTGTATGATCGAAAATTATCGTTTTATGGTAATGTTGCTGAAAAACTAACAGCAAAATCAGCCGCTTTTGCAACATTCCCCGAGGCTATAAAATTTGAACCATAAGTAGCGTCAATGGCTTCTAAAAAAGAATTAGCCATAAACGCATAACCTCTAGGTGTTAAATGAATACCATCTAAACTAATTAATCCTCCTGTCACTAAACTAGTATTTAAATTAAAATTATCAAATTGAATTCCAGTGGTAGCTGCTTTTTCTAAAATACTATTTAAGTTCACCAAAGCCAATCCTTTTGAAGAGGCTAAAGACTCAATAATTGAATTATAAGCCATAGTTGCTGTAGCTATTTCTTCTTGTTCTTCTGGTATTAAGACCCATTTATCTGCTAGTGGAACGGCAACACCGTTAACCGTTTGTGGGTTACCTGGAACGGCTTCTGTTCCAATAAAAGAAGAGGCTGGAAGCACAAACATATCTTCTGATGTTGCTTGACGCATCCCAATTAGTGCCGCATTTATAGCAGTTAAATCGGTTAAACTTTCGTCCATTATTACAACAGCATTATTTTCTCCAGCTTGGAAAGTAATTGTTCTTTTTGCAAGCTCCTTATCTGCGTCTTCTCGTGTCATACTATTATTCGCTACTAAGAAATCAAATGCTTGTGCTATACCTGCGTTATATGCACCATAAGCACTTGCTCCATTTAAATAAACTGCAGTAGCCTCATCGAGAGGAATAGGGTTATGTGGTACAGTTGTAAAATGAGCCAAGCTTGTAATATTTGGAACATTGCCTATTGCTCCTTTAGCCCCATTTGCTGTTAAAGCATCAACTATAGCATTTATAGCTCCATCAAATTGAGCTGTTGGTGTAATAGGATCATAATTTTCTGCTGCCGAATCACTTTCGCCTCCAGATAAAGCATAACCTAAAACATCATTACCTCCTATTTCACTTAATGTGAAAAAAGTAGGATTTTGTGCAGCAGCATCTCCCAAAACAGTGGCCGTTGGTGCAGAAGCGATGCGGGCATAATATGGGTTTAATCCTGCATAACCCGAAAACACCAAATGTGTACTTTTTGCTCCAGGGATACCATAATTATTAAAATTACTACCTAAACTTATTCCTGCTTCTGTAGTAATTGGAGGCACAGGTGCTCCTTGGCTTGTTAAAAAAGCATCTAAAGGCACTGGTCCAGAACCATCAAAAACAAGTCGATAACCTCTAACAACCGAGCCTCCAACTAAAATCCCCCCTGTATTATCACTCATTAAAGGCTGATTAAATGCACCCCCTCCTATTTTTGAAAATTGTTTTGATAATGCATTTGGAAATGAGTTTTCTTGACCAGCTATAAATAAGCCTCCATCCGAGTACCCAGCTGTAAATGAAGCTCCTAAAGAAATGAATTTTGAGAAATCTGCACTACCCGCTTCTAAATCTGGTAGCACGACTTCTTCTACAACTGTAGCATCATCATTATCGCAAGCAGAAAACCCTAAGATTATAACTGCTATTATCCATATATATTTAGTTTTCATAATAATTTGTTTTATAAGTTGTTTATTGTCATTGATATATAGTATTGAGATCCTATAAACCCAGTACCGAAAGCCGTGAAATATTCGTTCCCTAATAAATTACTTGCTCCTAACTTAAAAGTTGATTTAATTTTAGTAAGTCTATAATTTATTTGAGCATCAAAGACATTAAAAGCAGGGACATCTCCATCTCCAAAAGAAGCTTCCCAAAAATAATTATCACTCCACCTCCAAGCTAAATTAAATCCAAAGTTTTTAAATAACTTTTCTTTTCCAAAAGACGCTTTTACTTTATGCTCTGGAGTATTGAAATTTGTTCTAAAATCTGGGTTCTTTTTAGTATCAAAATCTAATTTGGAATAAGTATAATTTACTCCCAAATCAAAATCATTAAACACTTTGGTTGAAAGCCCAATCGCTGCACCGTATGAATTCACTTTTTCTTTAGAATTAGTGTATGTTTGAAAAGCCTGAAAATCATTATTCCCTATTGCAGCAACAGATAAAGAGTTATCTCCTGCTGTACCATAAAAAGGAACAACTACTGTCTCATTTGATAAAAAGTCTTTATAAGAATTAAAATAGGAACTTAAATCTATAATCATTTTATTGATTTTTCCTCTATAACCTACTTCAAACGATGTTACTTGTTCAGGTTTAGCAAGACCAGAATCTATAGTATTGAGTAAAGCTGGGTTTACAGTACCATTTAATGCACTTTCTGCAAACTCCGTAACAGAACTCGCTGAATAAGCGGTTTCATAAGCCGCTTCTCCCGTTAACGTAATTGACGAAGGCTGGCCCAGAGTTGTTTGGGCTTCGTCACTAATATTATATGTACTAACATAGCGACTAGGGTTGTTTACGGCACCTCCAATCAATACTGCTCTACCAACATCTAAACCAATATATAAATCTTGAGTTGTGGGATTCCTAAAACCCGTTTGTGCTGATGCCCTAATATTATGGTTTTCATTTAAAGTAAATCCAGTAGATAGTCTTGGAGAAAAGAAACCATCAAACAATTCGGACTTATCATAACGAACAGATCCTGTTAATTTTAAATCCACATTTTCACTTAATTCTAATTCTTTTTGAAGTTGTGAGTAAAACCCAACTTCTGAATAATTAATTGGTCCATTAGAATCTGTATATATTGTTCCAAAAGAATTTAGACTATATTGTCTATAAGATCCTCCAACTTGTATTTCAGCAAAATCGATCATGTGGCTAAAATTATAATTGGCATCTCCATGATAAATTTTTGAATTGTCTTGAAATTTAGACCCCGTTGATAAATCGGGATTGTTTATACTTTCATTAAATGCTTTTATAAAATCATCGCTTCCTGGTAAAAATCTACCATTATCGGCAGTTGCTCTAGCTGAAGCGTGTTTTTGTTCGTCTGTTAGCCCTTGCGGGTTCCCTGAAAGTTCAATTCCCGCATAAGTTTGTATGTAATCACCGAACCAATCTTCGTCACTTTTCCATGCTCTATTTATATTAATTCCTGTAAATACCATATCATAGGAATCACCCGCCTTATCTTCAGTAACATAACCTCTAACAAAAAAATTATCATGTTTAACTTCTAACTTATGCTGTTGCAAAAAGAAATTGGCAATATTATATCGGTTTGCCCCTTGGTATATGGTATTTCCTGATCCTAACTTACCAACATATCCTATTTCTAAACTATTATCTGTAATTGGGCGATAATAAAGGCCCCAATCGGCTTTTAAGCTTTCTGCATTATTTTCAGTTAAATCTCTTTCATTATACCCTGTTCTGCTAACAGTAACATTAGGAATAATACCTAAACCCGATGCTGCTCTTATATTTGTAGACACCTCATCTCCATATACATTAATACCGTCATAATCTGTATTATTTCTCGTAAACCCTCTTCCTAATTTATCAACTTCGCTTATTGCAGCCCAATCCGTTCCTTTTAAATATCCAAAATTTACTTTCGCAGCAAATTTATCAGAAAATTTATGAGCTACTCTTACACTTAAATCTCTGTACATATTATCACCAGCAGCTTCTTGAGAAGTAACTCCTGTTTTTATATTACCACTAATTCCAGGATAATCAAAAGGACTTTTACTTCTCATAAATAATATTCCGTTAAATGCATTGGCTCCATATAATGCTGAAGAAGCTCCTGGAAGCAGTTCTACACTTTGGACATCGGTTTCAGTCATTCCTAATAAATTTCCAAGAGGGAAATTTAATGCAGGAGCCGAGTTATCCATCCCATCTACCAATTGCATAAAACGTGTATTGGCAAAGGTTGCAAAACCACGTGTGTTAATAGATTTAAAAGTTAAACTATTAGTATTAATATCAACTCCTTTAAGGTTTTCTAAACCATCATAAAAATCAGACGAAGCAGTATTCTTAATTTGCTTTAACCCAAAGCGTTCAACAGTAACTGGCGATTCAAAAATACGTTCAGGAGTTCTAGAAGCAGAAATTACTACTTCATCTAATGATGTCCCTTCCTTAATTGTAAAATTTAAAATTTGATTTTTAGATGTAACCTCTTGGGTTTCCGTGGTAAAACCAACACTACTTACTTGTACAGTATAAGGTGGTTCTTGGCGCGTTGTTAATGTAAATTTACCATCAAAATCTGTTACAGTTCCTGATGACGATCCAACTACAATAACATTTGCTCCAGGAATTGGCTGACTATCTACATCAACTACAGTTCCTGAGACAGTTGTTTGCGAAAAAGTAATTCCACAAAACAATAAAAATAGGAATGATAGGATTCTTTTCATTTTTAAGATTTAGTTTGTTTATTTATAACCAATATACGTTTTTTTAAGTAAGTTAATAAAAAAATATGGCATAAATAATACACTTAGTATCCCTAAAAACAAAGACTTAAAATCTTATTACTTTGTAATAAAACTTTAAGTCTTAATTATAGAAAAGAAATAAAAAACGTATTATTCTACGGTTACAGATTTTGCTAAGTTCCTGGGCTGGTCTACATTTTTGTTCAACATTACAGCAATATGGTATGATAACAATTGCATAGGAATTGTTGTAAGTAATGGCGTTAAAAACTCTATTGTTTCTGGGACTTCAATAACATGGTCTGCGAGATTTTTCACATCTTCATCACCTTCTGTTACTATTCCTATAATTTTTCCAGATCTAGATTTTATTTCTTGAATATTACTCACCACTTTTTCATAATGTCCTTTTTTGGTTGCAATTACAAATACAGGCATTTGCTCATCAATAAGAGCTATCGGGCCATGCTTCATTTCTGCTGCGGGATAGCCTTCTGCATGAATATAAGAAATTTCTTTAAGTTTAAGCGCACCCTCTAAAGCAACAGGGAAATTATAACCCCTTCCTAAATACAAACAGTTTTTCGCATTTTTGTAGGTGTTTGCTACTGTCTTTATATGTTTTTCAGATTTTAACGCTTTTTTTACTTTTTCAGGAATAAGTTCTAATTCCTGTAAATACAAATGAAATTCTGAATTAGAAATAGTTCCTTTTTCTTTAGCTAATTTTAATGCTATTAGCGTTAAGACTGTAATTTGTGTAGTAAATGCCTTAGTTGAAGCTACTCCTATTTCTGGTCCCGCATGTGTGTATGCTCCTGCATGGGTCTCTCTAGATATTGTAGAGCCAACAACATTACAAACCCCAAAAACAAAAGCGTTTTTTGATTTTGCAAGTTTAATCGCCGCCAATGTATCTGCAGTTTCTCCAGATTGGGATATAGCAATAACAACATCCTTATCAGTTATAACAGGGTTTCTATATCTAAACTCTGATGCATATTCAACTTCAACAGGAACTTTAGCTAAATTTTCGAAAACATATTCTGCCACTAAACCAGCATGCCAAGAAGTCCCACAAGCAACTATAATGATTTTATTTGCATTTAAGAATCGTTCAAGATTATCGTCTACCCCAGCCATTTTTACAATTCCTTCTTTTGCAAGAAGTCTTCCCCTATAAGTATCTTTTATGGCATTTGGTTGTTCATGAATTTCTTTAAGCATAAAATGCTCGTACCCACCTTTTTCAATTTGCTCTAAATTGATTTTAAGTTCTTGAATATAAGGATCAACTACAGCATCGTTCTTAATCCTTCTTAGTTTCACTCCTTTTTTTCGGCTAATTACTGCCATTTCTTCATCTTCTAAATAGATGGCCTTTTTGGTGTATTCTAAAAAAGGTGAGGCATCACTAGCAATAAAAAACTCTTCATCACCTATACCTATTGCCAATGGACTTCCTAGTTTTGCAACAACAATCTCATTGGGTTTATTTTTATCGAAAACAGCAATAGCATAAGCCCCAACAACTTGATTTAGTGCTATTTGAACAGCCTTTCCTAACTTTACTTTTTCATTAATTTTAACATCTTCAATAAGATTAATTAAGACTTCAGTGTCAGTATCAGATTTAAAAATATAACCTCTTTTTAATAATTCTTTTTTTAGTGAATCATAATTTTCTATGATACCATTATGTATAATAACAAGATCCCCAGAATTTGAATAATGTGGATGTGAATTCACATCATTAGGAACACCATGTGTTGCCCATCTAGTATGGCCAATACCTATTGTTCCATCTGTATTAATTTCATTTTTAGCTTTTGCTTCAAGATCGGCTACTTTTCCTTTTGTTTTAGAAAGCTTTATATCAGAATCATCGTATAAAGCAATCCCTGCGCTATCATACCCTCTATATTCTAAGCGCTTTAACCCTTCAAGAATTATTGGAAAGGCTTTTCGTTTTCCTATATACCCAACTATACCACACATATTATATTAATTTTTAGTTTCAGTATAAAAAATTTCTAACTTAGGTCTAACATTTTCTGGAACGTTAGATGTACTTCCATATAAAACAGTCCCTCTAGGAGATAAAACACATGTTGATGGGACTTTATCGATAGTAGTGTCGTCTTCATCTTCAATTGAACCTAAAGTTAATGCATCATATGGCACAGAACCATTATTAGTAAATAGTAAATTGACATTAGTTGAAACATATATTCCTAAATTAACATTAGTAGAATCTCTTTCAAGAATATTTTTTACGTGATGAGTTATTCTAAACTTATATTTAATCCCTTTTTTATTACTATCTCTTTCTAAGGGTTCTGCATAAACTATTCGTGATTTATCAGGATCCTGATTAATCGTATTAGCATCTAAAAAATAATCTGCTATCGGTACATTGTTTTTTAAGTCATACAATATCAATCGATTAGGCTCGTTTTTTCCGTCTAAGTTATTTGGAATAGATGATTGATCTACATAAACAGTAAGATTTGCCTGATTAATAAGCCAGTCTTCTTTTTTACTTATAAAATACTCTAAAGCATCAACATTGTTTCCTTCTTCATTTTCCACCTGTCCGTTAAACAAATTAATTATTCCGGCAGAACCTACGCCTCCTTTAATATAAAGTTTGTCGTCTCCATTAGTTGCGTCTCCATTTGTTAATGGGAAATTATAATTATTCTCGAGTGTGTTTAATTTTACACCGCTAAAATTTAAAACATAGGTTTGATCAACTTTATCTCCTTCATCGTTTAAGTTTGTATAGTTTATTGTAATATTGGCATTATCTTTAACAAAATCCATCATAATTTGATAACTATCATCTGCCAGATTATTGGGTTCTATTTTAAAAACTAGCCCCCTAAAAAACTCTTTAAAATTATTAACGTTTGATAAAGGAGGAAGGTTTTCATTATCTAAAATTAAATTTTTCCAATAACTACTTGTTGATGGGTTTGGCCCTAACTCTATATTTAAAGCCGGTGGAGTTCTAATAATATTGTCAGAATCTGTCTCATCAACAATTTCAGCACTACTTGGAATAAAATCAGCATCTTCGTAAAGCAACTGTCCTAATTGAGAATTTAAATCTAGACTTTGAATGGCATTTGAGTAATAAGCTTGAACCTCTTCAAAATTAGCATCAGGATCTAAATCTCTTAATAAATAATTGTTTTGATAAATAGATAACTTTACAGACGTATTTATATTTCCGAATATAGAATCTAACCTATATGATGTTACTCCATCGCTATCCGTTTCTCCAACTTTAGTAGAGAAATATGGAATATTTAGTTTTACTGATACTATTTCAGGACTTTCACCAAAATCAGGATCTATATTTTTGGGAGCAACTTGAGCTATAACACTTGCTATTGTTTTTCCATAAATTGGCTCGTTAAAGTATCCTAATAAGTTAGAAGGCAATCTATTTGTTTGGACCTCTCCATAGGCTTTGCTATAACCCAATAAAGGAAAATCTTTTTTATTAGTATTGAAGTTTTGTGCACCCTGAAGCTCGCTATCAATATTAACAAAATCTTTTTCACAAGCTATTAAAATTAATGATAAAAGTGCTAAAAAAGAAATACTTTTTCGCCTCTTAATTGTTTTTGCTATGATATTAATCATTAGTATGATGTTAAATGTATTTGTATGTTATTAAGCTAACCCTATTTAGCTACCCAATGACCTGTTCTATTTATTAACAAGATGAAAAAATCAGTTTAATACGCTTTCATTATAAAAATTTGTATAGGCTTCACTAAATTCTTCTTTTTCTTGAAAACCTAAAACAGGCTTTTTACAGCTTTCTAAATACGATTCAAGCTCAGACGGAATTTCTTCTGAACCAACTATTAGTGCATCTGAATTATCAATAGCAACTTTCATTAAATTAGTATAAGTTGGTTTATCTAAGGCTGTAATAGCACTTTCATTAATATTATCAAACTTAATTTTATTGATCATATCTTTATTTAATGTGTCACTGAAACTTTGACTGTAAACAGAAGTTACTATCTTACTTTCATTGAATAATGGTTCATCCATGTAAAACTGTTTTAAATAAAGAGGTAACAATGATGCCAACCAACCATGAACATGTATAATATCTGGTGACCAGTTTAATTTTTTAACTGTTTCAATTACACCTTTCGCAAAAAATATTGCACGTTCATCATTATCAGGAAATAAGTTTCCCTCTTCATCAGTTAGCGTTGCTTTTCTTTTAAAATACTCGTCGTTATCAATAAAATAGACCTGAATTCGTTCTTTAGGAATTGAAGCAACTTTTATAATAAGAGGCATGTCTAAATCATTAATTACTAAGTTAATACCAGAGAGACGGATAACCTCATGTAATTGATGTCTTCTTTCATTAATATTGCCATATCTAGGCATAAATATTCTAATTTGACCACCCTGCTGATTAACCATTCTAGGCGTTTCAAATGACATTGAAGAAATCTCAGTTTCCGGTAAATAAGGAACTACTTCAGATGATACATATAATATCCTCTTATCTTTCATTATATTAGTTTTTATAATTTTAAAGAGTGTAATGAAAATATAATCAATGCCTTAACACCGTTATTTCAACCACACTATTTCGTTTTAATGTTTTTACCAGTTTACGAAAACCAAATAAAAAACACGCAAAAGTACAAAAATTTATGCAGTTTGTCACTAAAAGATTAAGTTTGCAGGCGTTAATTTTATATTAAAAATGACTGTATTTACTACAAAGTCTGAAATTCAAAACTATATTTCAGCTTTAAAAAACGATATTAAAACCATAGGATTTGTTCCTACAATGGGAGCATTACATAACGGACATATGTCTTTAGTTAAAAAAGCAATACAAAATAACGACAAAGCGATTGTAAGTATTTTTGTAAACCCTACACAATTCGATAATGATAAAGATTTAGAAAAATACCCTAGAACATTAGATAAAGATGTCTCCCTATTGAAAGTCTTAAATCCTAATATTATTGTATATGCTCCTAGTGTAAAAGATATATATGAAGATGAAACTAAAGCTAAAGAATTTAGTTTTGATGGCTTAGAGTTTGAAATGGAAGGCGAGTTTAGAACTGGCCATTTCAATGGAGTAGGCACCATTGTAAAACGCTTATTCGAAATCATTACTCCTAACACTGCATATTTTGGCGAAAAAGATTTTCAACAATTACAAATTATTAGAAAACTAGTTACTAAATATCAAATTCCTGTAAAAATTATAGGCTGTAAAATTCATAGAGAATCTAACGGATTAGCTATGAGTTCTCGCAATGAAAGATTAAAACCCGAATATAGAGAAGCGGCTCCATTTATATATAAAATATTAAAATTAGCCAAAGAAAAGTTTGGCACAAAAAGTGCTACCAAAGTAGTAGAGTGGGTTGAAAAACAGTTTGAAAAACATAAATTATTAAAACTTGAATATTTTTCTATTGCAGACACCGAAACCCTAAAACCCGTAAAAAGAAAATCAAATAAAAAAAACTATAGAGCCTTTATCGCTGTTTATGCAGGAGACATAAGATTGATAGATAATATCGCTCTAAATTAATTACCTTTGTAAATATGCAAATACAAGTTGTAAAATCTAAAATACATAGAATTAAAGTAACAGGTGCTGAACTCAATTATATTGGCAGTATTACTATTGACAAAGATTTAATGGATGCTGCTAATATTGTTGAAGGAGAAAAAGTACAAATAGTTAATAATAATAATGGTGAACGACTTGAAACTTATGCCATCCCTGGTCCTCGTAAAAGTGGTGAAATAACATTAAATGGAGCTGCGGCAAGAAAAGTGGCCGTTGGAGATACTTTAATTTTAATTACTTATGGGTTTATGAGTATGGAAGAAGCAAAAGTATTTAAACCTTCATTAGTTTTTCCTAATGAAGCAACTAATTTATTAAAATAAATACTTGAATACCTCAATAGGTAAAATACTAAAAATAACACTCCCAATTCTGTTGGGTGTTTTTTTAGTTTGGTTTTCGCTATCAAAAATATCTGTTTCCGAGTTATTATATCATTTTAAAACCGCAAATTATTGGTGGATTGCCTTGGGATTATTCTTAGGGTTTTTAAGTCATTTATCTAGAGCTTATCGGTGGCTATTTATGCTAGAACCCTTAGGCTATAAAATAAAATTCAACAATAGTTTAATGGCTGTATTTGCAACATATCTTATAAACTATACTATCCCTAGAGCTGGGGAAGTTGCCCGCGCTTCTATTATAACAAACTATGAAGGTGTTCCTTTTGAAAAAGGTTTCGGAACGATAATTGCAGAACGTATAGCAGATTTATTAG
>JAHDGB010000051.1 GCA_020627885.1 Flavobacteriaceae bacterium | reverse complement strand
CAGTGTTATCAACAGTAATAACTGTTCTGTCTTCCGATAATCTACCAAATGAAGTATTATTATCTCTAACAGTAAGTGAAAAATTAATTGTTCTATTAGTACAAGGTAGTTTTTCCCATTGTTGATCGTTATTTCCTGCTAAAACATCATCATACTGTGGCAAACTACGGTAATTATCGGTTGTAGCTGAACGAAAACGAAACAAAGCAGCATTATTGGAGTTACAGTTAGGCGATGTTGTTACAGAGCTTCCACTACCATCATATTGAACCCAATGATAAGTTAAGTTATTAGATGGGTCATTGGCATCTGAACCACTACCAACAAGAATAAACGGAGTTTCCTTCGGTATTGTGATATTTGCATTTGCATTTGAAGTAGGAGCGGAAGTATTACCCGAACTATCTGTAATAGCACAACTATA
This sequence comes from Flavobacteriaceae bacterium, assembly GCA_020627885.1. Lineage (GTDB taxonomy): Bacteria > Bacteroidota > Bacteroidia > Flavobacteriales > Flavobacteriaceae > JAHDGB01. Next base: position 14,709 of record JAHDGB010000051.1, on the reverse strand, counting down.
ATTGCCTAATTCTGCTTGTATTTGTGCTATAGAAGCATAATGAAAAAATGGATCTGAATTTTGAGTATATTGTTGGTCTCCTTTACATACATTTGCATAAGACATAATAGACGAACCTTCTCCTGGTTCGTATCTAAAATTAGCTACTCCATTACAGCCAGATTGGTTATGTTCGGAACCAAATTGATGTCCCATTTCGTGAGCTACATAATCTACCCATAATGTAGAAACACCAAGACTAGATGATGAAAAACCATCTCCTTTATTATTGGTACAAGGAACTTTGAAGCCAGCTGCACCGTTTTCATCTCCCCACAGAACCAAATGACCTACATCATAAGCATTTGATCCTATTGCACTATCTATTTTACTAGTAATATTACTTGAGTTATTGTTACCTTGTATTAAGGAAGCATCATTAACCAATGTAAACCCTACACCCATATCTCTTAAGTAAATTAGATGAACCATATTAACACCAGAGGCTAAGGCATTTAAAACGTTAGTATTATTATATGGCGATCCTCCAAATTGCTGAGCGTAATTATCGGAAGCGGCAACAGCTAACTTGAAAGTTCTTTTTGTTGTAGGGGTTTTAGAATAATTAATGTTTTCTATTTGTTTATTTATGTAAGAGCTTGAGTTCTCAGTCATGCAATTAAATGTTCCATGAGAGTTATCTTTTTTATAGTATACCATTACTGTTTCAGGGACGTTTTTGTAAACAGGTTCTATAAAATAAGTTTTTCCAGATTCATAAACAGCAGCATGAAATCCGCCATAATTACTGAAATCACAGGCTATAAGAGTACTAGGCTGCCCTTTTTTGTGTCCTATAAATGTTTTGATAGTGTATAAATGGGCTACTTCATCTGCTACAATTTTTGACGTTTTAATAATAAAAGTTTCAAATTTCCCGTCAGGTGAAGGAATTTCGATCTCTTGCGAATCTTTTAACTTGTTTTTAAAGGTGTTAATTGTAGAAATTCTCCATGTTGAAAATTTAGATGGGAGAATGGTAGCAAAAGTTTTGTCGCTAGCTGTCATTCTTTTTGCATTAACTTTCTGCCAGTCAGATTTGTCTATTTGAGAATACCCATTAGTCCCCATAATGATGACAATAGTTAAAAATATAGAATATTTTAGTTTATTAGTTGTTTTCATATCAATTCACATTTTTTTTGTTAAATATATGTATTTTAGATGAATAACTCGTGTTGTTTGTAAAATAGTTGATTTAACCTTTAAATGGATTTATAACTAGTTAAGCTTAGTTTTTTATAGAGCTATTTCCCTTTAAATATTAGGATAAAGTTAATTTAAGCGGATGAAATAGGTATAATCTATAGACAGAAGATAGGTATCTTAAGCTTTAGAATTGAGTATTAAAACCATTAATTACTGTGTAGTTATCTATCGAAATAAATCTTAATGAGTAGATGCTTTTGAAAACTGATAAGATACTTCTTTTGGTTATTTTTATAATCGCTTTAGCTTTTAAGTAATTTAGCTCTAATGCACAGTTTCTGAGATATTAAGAAATATTGAATTGAGATTTGAAAAATTAATATCAATATCGTTTTAAACCACAGCCATTATTTTATAATAATTGATTTTATTTTTGCCGTTCTTTTTACTTTTGAATTTTCAATTTTAAAACTGGTATTGTATGAAACATCAAGACGATAAGTAATATTACCATGATTTGCATAGGTGCATTTCTCAGTTTCTGAACCAGTAACTATAATTTCAGGGTGCTTTTTTAATAAATCTCCAAAAGTCATACCTATAGAAATATTTTTTTCTGTTTTTGCTTTTTCAGAGTTAATTTCTATAGCTTGAATAATTTCTTTTTTTAAAGGATCAGTACTTATAGTTGCTAGTTTTTTATTGTATTTATCGTATAAAATATATCTATTAAGAGTATCACCACTATCTTTTTTTAATTTTTCTTTATGTGTGGCCAAAGCATCTCCTATAGCTATTTTATAAAAGGAATGTTCTTTAATAAGGAATAGATCTTTTATAATAGAATCTATATTAACACGGTTAGATTTTTTAAGAGTTTCTTTTATTGCTTTTTTAACAATTTTATCCTGATAGTTGTTTACAATTTCTGGTTTTTCAATATTATTTTTTATAGACTCTTTTTCCTGTTTTATAGGTTGCTGTTTATCTGTTTTACAACTATATATTATAGTTATAAAGAAAAAGAAGGTAATTATGTTTTTTAATTGTTTCATATATTTTTTGATGAATTAACTGTTTAGTTCTTCTAATTCGGTATTAATATCATATTGAAGGTCTTCATGTAAATTTAATGCCTTTTTAGTTATAGTTAGTATATTACGATTGTATATATTTAATAGTGTGTTGTTTTTATAAATAGAGGGAGACATTGCTTTTAACTTTTTGCAAAAATAGAGTAGGAGTTCTATTTCTGTTTCTTTATTAAGGGAATACCGAATGTACTTTTTTGTATTTCTAAGAATTTTTCGAACACTTTTTTTTATATAGAAAAAACTATCGGTATTAATTCCTTCAAACTGTTCATCAATTTCTTGTTTAACAGTTTCAATATACCCTTGTTCACTTTCGGCTTCAAAGAGAAGATAAGTTAATAATTCTTTATTTTCTTTTTTAAATTTAGATAAGCGAAGACATAGTGCTATAAGTTCTTTATCAGATTTTTCTTTCAATTCTTTTTTTATATCGACTACAGCTACTGCTTTCATTAAAAATGTAATTTTTCATTTTCTACTCATTCAGATATCGTATTAATTAAAGTTTAGTTTTATCGCTTACTAACACTTTAATTTGTGATACTTTTTTATCTTTTTTTTCACACTAAACAATCTAAAAACTCCAATAATTAAAACAATAGGGGAAATTATAGTTAGTATAAATCCAAATGTTTTTAATTCTGTTAAAAACTCTAACTTAAGTATGGTAATGCCAGATCCTAAAAAAACAATAAAGGTTCTAAAATAAGCTAAAAAAGTCCTTTCGTTTGCTAGTTTAGTTCTTTCTATGGCTAACCAATCTCTAGATGTTAGTTGCTTTTCATTCATCTATATATAGGTTGTTATGTGTGACCCTTTAATAAATTTACACTTACTGTTGCTAAATCGCTATTCGGAAACTTTGAGAAATAGTTTTTGTCGGGCTCTAAACCTGCTTCTTTAGCAACTTTATTAAATACGTCGACTTCTAATATATATTGGTCGCTATAACCATGTGTTGCATCGTAGGCAGTTGCAGCAGTTTTTCCTAGGTTTTTAGCGGTAAGTTCAGGTTTTATGGTATGCAACTCTATAATTAATAAACCAAATCTTTCAACATATGGGCTCCATTTTTTTAAATGCTCTAAAAGTGAATCTTCTACACTATTATTGTTTAATCTAACCCCTTTTCTTGAATAAGCTCCTGTAGATGAGCTTTGTCGTTTAGTCATTATTTTTGGGGCTTCGTATATGCGATTATGATCTAAAAAAGTACGAACATTTAATAGATCTTCTAAAGCTATGCTGTAATCTTCTTTAAGGTCTTTTGCTAATAAATCGGGCCTTCCTATATCTCCCCAAATTACTTTTGCCCAAATATCAGATTTTATTAAGTTGGCTCTAGTAACTTTTAAGGCTGCTTGATTAAAATCTGCTCCAACTAATAGTAATGGATGTTCTTCAAGATGTTTTCCTCTTAAGGTTTGATGTTCAATAACATCAAATATATGTTGAATAAATGCACCATTACCACACCCCATATCTAAAATACCTTTAGGTTGCTCGTCTATAGGTTTATTAAATAAATTGATAATAACTTGATCAATGACTTTAAAATAAGTAGAGTGTGCACCACCGCTTCCCCATACATTCATTTCACGATTAACATGCTTTTCTTTTTCATTTGCTTCAGATTGTAAAATTAGTGGGTTTCCAAAAAGAAGTTCATCTAATTGAATAAATGTAGGTAAATAGGAAACTGTTACACCATAAGCTGAAGCGCGTTTAGCAAAAAATAAGCCTTTATCAGTAAATTGATATGTATTATTTTTCTTTTTAAACCAGCCTAAAAAAGAAAAGAAATCTAATATTTTTTTAAAGCTTTCAGGGTCTTTATGATATTCTTCAGCAGTGAATGATGCTTCCATAAAGTATTTATGAAATAACCCATTTACACCTAATAACACTGTTATAGGCCCAACAATAGTTCCTTCAATATGTTTTAATATTTGATTTTGTATGGTGTCTTCTTCTATTTGTGACAAATCGTAATTACTTTCGTACTTTTTAAATATACGTTCAAGTATAATAAAAGCGTCACTTCCTATTCTTTGTTTAGGAAAGTTAACAGCGTATTTCAGTAAATTAACAGCATCTTCATATAAATGGCATAAATTAAAAGCCATTTCACTATTCTCGTTAATTTCAAAAATTATAGTGTTTTCTTTATTATCAATGTGTTGTGTTAACCAACCTTGAGAGCATAATACTCTTAATGCCACATTAAGATAGCCTTCGTTAGCATTAAATTTTTCGGTAAGTTTATGTAATTCAACTTTTTTATGATCTAATAAGTAATTAAGAACGCCTTTTTTGTGTAATGAATAAGCAGTGGTAGTTACTGCAATACCATCTAAATGTCTAAAAATAGTGCCTCTTAATTTTGTTTTGTCCTCTTTTGTGAGCATGAATTTTTTAATTATATCTGTTTAAAGATATAAAAAATGAATTAACATTTGCGAAGGAATAATTCTAATTAATAAAAGGGGTACTCCATCTCTCATCAGAATATACGTTAGTACCAGATAGTGTTGCTAAAAAAGCAATTACAGCATTTTTTTCGGCTAGAGTCATATTTAGTTGTTGCCCACTCCCATTTGGCATTAATCTAGGGTCTAAGTTTGTATTCCCATTAACTTCTATCGTATCATAATGGTCAAGCACTGTCATTAAATTATTAGAAACACCTATATGCATAAAAGGGCCATTGCTTGTGCCATCTGTTTTTACTACATCTCTCAAACTTGGAGATCGTGTAATTGTAAAATCGGTACCAGTAGCACCATTTGCTAGACCAATAACTCCATTATTTTTTGAATCTGGGTCTATATCAAACTCTGGGGCTTGATGGCATCCAGCACAGCCTATACCTCCGCTAGTTCTAATTCCTTGATTATCGAATACAGGAGGAGAAAAGAATAAGTTTTTTCCTGTATTTTCTTCATCTGTATAATTAGAAAAAGGCTGCCCATCATTATTTGCTTGAAGTCTACCTTCGTCATATTTACTATCAAAGGACTGGATGCTTCTAACAAATTGAGATATTGCATTTTGCATTCTAGATTCTGTGATTTGATTACTCCCAAATGCCAAATTAAATAATTGAGGATAATATTCAATATTTTCTAGTTTGGTAATTAAATCATCAAACGAAGCGTCTCCATCTTCTCCACTAAATCCCATTTCTATATGATCCTGAATAGGCATCGTAGTTTGTTCTTCTAATGTAGTAGCTCTTTCGTCCCAAAAGAATTTATCTTCAGTAGCAAACCTAGAGTTTATTAATCGCATAGAGTGTCTTCCAGTAGTACCGTTAACTCCCATACTAACCGCATCAGTATCTCCAAATGCTTCTTCTTGTTTATGGCAACTCGCACAAGCAACAGTATTGTTAGAAGACAAGTTGGTATCATAAAATAATACTCTTCCTAGTGTAGCTCCTTCATTAGTAATGCTGTTTGTAGTGGTGTTATCTTTAGTAATATATGCTGGAATATATTGATTATTGTAATCAGGTAACGCGTCGAAATTAATTGTTAAAAACTCAGATAAATCTAGGGATGGTGTTTGGTTTTCTTGAGTAGAAGTATCATTATCATCATTATTACAAGAAAGTAATAAACTAATTAATAGTAGGGGCATTAATTTTTTCATAAGTAGTAAATTTTATTAAAACAAAAAATTTAATAATTCGGTGCTAGACTAAATATAGTGATTTTAAAACAAAAAACCTCTTAATTAATTTTTGATTACAATTAATTAAGCAGGGTAAATTATAAAAGGTTTCTTGAGCTATCTTAACTTAGGGAAATTTTCAGGATTTGTTTCATGCATAATGTCATAAACAGCTTCGAAAACATCCTCTGTTGATGGTTTTGAGAAATAATCGCCATCTGTACCATAAGCAGGGCGATGTGGTTTAGCTGCTAATGTTTTTGGTGGGCTATCTAAATATTGATAGGCATTTTGAGTATTTAATATTTCATTTAGAATATATGCAGAAGCCCCACCAGGCACATCTTCATCTATTACCATTAGTCTATTAGTTTTTGCTACACTTTTTACTATATCATGACTAGTATCAAACGGCAATAATGATTGAATGTCAATAATTTCAGTATCAATACCAGCTTCTACTAATTCTTTCGCAGCTTGTTCTACAATACGTAATGTAGAGCCGTAAGAAACTAAAGTTATATCTTTGCCTTCTTTAATTGTTTCAACAGTACCGATAGGCGTTTTAAATTCGCCTATGTTTGCTGGCATCTTTTCTTTTAAACGATAGCCGTTTAAGCACTCTACTATAATAGCTGGTTCATCACTTTGTAAAAGTGTATTATAAAAACCAGCGGCTTTAGTCATATTTCTTGGTACCAAAAGATGTATGCCTCTAATAAGGTTTAAAACACCTCCCATTTGAGAGCCAGAATGCCATATACCTTCAAGTCTGTGCCCTCGAGTACGTATAATTAAAGGGGCTTTTTGCCTGCCTTTGGTTCTGTAATGTAAAGTCGCTAAATCGTCACTTATAATTTGAAGTGCATATAATATATAGTCTAAATATTGTATTTCTGCAATAGGCCTTAAACCACGCATTGCCATTCCTATGCCTTGGCCTAAAATAGTAGCTTCACGGATCCCTACATCTGCAATTCTTAGTTCTCCATATTTTTCTTGTAAACCTTCTAATCCTTGGTTAACATCACCAATGGCACCAGTATCTTCACCAAAAATTAAGGCTTGCGGGTAGTTTTTAAATATAGAATCAAAATTATCTCTTATTATTAAACGTGCATCAACTAATTCACTATTATCATCGTAAATAGGTTTAACTTCTTTAATGTTTGTTGCAGCTGAGGTATTTTCGCTGTATAAATGAGAGCTAAATATAGGCTGAATTTTATTAAAATAATTGTCTATATATGTTATAATATTATTTTTAGCACTGGAGTTTTCCTTAATAGTATATCTTATGGCTTTTCTACAGGTAGATATGATGTCTTTTCTAATGGGGTCATTTATAGAAAGAAGCTCATTAGTCATTTTTTCAATAAACACTTTATTAATACTTGTCTCTGCTAAGGCATTCAATAAGCTTACAGCTTCTTTACGTTCTTCTTTTAAGGGGGTTAGGTAGGCTTTCCATGCTGCCTTTTTTCCTTCAAGCACCGCTTTTTTTATTTCTTTATCTATAATGTTAAGTTCCTCTTCATTAGCAATATTGCTAGCAATGATCCATTCTCTTAGCTTAAGGTTACAGTCATGATCAGCTTCCCAATTTAAACGATCAGCGTTTTTATAACGCTCATGAGATCCTGATGTAGAATGACCTTGAGGTTGAGTTAATTCTCTAACATGAATTAAAACAGGAACATGCTCCTCTCGAGCAATTTTACTTGCCTCTCTGTACGTTTCCATTAAAGCTACATAATCCCAACCTTTTACACGTAATATTTCATACCCTTTACCAAACTCATCTCTTTGAAACCCTTTTAGTATTTCCGAAATATTTTCTTTAGTAGTTTGGTGTTTTGCATGAACAGAAATACCATACTCATCATCCCACACACTTATAATCATAGGTACTTGTAAAACTCCAGCAGCATTTATAGTTTCAAAAAACAAGCCTTCACTGGTACTCGCATTTCCTATTGTACCCCATGCAATTTCATTACCTTTTACAGAGAAATTACTATTGTCTATGCCTTTTACATTTCTGTATATTTTTGATGCTTGAGCTAAACCTAGTAAACGAGGCATTTGCCCTGCAGTAGGAGAAATATCTGCACTAGAATTTTTTTGTTTGGTTAAATCATTCCATTTTCCATTTTTATTTAAACTATGTGTTGCAAAATGCCCACCCATTTGCCGACCTGCAGACATAGGTTCTTCTGCCAAATTAGTATTTGCATATAACCCAGAGAAAAATTGCTGAATAGAAAGCTGGCCAATAGCCATCATAAATGTTTGGTCTCTATAGTACCCAGAACGAAAGTCTCCATTTTGAAAAGCTTTTGCCATTGCCAATTGGGGAATTTCTTTTCCATCTCCAAAGATTCCGAATTTAGCTTTACCAGTTAACACTTCACGACGGCCTAAAAGACTACATTCACGACTAGTAACAGCTGTTTTATAATCGTTTATAACTTCGCTTTTAAAATCGTCAAATGATAGTTTTTTTTTCAATTCAGAGTTTGTTTGCATATGTTGGTTATGGTTTGAACCAAAAATACAAAAAATTAAGGAACCCTACAAATGGTATCGGCATTGAAATATTAACACATATTCAGTAATGTATTGTTTTTAATGATAAATTGACAATAAAACGTTTTTTTTAAGATTAAATTTAAGGATATTGCAAAATTTAAATAATATTTTTTTTGTAAATATCTGATATTTAATGGAAAAGAATTGTATTAATGAAAACATAGATTTTTTGCTTTAAAAAGGGTTTGTAAGGGTACTAAATATACCTACTTTTGCAAAAAATTTACTAACTAAATTTATTTAAAAACTTTAAACAAACATGAGAAAAAAACTACTTTTTTTAACATTCTTATTAATAGGGATGTATGCTAAAGCCGATGATAAGGCTGTTTTAGAAGCCCTTTACGAAGCTACCGATGGCGCTAACTGGACCAATACTTGGGATCTAAGTGCCGATATGAGTACATGGCATGGTGTAACTGTTAATGCGTCTAATAGAGTTACGGCATTAAACTTATTTAATAATAAATTGACTGGTACTTTACCTTTAAGTCTTTGGGAATTAACAGAATTAGTATCATTAAATTTAAGCTTTAATTCTACTTTGGTAGGAGTACTACCTGCAGATGTAGCAAATCTTACAAAATTAAAATCGTTAAAACTTAATTATAATGGTTTATCTGGTGCTTTTCCTTCAGAAATTTTTACACTAACTACTTTAGAAACACTTAAAATTGGTCGCCAATTTGAAGGGAGTTTAGAAGGAATTGAAAACTTAGTAAACCTAAAGGTTATTTCTTTAGATGGCAGTAAGTTCAATACTCTTCCTGATAATTTTTGGACCCTCACTGGGTTAGAGGAAATTTTAATATCAAACTTATCTGCAACAAGTACAATTGTTTATAGTATACCTGCTTCTATTAATCAGTTTACAAATCTTAAAAAAATTGCTATTTCTGGTAAAAACACAGCGATTATCCCTAACGAAATAACAAGCTTAACTAGTTTAACAGAGCTGTCTTTACGAGGTGTTCTTACAGGAAATATTCCACAAAATATTTCAAATTTAACAGCTTTAAAAATATTAGTTCTAGGGGGGAGTTATTCAAGTAATGAAGGTTTAACAGGAGAAATACCGGTAGGTATTACTAACTTGACTAAACTTATAATACTTAACCTTTCGGGTAATAAGCTAACAGGAGTAATACCTGAAAATATAGGAGATTTAGTAGATCTATTATTTTTTGGTTTAAGTAGTAATTCACTAGATACAGAAATTCCTTCTAGTATTGAGAACCTTACTAAGCTAAGATCCTTATATTTATCGAATTGTGGTTTAAAAGGAAGTATCCCTTTAGGTATAGCGAATATTACACCTTTAGAAAAAATAGAGTTACACAATAATAACCTAGAAGGAGAAATTCCTGACTTAACTTCATTAAGTAATTTAAATGCATTATCGGTAAAGGAAAATAAATATGTTTTTGAGGATTTGGAACCTAATTTTGTTCATTACTCTACTAACATTAACAGTTTTCAATACATGCCCCAAGACCGAATTGATAACGAGGAAAGTAGATCTTTAGTAGAAGGAGAGCAAATCCAATTATCGGTAGAAGATACACAAAGTGTTAATAATAATTACCAATGGAAAAAAGATGGTGTTAATATTGATGGGGCGACAGATCGTATTTATACAATAAATAACGTTTCTATTTCTGATGCAGGAAAATATAAATGTTATGTATCTAATTCTATTGTTACAGGAATGGAATTAGTTAGAAATAGTATCATGTTAGATGTAACCTTACACAATGAAGCTACTGAAAATATTGAGTTTAAAGTGTATCCTAACCCAGCTTCAGATAAAATTGTATTAGATATAGACTCCGCTATAATAAATCAAAATGCAAATGTTACTTTGTATGGGGTGCAAGGGAATTTAATATTTCAACAAAAAAATATATCTAATAATAACATAATTGATATTTCAGAATTATCTGCAGGAATTTACATTCTTAAATTAAAAACAGAAAATAAGATATATACATCAAGAATTGTTAAACTATAATTCTAAAGTACATTATATTTTAGTTTTAAAATGGGGAAGTTTTAATTGCTCCCCATTTTTTATTCTACAACTATTTACATTATGTTATTAATGTTTCATATTACCTTACTATTAGCGTATTAAGTTTGTCTTAATGATTAATAGTTGCTAATTTTGCAAAAAAATAATTTTTTAATCTAAAAACGAACATGAAAAACAAATTACTATTTTTAACATTCTTGTTATTAGGAATGTATACTAAAGCTGATGATAAAGCTATTTTAGAAGCGCTTTATGAAGCAACAGATGGTGCTAACTGGACTAATACTTGGGACTTAAATGCCGATATGAGTACTTGGTATGGTGTAACTGTTAATGCTTCAAACAGAGTTACAGGCTTAAACCTGTCTAATAACAAATTAACAGGGACTTTACCAGAAAGTATTTGGGGATTAACAGAGTTGGAATCATTAGATTTTAACTTTAATTTTAACTTAACAGGGACGATATCATCTGATATAGGAAATCTTACTAAATTAAAACTGTTAAGACTTACTAATAACGGGCTGTCTGGTACTTTTCCACCAGAAGTGTTTACCATTACAGCTTTAGGAGCTCTTGAAGTTAGTGGGCAATTTGAAGGAAGCTTAACTGGGATTGAAAACTTAGTTAATCTAAAAAAGATTTCTTTAAACGGCAGTAAATTCAGTACAATTCCTGATAGTTTTTGGACGCTTACAGGATTGGAGGATGTTTTAATAACTAATTTGTCGACTCCAAATACATTAACGTATAAAATTCCTGCAGTTATTGAGCAGTTTACTAGTCTTAAAAAGTTATATATTTCTGGTATAAATACAGAGAATATCCCTAACGAGATTACAAACTTAACAACTTTAAAAGAGTTAACTTTAACAGGGACTCTTATAGGACCATTCCCTCAAAACATTTCAAATATGAGTGCTTTGGAAAGATTAGCATTGGAAGGAAACAATTTAAATACTAATAATGGGTTAACAGGAGCTATTCCTGAAGGAGTAAGTAATTTGTCTAATCTTAAGGTGCTAAATCTTACTCGTAATAAATTGTCGGGAGTTATACCAACTAATATTGGAAGTTTAACTAATTTGGAGTTTTTAAGTTTTAGCAATAACTTATTAGATACAGAAATTCCTTCTAGCATTGAGAGTTTAACGAAACTAAAAACATTATGGTTGTTAGATTGCGGTTTAAAAGGGAATCTTCCTGTAAATATTGGAAACCTTACTAACTTAGAAAGCATTAGAGTAGATAATAATAATCTTGAAGGGGTTATTCCTGCTAGTTTTACTAATTTAACAAAATTAAAAACAGCTATATTAGGAAAAAATAATTTGTCTGGAGCTTTACCGGCAAATTTTGGTAACTTAATAGCAATGTCTAGGTTGTATCTAAATGACAATAATTTTTCAGGAATAATACCTGCTAGTTTTGTAAATATGACTAACCTTAGAGAGGCATATTTTTATAATAATAAGTTTGAAGGTATTATTCCTAACTTAACCTCTTTAAGTAATTTAAATAAATTATCAGTGAGAGGAAATGAATATGTTTTTGAAGATCTTGAACCTAATTTTGTTCACTACTCTACTAATTTAAGTAATTTTCAATATTCTCCTCAAGCTCGTATTGATAATGAGGAAACTATTTCATTAGTTCAGGGACAGCAAATTGAATTATCTGTCGATGAAACACAAAGTGTAAATAATAGTTATCAATGGAAGAAAGACGGCGTAGATATAGCAGGAGCAACTGAACGTATTTATACTATAAGTAGTGCTTCAAATTCTGATATTGGGGTATATACATGTTACGTAACAAACTCAGTCGTTACAGGGTTAACATTGATTAGAAATAATATTACTTTAGATGTAACGTTAAATGATGTAGAAACAGCGAATGTGGAGTTTAAAGTATATCCAAACCCAACTTCTGGTAAAATTTTATTTGCTTCAGAATCTGAATTAGGAAAAAAAGTAACAGTAATGGTATATGGAGTGCAAGGGAATTTAATGTTTCAACAAAACAATATACTTAATAACACGATAGATGTTTCTGAATTGTCTACTGGGATTTATATTCTTAAACTGAATGCAGGGAATAAGACATATACATCAAGAATTGTTAAACTATAATTTTCAGGTGTAATTTCTATAAATTTAAAAGGGGTTGATTTAATATCAATCCCTTTTTTGTACATACATAACACATAAACTACATGCGTTTACGAGGAGGGTTAGACTTTTTTGGAATGATCAATTTGTACGCTGTTATATTGATGAAAATGATGCTGTAATAAGTATTTTTGATAATAATAATTTTGAGTTTTTTAGGGATTTTATGAAGCTAGAAATAGCAGATTATATAAAACGGAAGTATAGTAAAATGGTTAATTCTGTTCGCTACTTTGTAATGTTGCCTTATGGATTAAATGATGTCGCGGTAAATATAAATATATAAATACTGTAAGAATAAAGGAGGAGAAGTGCTTTAAAATAGGAGTCACACTTGATAAATAAAAAGAAGGAGATGATTTTGAAGATGTTTTTATATTGGATATATACAAAAAGTTTTAAGTTAGCTTATCTGTACCATACTAATAGTGGTGGAAAGCGTTTTTGTGAAGCTTAAAACGAACGCATTATTGGTAGTGTCCATTTTGTCGACTATAATAATTTTAAGCCAATAAATAAAGAGGTTTCCTTGTGTAATTTTGGTTGCTTATTTGATGAAAAATAACTAAAATTAGTTTCTATTATTGTGAAATAAGTATAAGTTTTTTGTATAAACTCATTTAATGCTGTAGTTTTGCAAAAAAATCAATTCAATTTAGATCATTTATAGATATACAAAAATGAGAAAGGGGTTACTATTACTTTTAATGACAATTATTAGTGTGAATTTATATTCGCAAATTGTCTTTGAAAAAGGTTATTATATTAATAGTTCTAATCAAAAAATAGAATGCTTTATAAAGAATGAAGATTGGAAGAATAATCCTATAAGTTTTGAATATAAAACTACAGAAAATAGTATTTCAGAAATTGCTAATATTAATTTAGTAAAAGAGTTTGGGATTTATGAGGTTTCTAAATATTACAGAGAAACTGTAAAAATTGATAGATCAGGTGATTATATTAATAACTTGAGTAGTAGAAGAACACCAATATTTAAAAAAGAAAAACTATTTTTAAAAATATTAATAGAAGGAAAGGTTAATTTATATGAATATGTTGATGGTAATTTAAAAAGATATTTTTACAAAAAAGAAAATTCTAATGTAGAGCAGTTAATTTATAAAAGATATATCTCTAAAGAAGGTAATGTTGTTAAAAACAATAGGTTTAGACAACAGTTATGGAGTGATCTTAAGTGTTCAAGTTTTAAATTAAATGAAATTGAAAATATAAATTATAAAAAAAATGATTTAATAAAGTTTTTTAACCAATATGCTCTTTGCCATAATAATGTGATCATTAATTATGAGAAAAAAGAAAAAAGAGACTTGTTTAATATAACATTAAGACCTCGTTTAAATAGCTCATCATTAAAAATAAGAAATGGTTTAATTAACTCAATGAGAGCAGATATATCGAATGAAATAGGGTTCGGTTTTGGTTTAGAATCTGAGTTGATTTTGGCTTTCAATAAAAATAAATGGAGTATTTTAATAGAACCTACATATCAATATTTTAAAACAGGTACTTCAATTGATGCGAGCGATATAAGCGGAGGGAAGTTTGTAGTAAAGGTAGATTACAGTTCTATTGAAATGCCTATTGGTTTAAGGCACTATCTTTTTCTTAATAAGCATTCAAAGTTTTTTATTAATGCTTCTTTTGTATTTGATTTTAAATTAAAATCGTTAGTTGAATTTACTAGAGAGGATGGTTCTGTTTTAGATTCATTAAAATCTAGAACAAGAAATAATATGGCTTTCGGATTAGGTTATAAAATTGATGATAAATACAGTATAGAATTTAGATATCAAACAGATAGAGAAATTTTAGACAACTATATTGCATGGAACTCAGGTTATAGGACATCATCTATAATATTAGGCTATACTTTATTTTAAAAGACACTATCCTAAAATCTGTGTAAGTTTGAAAAACTCAGGGTTAACTTATT
>JAHDGB010000050.1 GCA_020627885.1 Flavobacteriaceae bacterium | reverse complement strand
CTTTAAATTGATGCCCTGCTATCTCTACAATTGCGTACATAGCGTAACGTTTTTAATTAATTTATATTTATCCAATTACGCCTCCTCTTTTTGAGAAAGCGGATGCAAATATACTTCTAATTAATTAATCTACAAACGATTTTACCATTGAAAGCGGTTTTTTTATCTAAGGTTCTAAACTATTTAATGAGCTGAAGTTGTAATTAACAAATTAATCTATATTAATTGTAAATATTTTTTTGCATAATTTAAAGTTAAATACTCTGGCTATATTGCCGGTTTTCTAAAAAATAAATGCTGTTAAAAAAACTATAATTGACCATTAATTTTATAAAACCTTTTGGTATCCTTATTTTTGTGTAGGCTCTGTAACATTTTTAATACTTGTTAGTCTAACACAACAATTGAATAACTTAAATAATTTAAAAAATGAAAAAAAGCATATTCTCTTTAGCAACTATAATACTTGCTGGATTTATAGCTAATGCTCAAGAAGTAAAGTATGAAGAGTACGATTTAGATAACGGCATGCACGTTATCTTACATCAAGACAATTCAGCACCTGTGGTTACAACTTCTGTAATGTATCATGTTGGGGCTAAAGATGAAAACCCAGAGCGAACTGGTTTTGCACATTTTTTTGAGCATCTTTTATTTGAAGGGACTAAAAACATAGAACGTGGAGAGTGGTTTACTATTGTAAGCTCAAACGGGGGTAGTAATAATGCAAATACTACAGACGACAGAACTTACTATTATGAAGTATTCCCTTCCAACAGCCTAGAACTAGGATTATGGATGGAATCTGAACGTTTACTACATCCTATTATTAACCAAATAGGGGTAGACACTCAAAATGAGGTGGTAAAAGAAGAAAAACGCTTAAGAGTCGATAATGCGCCTTATGGTAATATTTTAGCCGAGATAAAAAAACATCTATTTAAAAAGCATCCCTATAAAGGAACCACTATAGGAAAAATGGAGCATCTAGACGCTGCAACGTTAGAAGAATTTCAAGCTTTTAACAAGAAATTCTACGTTCCTAACAATGCTGTTTTGGTAGTAGCTGGAGACATTAATGTTTCTGACACTAAAAAAATGATTAAGGAGTATTTTGGACCTATTCCTAAAGGGAATGATATCATAAGAAACTTCCCAAAAGAGGATCCTATTACATCTGCCCTAAAAGAAAAAGCTTACGATGCTAATATTCAAATACCGGCAGTAATTGCAGCATACAGAACGCCTTCTTTTAAAGAGAAAGACGCTTATGTATTAGATATGATTTCTACTTATTTAAGTGATGGTAAAACCTCGAAATTATACAAAAAACTTGTTGACGACAAAAAAATGGCTTTAGAAGTTGCAGCCGTAAATATCTCTCAAGAAGATTATGGGACCTATGCCTTGTTTGCCTTGCCTTTAGGCGATGTTTCTTTAGATAAACTAGTCTCAGAAATGGACGAAGAAATTGTTAAAATTCAAAATCAATTAATATCTGAAAAAGATTACCAAAAGCTTCAAAACAAATTTGAAAACACATTTGTTAACTCTAACTCTAGTGTTACTGGTATTGCTAATTCTTTGGCGCGTTATTATATGCTTTATGGAGACACAGCGTTAATTAATAATGAAATTAACATATATAGATCTATAACCAGAGAAGATATTAAAGCCGTTGCAATGAAGTATTTGAACCCGAATCAACGTTTAATTCTAGATTATTTACCAAAAAAAGAAGAAAACTAATCCTATAATTTGACAGTCAAAAAAACATTAAAATGAAAACAATGAAAACAAAAATAGCAACATTTATCGCCTTGTTTTTATTATCAATTTCAGCTACTGCTCAAATTGATAGATCAAAACAACCTCAACCAGGACCAGCACCTAAAATAGCTTTAGAAGTCCCTGGAGAATTCCAATTAAAAAACGGTCTTAAAGTTCTTGTTGTAGAGAATCATAAACTGCCTCGTATCTCTTACTCTTTAAGAATAGATAACAAACCCCATGTAGAAGGAAACATAGCAGGAGTTTCTAGTATATTAGGGGCAATGCTTGGTAATGGTACAACTAATATTTCAAAAGATACATTTAATGAAGAAATCGATTTTTTAGGAGCAAACCTAAGTTTTGGTTCAAATAGAGCATATGCAAGCTCTCTTTCAAAATATGCAGATCGTATTTTACAATTAATGGCAGATGCTGCAATGAACCCATTATTAACAGAGGAGGAGTTTCAAAAGGAGAAAGAAAAAGCAATTGAAGGGATTAAAGCCAATAAAAAAAGTGTTGATGCTGTTGCTTCTCGTGTAAAAAGTGCATTATCATATGGTACTAAACATCCTTACGGCGAGTTTGTTACTGAAGAAACACTGAATGCCATAACATTAAATGATGTTAAGTCTTATTATAGAAAATATTTTAACCCGAATAACGCCTACCTAGTTGTTGTTGGAGATATTACTTTTAAAGAAATAGAAAAAAAGGTTAAGAAATATTATAAGAAATGGCAAGCCGGACCTGATATTTCTAGATCAGTACCACCAACTAAAAATAACGTACCATATACACAGATAAACTTTATAGACATGCCTAATGCTGTTCAATCTAACATCTCTGTAAATAGTAATGTAAAGTTAAAAATGAATGACCCAGACTATCATGCAGTATTAATTGCAAATAAAATATTAGGTGGTGGTTTTAACTCTTATCTTAATATGAATTTACGTGAAGAGCACGGCTATACCTATGGAGCACGATCAAATGTTGGTACAGATCGCTACGGTGCTTCTCGATTTACTACTAGTGTTGCCGTTAGAAATGCAGTTACCGATAGCGCTGTTGTAGAGTCTCTAAAAGAGATAAATCGTATTAAAAACGAAAGTGTAACCAGTAAAGCTCTTAAAAATGCTAAAGCGAAATATGTTGGCGATTTTGTTTTAGCCCTTGAACGACCACAAACTATTGCTAATTATGCGCTAAACATCAAAACTAAAGACTTGCCTAAAGATTTTTATAAAACCTATCTTCAAAAAATTAATGCAGTAACTATTGATGATGTTAAACGTGTAGCTAATAAATATTTTACGGTTGAAAATGCACGAATTATAATAGTAGGAAAAGGAAGTGATGTTATTGCTAACTTAGAAAAAACAGGACTACCTATTAAATACTTTGACAAGTATGCGAACTCCACAGATAAGCCAGTGTTTTCAAAACCAATTCCAGAAGGTGTAACTGCTCAAACCGTTATCAATAAATATTTTGAAGCTATTGGTGGGAAATCTAATATTGAAAACATTAATTCGACCTTTTCTAATGCAAATGTAACTGTAAAGGGCACTCCTTTCCCAATTACTGCAGAAATAAAAATGATGAGAAATAAAGAGTCTGTGGAAATGAGTGCTCGAGGCATGGGGGTTATTATGAAGCAAAAGTGGAATGGTGAATCTGGGTACGCAGAGCAAGGTGGCCAAAAAAGACCAATGTCTGACAAAGAAATTGCTGATAAAAAAGTTGAAGGAGGATTATTCCCTGAATTAAATTACAATGCTTCTGAAATAATAATAGAAAGCATAGTCAGCGTAGATGGCGCTGATAGTTACAAAATTAAAGTAACACGAGGGAGCAAAGATTCTTATAGGTATTACGATGTTAATTCTGGATTATTAAAACGAACAGAATCTACCTCAGAAGCACAAGGTCAAACAATAACTTCTGTTATAGATTATAGTAAGCACAATGCTATTAATGGTGTTCAGTTTCCTCATATGATGACAGTTAAAGCTGGTCCACAAGATGTATCAATAACTATAATAGGGATAAAAATAAATGAAGGCGTTACTGATGCTGATTTTAATTAGACTTAATAAATAAAGTTTTTAACTAAAACCCTATAGCCTAACTATAGGGTTTTTAGTTTTTATTCGTATTCGCAAAATATACGCCTATTAAAATAATAAGAGAGGCAATACCTTGCACCCAGCTAAAATGCTCACCGTCTGCCAACCCCCAAAACAATGCTACTATTGGCATAACATAAGTTACCGACGAAGCAAAAACGGGTGTAGAAATCTGCACTAATTTATTGAACAGAACTTTTGCCATTGCAGTTCCGAAAAATGACAAAATAATAACATAAATTAAAGCCCATTTTAAATCTGGATTATTTAATGTTTCTGCTTTAAAAAAACCTGTTGTAAAAAGAATAACAATAGCAGGCAGAATAATTGGCGCAAAATTTCCTGCTGCAATTGTTAAAGGCTTTATGCCTTGTAAATAACGTTTAATAATATTTACATTAATAGCGTACATAAATGTTGAAACAATAACAAAACCAGCAAATAGGTAATTCTGATTAGGGTTTAACTCGGCACCTTTTAATATTAAAATAGCAGTCCCAATAAAACCAATAATAACACCGGCAGTTTGTTTTTTTGTTGTTGTTATTTTAAATAATGCAAACCCAAGTAAAATAGTATTTAATGGTGTAAGCGAATTTAAAACAGAAA
Source organism: Flavobacteriaceae bacterium (assembly GCA_020627885.1). Lineage (GTDB taxonomy): Bacteria > Bacteroidota > Bacteroidia > Flavobacteriales > Flavobacteriaceae > JAHDGB01. The sequence continues at coordinate 10,742 of JAHDGB010000050.1, read as the reverse complement.
CTACGGCGCTATCAATTTCTGTCTCTGCTATAGCAAAGAAAAAAGAAGGAAAAAAAGAACCTAAAAACCCCGAAATAATAATCCATTTCCATTTGTCTCTTTCGATTGTTCTTAGCTCTTTAAAACCAGCTATTAATAGAAAAAATCCAGTTATAATAATTCTAAGTGCCCCAAGCTGATATGGTGTTAATCCTAATAAAGACTTTTTAATAAGAATAAAAGAAGTTCCCCAAATAAGCGATAGTATAATTAAGTACAGCCACTTTTTGTTTCTATTTTTCATAAAGGTAGTTTACACAATGAAGTGGTTTAAACTTTTTTGATTCTAGCGAAAAATAGTGATTTTTTGATCAATTGAAGTGTTTTTTTGCACTTCATAGCAGCGCTACGAAGTAAGAAAAAGACGAAAATTGAGTGAAAAAGGACATTTTTATAGCGAATTGAAAAAAGTTTAAATCACTTCAATACAAAAGTCGAATATTTTAAACAATAAACCTTAATATTTATTAATTTTGTATCATATAATTCACTTTAATATTTAGAATAATATAAATGATGAAAAACACATACCTTATAATTGCTTTTGCCTTGTTTATAGTAAGTTGTAAAAAGGAGACCACGCCAGAAATTAAAACGGCTGAAATGCCTGTTGAAAAAACAAATGCAATTTCTAAACCTAATTTTAATCCTAATGCAACATTTGCAAAAGCCGAATTTAAAATAGAAGGCATGACTTGTGCTATGGGTTGCGCAAAAACGATTGAAAAGAGAATAGCTAAAATGGAAGGCGTAAAAAGCGCTGTAGTAGACTTTAAAAAGGAACTCGCTATGGTAGAATATGACAATGCAAAAGTAACCCCTGCTAACCTTGAGAATACAGTTACCAATGTTGCTGAAGTTTATAAAGTAAAAAACATGAAAACAGTAGAGCAGTTTTCTATAGTTGAGTAATTTAATTCTCAATTTTAAACATTAATAACAAAATCATATTAATAAGGACTAATATTTGTGAATACTCTTTTTTATTTTTGCATTCTAAATATTACCTAGTTTGAATTTTAAAGCAAAAGCAAGACAACATACAGTTATAACTATTGGTACTTTTGACGGTGTACATATTGGACATCAAAAAATAATACAACGTCTTATTGCTGTAGGTAAAGAGAAAAACCTTAGCCCCTCTTTATTATCATTCTTTCCGCATCCAAGAATGGTTTTGCAAAAAGAATCTGACATTAAACTGATTAACACTGTTGCCGAGAAAACTTACATATTAAAAAAACTAGGACTAACAAATATTGTAATTAAAGAATTTACAAAAGAATTCTCTAACTTATCTGCTAAAGAGTTTGTTGAAACTGTATTAATAAACGAGTTAAACCTTAAGCACATCATTATTGGATATGATCATCATTTTGGAAGTAATAGAACCGCAAACATTAACGATCTAAAAAAGTTTGGGAATATTAACAATTTTAATGTTGAAGAAATTTCTGCTCAAGATGTTAATGCTGTTGCAGTAAGTTCTACAAAAATTAGAACAGCTTTAGTTAAAGGAGATATAGAAACAGCCAACCAATTTTTAGGCTACAATTTTATGCTTACAGGAGAAGTTGTTAAAGGAAAAAGTATTGGTAGAACCATTAATTTTCCAACGGCGAACATTTTAATTAAAGAAAACTATAAACTTATTCCTAAAAAAGGGGTTTACGTTGTAAAAACGCAATACAATAATGAAGCGGTTTGGGGAATGATGAATATTGGCAATAACCCCACAATAAAAGAAAAACAGGAAACTATTGAAGTTCATTTATTTAATTTTAACACTTCAATATATGGAGAAATATTATGTATTGAATTACTCGCCAGACTTCGCGATGAACAAAAGTACGAATCGATAGAAGCTTTACGGTTACAGTTAGAACAAGATAAAACACAAGCTTTAACCTATATTAAAAACAATGCTTAATCGATTGTTGTTTAATCGAATAGATAATAGTTCTCTAATTGTATTTAGAATTATATTTGGGGTGTTATGTTTTTTAGAAACAGTTGGAGCCATTTTTACGGGTTGGATAAAAACAGCTTTTATTGACCCCAAATTTACTTTTTCGTTTATTGGTTTTGAATGGCTACAGCCACTTCCTGGTAATGGCATGTATATTTATTATGCTATAATGGGGGTTTTAGGTCTTTTCATAATGTTGGGCTACCGTTACAGGGTAAGCATGATCCTTTTTTTAATTATGTGGACGAGCGTGTATTTAATGCAGAAAGCCTCCTACAATAATCATTACTACTTGCTTGTATTATTAAGTGGTATTATGGTTTTCCTGCCAGCAAATACCTATGCCTCTTTAGATGTAAAAAGAAACCCAAGCATAAAACAAATAGCAATGCCTCAATGGTGTAAATGGGTGTTTGTTTTACAATTACTTATACTATACACCTATGCTTCTATTGCAAAAATTTATCCCGATTGGTTAGACTTAACAGTTCCTAAAGCACTAATGAGCTCAAAACAGAACTATCCAATAATTGGAAATGCTTTACAAGCCAAATTCATGCCCTATATAGTAGGCTATGGCGGTATTTTATTTGATGGACTTATAATACCTTTATTACTAATAAAAAGAACACGGAAATATGCGTTTTTTGCTTCAATTTTCTTTCATTTATTTAACGCTATTGTTTTTCAGGTTGGTGTTTTTCCCTTCTTATCTTTAGCGTTTTCATTATTCTTTTTTCCTGCAAGAACCATTAAGACTATTTTTTTAAAAAAGAAACCACTGTACACCTCTAATAAAACTGTAATTCCTAATTACAAATCAATCTTACTAATAATTGGTGGCATATATTTTACAATTCAAGTTGCCCTTCCATTGCGACATTATTTTATTGAAGATAATGTACTATGGAATGAAGAAGGACATCGCCTATCTTGGCGAATGATGTTGCGTAATAAACAAGGCATAATTTCTTACAAAATTTTAAATAAGACAGACAAATCGATCAAAATGATAAAAATGGACGATTATCTTTCAAAAAAGCAACAGCGTATTGCAAGCACTAAACCAGATGTTATATGGCAATTTGCACAATACCTTAAAAAAGAATACGCAGCTAAAGGCCAAGATATTTCTGTTTTTGTAGATTGTAAAATAAGTGTAAATGGTAGGGGTTATAAAAATTTAATATTACCACACACAGATATTGCGGCTCTAGATTGGGATACTTTTAAGCATAGTGATTGGTTGCTCCCTTCGCAATTAGATTAATAAATTATTATATCGCACATTTTATTACAAAATTGGTGTAAAATCTTATTACTTTTACGTTTTAAATTTTGAAGGCATACTATTTCTTGTTTGAAATGACTACATGAAAATAGTATTCTAATTTTGTGTTAGGGATTGAAACGACATCCTTTTTTATTTTTCTTAAAAAAGATATAGTGAAAAGCCCGACCTCGCCTTTTGCGAGGTAACATCCTAAAAATAAATTATGTTACAAGTACCTTTTATTAGAGAAAACAAAGCGTTAATTATTGAACGCTTAGCTATAAAAAATGTTGATGCCACAACGATGATCGATAGTGTTATTGCACTAGATGAAGAACGCCGCGCATTACAAACACGATTAGACAATACGCTTGCTGAATCTAACTCTATTTCAAAAGAAATTGGCGAGTTATTTAAATCTGGGCAAGCAGAAAAAGCTAATACTCTAAAAGTAAAGACAACAAGCTTAAAGGAGACTTCAAAACAACTAACAGAAGATTTAAACACCACATCTAATGATTTAAAAGCATTGCTTTTTCAAATCCCTAATATCCCTCATGCGTCTGTTCCAGCAGGAGCCTCTGAAGAAGATAATGAAGAAATATACAAAGAAGGTGCTATCCCTAAATTACATGAAGGCGCATTACCGCACTGGGAATTGGCTAAAAAATATGATATTATTGATTTTGAGTTAGGGAACAAAATTACCGGTGCTGGATTCCCCGTATACAAAGGAAAAGGAGCAAGATTACAACGTGCTTTAATTAGTTATTTTTTAGACAAGAATATTGCAGCAGGATATACAGAATACCAATTGCCACATTTAATTAACGAAGCTTCTGGTATAGGCACAGGTCAACTTCCTGACAAAGAAGGGCAAATGTACCATGTTACTGAAGATAACTTATACCTTATTCCAACTGCTGAAGTTCCTGGAACTAATATTTTTAGAGACGCACTTTTAAATGAAGCCGATTTACCAATTGGAATTACTGGCTACACCCCTTGTTTTCGTAGAGAAGCGGGAAGTTATGGAGCTCATGTTAGAGGTTTAAATAGATTACATCAATTTGATAAAGTAGAGATTATTCGTGTTGAGCATCCTGATAATTCATACAACGCTTTGGATGGCATGGTGGAGCATGTAAAAGAGATTTTAAGAGAGTTAAAGTTACCTTACAGAATTTTACGATTATGTGGAGGAGATGTTTCTTTTGCTTCTGCACTTACTTATGATTTTGAAGTGTTTTCTACAGCTCAGGATCGCTGGTTAGAAATTTCTTCTATTTCAAATTTTGAAACCTTTCAGGCTAACCGTTTAAAATTGCGCTATAAGAACAATAATGGAAAAAATGAATTAGCGCATACGTTAAACGGAAGCTCGCTAGCACTTCCTCGTGTTTTAGCAGGAATTCTTGAAAATTGCCAAACCGAAAAAGGAATTGTAATTCCTGAAGTACTAGTGCCTTACACAGGCTTCAGTGTCATTGGTTGATTTTTAAAAAAAACAATTCGGTTTTATCAATAAAAATCGATGAAACGCAATTAAATTGTGTTTTTTAACGATTTCCTAGCTGTTTTCTTTCATAATTAAATATTTTAAGCCACATTGCAGTGTCCCTAACTCATGTACTTAAATATGAAAAACGTTTTACGATTATTTTTGATAGCCGCATTAGTTATTATTGGCGCAAAAGTATTATCAACAGATTTTGATCAAAAAATGAACAGTAAAGAACAAATAGCTATTACGAGTAATAATTAATTGACCTCATTAGCTAGTAAAATATGATATAGATAAAAATCTCCAATCGAGTAATTGAATCATTTTTTAATTATATTATGATTAATAGCGCACTTATTTAGATTGGCAAAATGCTTGGTTTATACCAAGCATTTTACTTTTTTACCCTAGCGAACTCTTAGGTTGCTTAAATTTAAAAATATAATTTACCATATTCTTCACAATTTTGAACTCACTTATTTGTTATATTTACATTAAAGTTATACTATGCGAATACTTGCCCTCTTATTATTTTTACTATGCTATAGTACCCATGCACAAAATGATATACTTGCCAAAGAATACTTCAATAAAGGAGAGTTTGACAAAGCATTAGTATCATATAAAAAACTCTACCAAAACAACAAAAACAATAAAAACTACCTTCTTAAACTTGTAAAAACGTACCAACAACTAAAGCAATATAAAGAGGCAGAAACATTATTACATTCTAAATTAAATACACCAAACAATAATGGCGCCTATTTAGTAGAGCTTGGCTATAATTATGAGTTGCAAAAGGATACTATAAATTCAAAACTAAATTATAGCAAAGCACTTTCTACGATAGACACTAATCCGAACATGGCCTATACAGTTGGGAGAGCTTTCGAAAATTATTCGCTTTTAGACAAGGCAATAGCGACATATGAAAAGGCCATGACTTTAAAACCAGGCCTTAACTTTAATATGCAATTGGCACGCATTTATGGAGAACAAGGAAACATTGAAAAAATGTTTAATAGTTATATAAATTTTGGCGAAAAAAACAAAGCTTACATTAGTAATATAAAACGTTCTATAAGCGAATTTATAAGTGAAAGCGACACTAATGAAAACAATAGTATTTTAAGAAAGATTCTACTAAAAAAAATACAATTAGAACCCAATTTACTGTGGAATGATATGCTAAGCTGGTTATTTATTCAACAAAAAGATTACAATAAAGCATTTACTCAAGAAAAGGCCATTTATAAAAGAGAATTAGAGAGTATAAGTAGAATACAAGAATTAGCACTTATCACTAAAAAGCAAAAACAAAATGAAATTTCTAAAAAAATATTTCAATTTATAATAGACCACTCTCAAGAAGTCGATGATCGCTTAGGGGCTTATTATTATTTATTACAAATTGAAACAGAAGAAGCTACAGAAAAAGAATACAAATCTATTCAGGAAAAATATTTAATGCTGTTTAAAGACCAGGGAAAAAACTTAGCTACTTTAGATTTACAAATTGCTTATGGCCATTTTTTGGCTTTCTATATTAAGAATACCAACGAAGCCATTGCTTTTTTAAAAGAATCCTTAAAACTAGAACTTCCAAAGTTTAAAGTCGCAAAAGTAAAGTTAGAATTGGGAGATATTCTTGTTCTTGAAGAAAAATTTAACGAGGCTTTAATTTATTACACCCAAATACAACGCAGTTTAAAGAATAGTACTATTTCTCAAGAAGCACGTTTTAAAGTCGCAAAAACAAGTTACTATAAAGGCGATTTTAAATGGGCAGAATCTCAACTTAAAATACTAAAAGCCTCTACAACGCAATTAACTGCAAACGATGCGTTAGACTTAAAACTTCTTATAGCCGATAATAGGCAAGAAGATTCATTACAAGTAAATTTAAAAAAATACGCGAAAGCCGATTTGTTAGCTTTTCAAAATAGAAGAGAAGAGTCTATTCGTATACTTAACAGCATTCTCGATACCGATAAAACTGCAGTTATTATTCCTCAAGCCCTAATGAAGCAAGCACAATTATTTAAAGAAAAACAAGATTATGAAAGTGCTAGAAAAAACTATGAAAGGCTCATAGAAGACTATAAAGAAAGTATTTTAGTAGATGACGCCATATACTATTTAGCCGAAATATACGCTCAATCCTTAGCACAGCCAGAAAAAGCAAAACTATTGTACGAGAAAATTATTTTTGACCATGCCGATAGCATTTACTTTGTCGATTCAAGAAAAAAATACAGGGCTTTACGTGGCGATGCTATTAATTAAACCTCTATAAAATTAATCTTTACTTAAAGAAAAAGAACAATTCCTTTTGACAACAGAAAAGAACTTTTGTTATTTGCAAAAAACTTAAGGTAATGCGAATCATATATAACGTTACAGTAAACATAGACGACAGTGCTCATAAAGAATGGTTAATATGGATTAAAGAGCACATCCCAAAAGTATTGGCAACAGGAAAGTTTGAAAGCGCAAAGCTGACTAAAATTTTGGTTGAAGAAGAATTAGGTGGCCAATCGTACTCGATACAATACACCTCTTATTCTCGTGAAGCTTTAGATGCGTATTATAGAGAAGATGCCGAAAAACTTAAAGCAGAAGGACTGAAATTATTTGCCGATAAAATGCTGGCTTTTCGTACAGAATTAGAAATTATAGACCAATACAACGTAAATTTTAATTAACTTACTTAACACTTAAAAGCGTACGCTCCATTTACTTTTAAATAACGAACTTATGTCCAAATACCATCGAAACAAAGAAGTAAAAGCGAAAAAATTTTTAGGGCAGCACTTTTTAGAAGATGAAACCATTGCTGAAAAAATAGCCAATTCTTTAGCGTTAAAAACGTATAAAAATATTCTAGAAATTGGCCCAGGTATGGGAGTGTTAACAAAATACTTGTTAGCAAAACCAGTAACAACATATGTTATAGAAATTGATAGTGAATCTGTTGATTATTTAAAAAATAACTACCTAAATTTAGCGCCCAGAATACTAGAAAAAGATTTTTTAAAATACAATTTAAACGACACTTTTAATGGAGTACCTTTTGCTATAATTGGCAATTTTCCATATAACATTTCTACACAAATTGTATTTAAAACACTTGAGTTTAGACATCAAATACCAGAATTTTCTGGTATGTTTCAAAAAGAAGTTGCTCTGCGCATATGCTCTAAAGAAGGCAATAAAGTATATGGTATTTTATCGGTCTTAACTCAAGCCTTTTATGACGCCGAATATTTATTTACTGTACCGCCTTCCGTTTTTAATCCGCCTCCAAAAGTAGAGTCTGGAGTACTGTTATTAACACGAAAAGAAAACTATAGTTTACCCTGTAATGAAAAATTATTTTTTAGAGTTGTTAAAACGGCTTTTCAACAACGTCGAAAAACACTACGCAATAGCTTAAAAACATTTAATCTTTCTGATAATTTAAAAGCAAACGTTATATTTGAAAAACGTCCTGAACAATTAAGTGTCCCTCAATTTATAAAACTTACTTACTTAATTGAAAATGACATTGTTAACGAATAATTTTTAGTGCAAAACCAAGGCAACATACACTTTCAATTAACCGATGCTCTTTTAGAGCAAGTAAAAACTTTTATCGAAAATAAAAACGATAAAGAACTACATACCCTTTTAAATACCTTTCATTACGCCGATATTGCCGAAATTTTAGATGAATTAGGTTTAGAAGAAACCATGTACATTATAAAGCTTCTAGACTCAGAAACTACTGCCGATGTCTTAACCGAAATAGATGAAGATCATCGTGAAAAAATATTAAAAAATCTTTCGGCTAAAGAAATTGCAGAAGAGGTTGAAGAACTAGATACCGATGATGCAGCCGATATTATAGCAGAACTTCCTGAAGAGCGGCAACAGGAAGTTATTTCAAATATTGAAGACAAAGAGCATAAAGCAGAAATTGAAGAGCTTCTAACATACGAAGAAAATACTGCTGGAGCCTTAATGGCAAAAGAGCTAGTGAAAGTTTATGAAACATGGACTGTTGCTGGTTGTTTACGACGTATAAGAGGGCAAGCTCAAGAAGTAACTAGGGTGCACTCAATTTACGTTGTAAATAAAGAAAATATACTAATTGGTCGCCTTTCATTAAAAGACTTAATTACCGCAAAAAGCGAACAAAAAATAGCAGACATTTACATCTCAAATGTCGATTATGTTAATATTGAGGAAAACACCGAAGATGTTGCAAAACTTATGCAAAAATACGATTTAGAAGCTATTCCTGTAGTAAATGATAACAAAACACTTTTAGGGCGTATAACAATTGATGATATTGTTGATGTTATAAAAGAAGAAGCCGAAAAAGATTATCAGCTAGCTGCGGGTATTTCTCAAGATGTTGAGGCCGATGATAACATTCTAGAACTTACCAAAGCACGCTTACCATGGTTAGTCCTTGGTCTATTTGGTGGTTTAGGTAGTGTTTTTATTATGAAGGATTTTGAAGATGTAATGCAAACCGTGCCAAATCTATTTTTTTATACCCCCTTAATTGCGGCAATGGCAGGAAATGTAGGCGTGCAATCTAGCGCCATAATTGTTCAAGGCTTAGCCAACGATATTGTAAAAGGCAGTTTGTTGAATAGACTTATAAAAGAAATTGGCTTAAGCTTAATTAATGGTTTCGCATTAGCAATATTGGTTATTCTTTTTGGTTTTATTATTAAACAAGACCCTTTAGAGAGTTATGCTATTGCAATTTCTATGATGAGTGTTATTGTTGTTGCAGCTTTAGTGGGGACTTTTGTTCCTATAATATTAGATAAACGAGGGATAGACCCTGCAATAGCAACAGGTCCTTTTATTACAACTAGTAACGATATATTAGGAATCTATCTTTTCTTTGTTATTGCTGGTCTTATTATTGGGTTTTAATAATGTAAACCTATTGAGTGTCTATATAATTTTGATTGTAAACAAACAGATGAAGCTCTAAATAATGTGTTAGATTTTTAAATATACTCAATTGGGTGTTTTTAACATTAACTAAAGCCAAATGAAAAATTTCAACTTCGCAATCATACTAATATTCATTTTATCATTCTCAATGCATTCTCAACGTCTAGACACTCTAGTTAATGTGGGAGGATATAACATGCGTTTCAATATAATTAAAGGAATAGGAACTCCAATTCTTTTTGAAGCTGGTGCTGGTAATGATAGTTCTGTCTGGAAAAATATTTTATACCCTATTTATAAAGAAACTAAAACCACTCTAATAACTTATGATAGATCTGGTTTTGGGAAGAGTGAACTAAATCCGAACCAAACTGATGATTCCAAATTTGGAATCATCAATGGTGTAAATGAACTAGAAGTTGGGCTTAAAAAACTGGGTTATGACAAAGAGATTATATTAGTTTCACACTCGTATGGTGGTCTTTATAATTTGTTATATGCTTCAAAACATCCCAATAAAATAAAATATATGATATTGATTGATGCTACAATCAATTCGTTTTGGACTGATGAATTACTTAGCAAACATTATTCTGATCCTTTACAAAAAAGAGATTATAAAAAAAGAATGGGATTGTATTATTTAGAAAAAAACTTTAAAAAAACCGCAAAAATTATGAGAACTATTAACTATCCTATCAATTTTCCTATAATAAACATTTATGCAAGGGCGCCAGTTATTAAAGGCTCTGAACATGAAAATATAAACAGAAGATGGAATAATACTCATGAAAAATTTGGAAATATAATTCCTAATGTAAAAGCTATTATTGCTAAAGGTAGCGGACATTTTATTTCTCAAGATAAACCTAAACTAGTAATTAATACTATTGTAAATGCATATACAAATCGTTGAATGACAATAATAAATTGATTATAAACTCTCTCTAAATTTGTATCTTCTAGAAGAAGATAAAATCCTGGTCTTTAACTTGTGT
>JAHDGB010000049.1 GCA_020627885.1 Flavobacteriaceae bacterium | reverse complement strand
GCTCTGTTAATTTATCTGAATAAGGTCGCATTGCAGTAATAGCATCTTGAGCCTTTTTTAACTTTGCGGCTGATACCATTTTCATAGCGCTAGTAATCTGCATTGTCGATGATACCGAAGATATTCTATTACGTATTTCTTTTAAGTTTGCCATTTTTCAGTTTTTAGTCGTTAGCTATTAGTTAATTAAATGAATTAACTTTTACTAAAATCTAATTATGCTCTATATTTAGCAGAAAGATCTTTACATACTGTCATTAAAGTATCTGTAACCTCATCTGTTAATTTACCTGATTTCAATGTATCTAATGCACCTCTATGTTTAGCATTTAAAAACTCTATAAAATCGCGTTCAAATTCTTTTATCTTATTTACAGGAACGTCTTTTAATAAGTTTTTAGAACCTGCATATATTATAGCAACCTGATCTTCGACAGTATAAGGATCGTTTTGTCCTTGCTTTAAAATCTCTACGTTACGTTTTCCTTTTTCAATTACATTTAAAGTAACAGCATCTAAATCTGATCCAAACTTAGCAAAAGCCTCTAACTCACGATATTGTGCTTGATCTAATTTTAATGTTCCTGATACCTTTTTCATTGATTTTATTTGCGCACTACCACCTACTCGAGATACTGAAATCCCTACATTAATAGCTGGACGCACACCAGAGTTAAATAAATCTCCATCTAAGAAAATTTGACCATCAGTAATAGATATTACATTTGTTGGAATGTATGCAGAAACGTCTCCCGCTTGTGTTTCAATAATTGGCAAAGCGGTTAACGAACCTCCTCCTTTTACCATTGGCTTTAAGCTATCTGGAAGATCGTTCATTTCTTTAGCAATAGCATCGTCATTAATTACTTTTGCAGAACGCTCTAATAAACGAGAGTGTAAGTAAAATACATCTCCAGGATACGCTTCACGTCCTGGTGGACGGCGTAATAATAAAGACACCTCACGATAAGCAACTGCTTGCTTTGATAAATCGTCATAAATAATTAATGCCGGACGACCAGTATCTCTAAAATACTCTCCAATGGATGCTCCAGTAAATGGTGCATAAACCTGCATTGCAGCAGGGTCTGAGGCATTTGCAGCAACAATAGTAGTATAAGCTAAAGCACCTTTTTCTTCTAATGTTTTTGCAATATTTGCTACTGTAGAAGCTTTCTGACCAACAGCTACATATATACAATATACAGGATTTCCTGCATCGTAAAACTCTTTTTGATTTAATATCGCATCAATACAAACAGTCGTTTTTCCTGTTTGGCGATCTCCAATTACCAATTCACGTTGTCCTCTACCTACAGGAATCATAGCATCAATTGCCTTAATACCAGTTTGTAATGGTTCTGTTACTGGCTCACGAAAAATAACTCCTGGTGCTTTACGCTCAAGTGGCATTTCATAAGTCTTTCCAGATATCGGTCCTTTTCCATCTATAGGGCTTCCTAAAGTATCTACTACACGGCCAACTATACCCTCCCCTACATTAACAGAAGCAATACGAGAAGTACGCTTTACAGTAGAGCCTTCTTTTACACCTTGAGACTCTCCTAATAATACAATACCAACATTGTCCTCTTCTAGGTTAAGTACGATACCTTCTAAACCGCCATCGAACTCAACTAATTCTCCGTATTGAGCATTTGCTAATCCATAAGCACGTACGATACCATCACCTACAGTTAGTACTGTTCCAACTTCATCTAATGTAGCACTTGCTTCAAAACCTGAAAGTTGTTGTTTTAAGATTGCTGATACTTCAGCTGGTTTTACTTCTGCCATCTTTATTTATTTAGATATTAGATGTTAGACGCTAGACGCTGGCGCATCATTGCCTAAACTCTTTTTAATTTAATGTAAATTCTCTTTTTAATTTATTAAGTTGATTTTCAATACTAGCATTGTATTGAACATCTCCTACTCTTAGGATAAAACCTCCTATAATGTTTTCGTCTACAATATTTTCGATTGCAGCTTCTTTGCCTGTTAACGCTTTAACTTTGGCTAATACTTTAGCTTTTAAACTGTCAGTTAAAGGAACTGCTGTTGTTACTGTTGCAATTTCATTTCCTTTATGTGCTTCATATAGTTTAATGTAGCTTAATGCCACATTTGGCAATATAGAGATACGTTTATTAGCAATTAAGGTATCTATTAAATTTGCCGTTTCCTTATTAGTATTTTTAAAAATTTCTAACAATGCCAATTTCTTTACAGAAGCACGAATTACAGGGTTATAAAGCATGTCTTTAAGATCTTTACTTTCTGCAACTGTATTTGCTATTAACTCCATGTCAGTATTTATAGCTTCTGCTACATTCTTATCTGAAGCTAAACTTAAAAGTGCTTTTGCGTAACGTATTGCTGCTCTTGCTCCTGCCATAATAAACTTAATTTAATATTGCTTCCCCTAACATCGACTCTACTAATTCTAGTTGTTTGTCTTTGTTAGATAACTCTTGTCGTATTACTTTCTTTGCAATGCCCAATGATAAACCAGCAACATGACCTTTTAATTCTGCCATAGCTGCCTTTTTTTCGCTCTCGATAGTTTCTTGAGCTTGGCTAATCATTTTATTTGCTTGTTCTTGCGCTTCAGTTTTAGCGGTTTCGATCATGTTATTTTTTAGCTCACGAGCTTCTTTTAACATGGCCTCGCGCTCTGCCCTAGCTTCCTTTAATAACTTATCGTTATCTGCCTGAAGGTTTTCCATTTCTCTCTTTGCACTTTCTGCAGCGTCTAAAGCATTTTGAATACCTTCTTCTCTCTCACTCAAAGAATTAAGAATAGGCTTCCAAGCAAACTTCACCATTATAAATATTAACACTAGTAATAATAGTGTTTGCATTACAAATAAGCCTGGCGAAAAATCGTTTAATAAAGTTTCCATAGTGTTTGTTTTTATTCGATAATCGAAATTTTAACATTATTTCTTTACAATGCCTCATAAGTTTACCTATGGGACAAATTGCTTTGTGTTTAATTACAAAACGCAACCTGCAACCAACCGTTACAGGTTTACGTTTTTAGATTTGTTTTGGCTTCTTATTTCCCTAAGAATAAAGCACCAAATGCTAAACCTTCTAAAAGTGCGGCAATGATAATCATCGCAGTTTGGATTTTACCAGTAGCTTCAGGTTGGCGCGCAATACCTTCCATTGCACTTCCACCGATTTTACCTAATCCAATACCGGCTCCAATTACAATTAAACCAGCACCTACTAAATTTGGAATTGTCATAACAATAAAAATTTAAATTAATTAAACAATGTCTTTATATTAATGATGTTCGTGTTCTTCTACTGCCATACCTATAAATAATGCTGAAAGCATTGTAAAGATATAAGCTTGTAAAAAAGCAACTAACACTTCTATTAACGTAATAAATAATGATAAAATGAATGATAATAATGTAGAACCAAAAGCCCCCATTTCTGTTTTCATGATTACCATTATACCTATTAAACTCATTACCACAATATGTCCTGCGCTAATGTTTGCAAACAAACGTACTAGTAAGGAAAATGGTTTAATTAGGAATGCTCCTGCAAGTTCTATAATTGCTAGAACTGGACGGATTAAAATAGGAACACCTGGCATCCATAAAATATGTTGCCAATAATGTTTGTTTCCGCTAAAGGTGTAAATTACTAAAGTAAATATAGCCAAGCATGCGGTTACTGCTAATTGCCCAGTAACATTAAATCCTAAAGGTGTTAACCCTAATAAGTTTAATATCCAGATAAAGAAAAACACCGTTAATAAATACCCTGTAAATTTTCTATAATGTTTATCTCCTATATTTGGTCTTGCTATTTCGTCTCTAACGTATAACACTAATGGCTCCAATACACGACCAAAACCTGTTGGTATTTTTTTATTCTTATACTGTTTTGCTAACGATGAAAAGGCTAAAAACATAAGCAAAGCAACTACTAAAATCCCAAATACACTTTTAGTTATTGAGAAATCTAATAGTTTATGTCCGTTTGTTGCATGATGATCTGCATCAAAACTTACGGCTGTTTCCCCTGCATTTAATTCGTATATCTTACCGTGAATTTTTGCGAATTTCAATCCGTTTTTTTCAACAATAACATGCCCATCATCATTATGATGAAATTTAGACGACATAAATGTTGTTAATCCTTTACTAGACCATAATATAACTGGTAGCGAAAAACCAACATGTTTACGCTCTCCTACATCATTTGTATAAGACCAAAGCGTAAAATCGTGTGAATCTTTAATATGGTGTAAGATATAATCTTTAACTTCCTGATCTGTATTGACTTCCCCGCCATCTTGACTAGGATTTCCAGCAAATATAAATGTACTAGAAAACAAGAATATTACTAGGGCCAAAAATTTAAAAGTGTGTTGTGCTACCTTCATTATTATAAATTCGAAAAAAACCGCGTTTTTAAATTCCGTGCAAAGGTAAGTAAATACATTGAAAATAAAACTATTTTTTAATGTTTATTAAATCCTAGCTTATCTGTCTTAAAATTCTTGAAACAAAATAAACTTCAGCAGTTAAAAAAATAGCAATTGGAACTAATAATGAGATACTTTCAAATCTTGAGATCGATTCTAAAACTAAAATGCTTTTCCTAAATACTAATGAGAAAACCAATAGCTTAAATACCATCGAAACTAAATATAAAAAGCCTATTTGAAATTTGTATTTTTCATTTTTTGAAAGCACTAAAAATACAGTACATAAAGCAAATGAAAATATAGTATTAAATAAATATATATTAAATAATGAAAATCTTAACAAGGGGTATGCTCCACTAATTGCCAACTCGTGTAATTTAAAACTTATAATTAATAAAAAAACAAACGAGACTAAGTAAATAGATATCGTTTTAATCATTTTCTTTAGATAGCTTTAAAACTTGAGAGATTACCAAGTACATCGATAAAAAAACAGCTAATAATGTAATACTATTTTCCCAAAAGGTTTTGTTGTATTTAGAATCTAACCAGCCTCCTAAAAAGTTTCCAAAATATATGGTTGCTCCCATTTGAAAAGCAACAGATGTAAATCGGATATAGGGGCTGGTACCTTTCTTTTTATTTGATTGCTTTTTCAATAGTATGATGCGTTTTTGTACTACTATTTACATTTGCACTCTTCATTTCGCATTTAACGTTAAATATTGCCCCTGGCTCTACCGATAGCTTTTCAGTAATGACTTCCCCTTCTATTACCGCTGTAGATTTTAAGGTAAGTGTCCCTGTTAATTTTAAATTACCTTTAAAATGGCCTTCGAAATGAGCATTAGAACTTTCTAAATTTCCTATTATGGTTCCTGTTTTGCCAACGACAACCTTTCCTGGTGTTTTTACATTGCCTTCAATTTTTCCATCTATTCTCAAATCGCTTTGGCTGGTAAAATCGCCTATAAACTTTGTGCCTTTAGCTATTATATTTTGTGCCGAAGTTAGTTCTTGTGGAGTGCTTCCTTTTTTGGTTTCATTAAACATAGTTTCTAGATTTATTGGGTTAATATTTTAATTGGTTTTGTATGTTTCTAAGTTTTTATGTATTTGAATAGTTTTATAGTTTTCTGATGATATTGCAAAAAAAGGTCTTGTTATTTTATATTTATCTTCTAGACTAAGCAATTGTGTAAAACCATCTGCCCCATTAGGGCCACTAACTCGTTTTAAACCATGGACTACAACAAATGCAATTTCTGGATTATATACATCGACTGATGTCGATAGATTGCTAACTTGAGCTCTTCTTAAAACTTCTTCTAATAATTTTGTAAATTCATTTATTTCAGCTTTCGATTGTCTAGAAAACTGAAAAACAACTTTAGCATTTTTTGCTTCTTCTATAAATTCTTTACTTTCAAAACTTTTAGAAACTCGCATTGTATTTTGTGCCTGCAAACCTTCTGGAGTATTTGCATAAGTAACTCCTACATAATTCATAGCTTCTACATAAGCATCAAAACCATATAAACGCCCTTTTGCTCTTGCTTTTAATAATTCAAACTTTGGCACTATAGCTTCACCATCAAACTGTTTTATATAATTTTCACTATTGGCAATTACTTGTTCATATTCTTGTTTTTCGAATAATTCAAGCGTATTAGCAAAGCGACTTTCCGGACTACTTTCGTCTTTTTCGGCTGCTAAGTCTGGATTTTTAAGTATTGAAGCGTATCTAGAATCTGGATAATTACTAATAATTTCATTTTTAGCAGTAACAGACTCAGCTTTAAACCCTAGTAATTCATATATTTTATATAAATTGTATTTAGATGGTAATATAAGCTTATCTTCTGGATTACTTCTTAATAGCTCTTGAAATTTTTCCTTAGAAAGGACATACTCTTTAAATTTTTCCTTATAAATTAAACCTAATTGATAATAAGCAAAGTTTCTATCTTTAGAAAGACTGTCTATTACTTTTTGCTCTGAAGGAATTTTACTTATATAAAATTTTGGGTCGTATTTTTCTTCTTCTGTTACGGGCAATGATACAGAACTGCCAATTCCTGTACTACTAGTTGCACTCCCTGATTTATTGGACCAACGCCAATTGTCGTCTAATTTTCGATCTCCCCAGTTTTTTAAAAATTCATTTTTACCATAAGCAACAGTTGTAGAGGTATAAAAATAAAATTGATATGCTGAATTAGTCGTTCCTCTAGGATTCACAGGGTTAGTTGTTGGGTTACTACTTTGGTTTGCTGCAGCCAATCCTTTTTTATGCGCTTCAATTTCTTTTCTTAGTTTTTCTGCCTCATCTTCAGCTTTAATCTTTTCAATATAATCTTCGAAATAGGTTAGCCTATCTGCTTCTGACATCCTAGCTAAACTTAAAATACTATCATTTGTCTCAGCTATTCCTTCGTACAAAATAACCCCATCTAAGTTTTCTCGTTTGCGCTTTATGGTTCTATATGGTTTACTATTTACAACCAAATTATTCATTGTACTGTCATAATATGCCCCTGCTGTCTTGTAGTTGTTTTCATTAAAATAATAATCGCCCAGAGTTTCATAGTTTTTAGCAACTAATATTTTGTCTTTAGAATCTGCTCTTAACGATTTATTATAATAAGCTACTGCTAAAGAGTCTGCTTTATTATTTAAGTGATAACCCGCTATTTGATGATAGATTTTATCTAAAAAAGGTCTATTCTCTCTATCTTCTTCAAGATCAGTTAACAATTCAAAAAACGCTAATTTATCACCTGTACTGTAGTCGAAATTCTTTATTTTTTCTATATGTGCATTAATTAAATACACGCGAGGTATTTTTCTATTTAATTCTATTACACGGTCAAAAGCAATATTGGCACTATCTTTATCTTGAAGCTTATTATATAACTGTCCTTGTATAAAACGATAACGTCCTTTTTCATCACTACGTTTAGCAGCACCAGCGGCAATATCTATTTGAGTTAAGGCACTATCTAAATGTTTTGTATTTATATAAGCCTGTGCTAATGTAGAAGTCGCATCTGCCAGATCTTGACCCTCTAGTTTTTCTTGTTCTAATAAACGTTTCAAATTCTTAATTGCTAACACATCATTCTCTAGGCGCATATTGGTTTTTTCTCTCCAAACTTTAGCCTGGTTAATCTTATCACTAGCTGGGTATTTATAAAGAATATAATTAAACGCTTCTAAAGTTGGGATGAACCGCTGATCGAAATAACGTGCTTTTCCTAATAACAGATAGGCTTCATCTATTTGCGGGTTTTTTTCCTTGCCCTTAATATTCATTCCATGACGCTGAATGGCTTTCACTGCTTTTTCTTCAGCTCTATTAAAATTTTGATTTTTAGATTGCCCCGGAAGTATAATTTCATCTTTTACTTCCATACGTTCCACTGGTAAAATTGCCCAATAGTTGTCCTGATAAGTCCCTATTAGAGCTTCTCTTCCTTCTTCAAGGGCATTGTAACCGTTAAATAAGGTGTTGTATTCTGCAGTAACTGCATGAAAATTTTTGCTTATAAAACTGTCCTTTTTTCGAGAACAACTAATTATACTTAGCGCTGCGATAGTAATAAATATGATAGGTTTTGATATAATTCTCAAACTGTATTTATTTTTATTTGTAGACATTAAAACTATAATAAAATAACATTATTATAGTTTATAGCGTATTTAGGTAAAAATAAACATCTTTTTGAGTTTTTACCAATTTATGTGAGTTTTTATAATGATCTGGAGCTGGCAAGTTGCTATTATTCAAGAGTATTTCAATAAAAATACGTTTATAACCCCTATAATGTTTCTTATACAAGTACAATATCTTTTTATCATTTCATCTTTTTCTAAAGCAATTGTTTGTACACAACTATAAATTACATGAATAAAATATGACTAGAAATTAAAACGACAACACCTTGTTTTTCCACTAATCTTTTCTCACTTATTTTAACCCTCTTTTATTGTAGAATTAAATATTATAACCTCTGAATTTCAGATAAGCATTTATATTTTGCTACAAAAAAATCAAAATACTTTTTACTTTCTTATTTTTGCAAGAAAATTTTATAATGGCAAAATTTAATTCATTTACAATACAAAACATAAATAGAGAAACGGATAAATGCGTAACTCTTACTTTTGCTGTTCCTAATATTTTAAAAGATAATTACTCTTTTAAAGCGGGTCAATATATTACTTTAAAGACCATAATAAATGGTGAAGAAATACGCAGAGACTATTCATTATGTACTACCCCTAAAAGTGGCGAATTAAAAGTTGCTATAAAAGAAGTTGTAAATGGCACATTTTCTAAATACGCAAATACTGGTTTAAAAATTGGTGATACTATTGACGTATCTGAACCAAATGGGCGTTTTATATTTGAGCCTGATACCAATAAAACTAAAACAATTGCTGCATTTGTAGCTGGAAGTGGAATAACACCAGTTATAAGTATTTTAAAAACGGTTTTAGAAGAGGAGCCAAATAGTCATTTTATATTAGTTTATGGGAATAAATCAGAAAATGATACTATATTTTTTAATTCACTTATAGAATTACAAAAAAAATACAATGACCGTTTTTCAATTCAATTCATATACAGCCAAACAAAAGAAGAGAATGCGTTATTTGGTAGAATAGAAAAAAGCACAGTAAACCTTATCCTTAAAAACAAATATAAAGAAACTACTATTGATGCGTTTTATCTATGTGGGCCAGAAATAATGATAAATACGGTTAAAGATGTTTTGATTGAAAACAATATTGCAGAAGAGAATATCCATTTTGAGTTATTTACTACTAGCATTAAAAATAAGACTAACAAAGAGGTGAGTACAGAAAATGGTATGTCTCTAATTACTGTTTTAGTAGATGACGAAGAAAACACATTCGAAATGTCTCAAAAACAAACTATTTTAGAAGCAGCAATTGCTAAAGATATAGATGCACCATACTCGTGCCAAGGAGGAATTTGTAGTAGCTGTATTGCTAGGATTACTAATGGTACAGCCGTAATGGACCAAAATAATATTCTAACCGATAATGAAGTAGCAGAAGGTTTAATATTAACGTGCCAAGCGCATCCTACTTCTCCTTCAGTTAAAGTAGATTATGATGATATTTAAATTGTCTAATTATTGCAGCTTTTATATAATTAACTCTTTTTCTTTATGCCTCTAGTTTGATACAAATATCTAAAAAACACTACCTTTGATCTTTAAAAAACGCTTTGTCGATAAAAACAGTCATCTTGTCGAAATAACAGAAAAACAGATACTGTTTTTATTTGATTAGAGTATAAAGTAATAGTTTAGGGTTAAGTTTATAACAGATGGTTAGTTTAAGGGATAAAATTACAAAATGTTATAATCGTAAAGCCTTACCTCTTGGTAAGGCTTTATACTTTTAATACCTTTTCAACAATTTCGTTTATTGTAATGCTACTAGAAGCATTTTCATATGTTTTAGGAAACTTATTACCATAAATTGATGTTGGTATTTTGGGATAGTTTTTCCTATTTACTAATATATTATTCTCTTTTGATTGATTAAATGGAGAAAAACCTGAAAAAGGATGTGTAACTCCCCATATCGTTATTACTTTTTTTCCTAAAAAAGCAGCAATGTGACCATTTCCAGAATCCATTGCTAACATTAATTTTAAGTTAGATATTAAATCTAATTCTTCATTTAAAGTCATTTTCCCAGCAACACTTATAACGTCATCAAATTTTGACGCTAATTTACTAAGCTGTCTGATCTCTTCTTGTCCACCTCCAAATAGTATAATAGTATAATACGATGAAAGTTTTTTTATGACTTCTTGCATCTTATCTAGTGGATACATTTTAGATTTATATTGAGCAAATGGAGCAATTCCAATGATCGTTTTTTTATGACCGTTTAATAACCTTCTAATTTTTTCAGAAAGTAATTTTGGCTTAGGAAAAGTAGGGTTAGATAAGTTAACAACTAAACCTAATTCTGCAAAAACATCGGCATATCGTTGATGCGTTGTTTTTAATTGAACAAAACGTTGCCCATTAATTAGTTCCCTTTTTTCTTTTCTTCCTTTATTTATTTGCTTGAATGGAGTTTTAAAAAGTATTTTTTTTAAAACATTAGTTCTCAAAACATTGTGCAAGTCAAAAATAGCGTCGACTCGTATTTCTTTTAATTCTTTTGATAATCTATATAATCCACTAATACCTTTATGCTTGGCTTTTAAGTCGGCCGCAAACACAGAAACGTTAGGTAAATCTCTAAAAAAAGGTGTGAAAAACTCTCTGGTTAATATGGTAACTTTTACTTGGTTATATTGCTCTGTTAATGCCTTTACTACAGGAACCATCATTGCAACATCTCCCATGGATGAAAAACGTATAACTAATATATGTTTAATTGGTTTGGGCATATAATATATAGAAACAGATCTGTTTAATATTATAGCATTATAAGACCATTAAATTATTTTTGACCTCTTAATACTGGGTTAAGCTCATCATCATTATACATCTTCATTTGCTTATACACCTTCATATATTTATCTCCTGTTTCAATATCTTTAAGCAAATCATCTATTGCTGTGCTCAAATCTGTACGTTGTTCTAATAGTATATTTAATTTATTTTTACAACTTATGATATGTTCTGGAGATGCATCTTTACGTTCAACTTCTTCATTCATATGATATATTTTAAGCGCTAAAATGGAAAGCCTATCAATAGCCCAAGCAGGGCTTTCAGAGTTAATTTTTGCACTGTTTTTGGCTTCTACTTTGTCGTATTTGCTTAAAAAATAACCATCAATATACTCAACCATATCTGTTCGATCTTGGTTTGAAGCATCGATCATTCGTTTTAATGTTAGTGCAGCTACTGGATTAATTTCTGGGTCGCGGATAATATCTTCATAATGCCACTGTACGGTATCTATCCAACATTTTCTATATAATAAATGATATAAAAGCTCTTCTTTTTTATCATATATATTAATAAAAGGTTGATCTACTGTATTAATTTCGTGATATTTATTTATAACCTCTTGAAAAATATGATTTGCTTTATCAGTAAACATAAATGCGTTTATTTTTTGGCAAATATACTTCTAAAATCTTAACTTTTATTAATTCAAAAATTTACTATTATAATTTTATTCAAATTTGCTTCTTATTTATTGAAGTGATTTAAACTTTTTTCAATTCGCTATAAAAATGTCCTTTTTCACTCAATTTTCGTCTTTTTCTTACTTCGTAGCGCTGCTATGAAGTGCAAAAAATACTTCAATTGATCAAAAAATTACTATTTTTCGCTAGAATCAAAAAAGTTTAAACCACTTCATTGAAAAAGCTTATTATTATATAATTAATAGTAGCACAGGTACAATTAAAATACAGAACAAAAACAATTCTTTAAACCACTTATCCTCAATTGTTTCTATATAATTAGTTATTATTATTGATAATGGAGCAAAGAGAAATAAAAACTCGCTTCCATTTTTTTCTGGAGAAATAATTAAAATTAAAGTTGCCAATATGGTAGCCGCAAAAATAATTTTATAACTTGGTCTGTACGTTCTTTTCTTTTTTCTAATATCTTTTAAATAAAACAATGAAGACCATATGCCAAATGAAACTAACATCGTAATGCTTACAATGTATTGTATTGAATTATAATTAGTTAAATCGAAGCTTACTTTTGGTAAAATCGCATCAATATCGAAAAAATCTTCATTAACTAATAACAAAATCGCAGTAGCCATAATGTATAAAGTTAAGACCCCTAAAAAAGGAACTATCCAATTTTTCACATCTACTTCGGCATAATATATTATAGCTATAAATATTAGAATAAAAAATAGTATACTCCAAAAATAAAGTAATGATGCTACTCCTAAGAGTAGTGCTGCATCAAATAATTTTTTCTTTACTTTCTTTTTTGATTGTAAACTTAATACTTTACGCAACCCTAAAAGAACAAAACAGTTAGAGGCAACCATAAAAGCATTCGCTGTGGTTTGAGGAATAAGCAAACAAAATAAGCTTAATAATAAAATTTCGTAATTATTTTTTAATGATAAGTTGTTTTTTTCAACAATAAAATTAAGTATTAAAATAGAAAAACAAACCCCTATAAACAACATTACTAATTTAACAATTGTAAAAAAACTTAACTCTTCTACATCGCTTTTATAGATCGTAATTACGAATGCTATAAGAGCAATTAGAAACACAATTATAAAATTAATTGGTTTAGATTTACTAAAAACACTTGTTATCATTAACCGTTTTTGTATTTTTGTCTTGTAAATATACTAATATACTTATGAAAGATTTATTTTATGCTATTCAAGATTTATTTGTAAATGTTTTATTTGCTCCTTATGATGCATTAAGGGCTTTAGAACTTGAGAATTGGTGGTCTGCTAATTTTGGATCATGGATTTTTATAATTATAGGCATGATTGCTTTTATTTATTGGATGGGGCAACTCAAAAAGTTTAATGCTAATAATGAAGAAGATAAAAGTATTTCTTCTCATTCTTATTTATAAATCGAAACCAATATCCTTTCGGTAATTAATCTTATCAAAATGTAATTTTTCTATATTTTGATAAGATTTTTTTATAGCTTCTTTGTAAGTTTTCCCATAACTAGTAATAGCCATAACACGCCCTCCTGAAGTTATAATATGATCTCCTTTTATTTGTGAACCAGCATGAAAAACTATAGAGTCTTTTATTGTTTCAACTCCTGTTATAATCTTTCCTTTTTCGTATAACTCCGGGTAACCACCAGAGACCAACATTATTGTTGTTGCCGCTCTTTCATCAATTTCTATATCTATAGCCTCTAGTGTTTGGTTTGCTGTGGCTAGAAATAAGTCGACTAAATCATTTTTTAACCGCGGCAATACAACTTCTGTTTCTGGATCTCCCATTCTTACATTATATTCTATAACCTTGGGGTCATCTCCTACTTTTATTAAACCTATAAATACAAACCCTTTATATGGCATGTTGTCTTTTTGTAGCCCTTTAATTGTTGGTTTAACTATACGTTCTTCAACCTTGTTTAAAAACGACTCGTTAGCAAAAGGCACTGGAGAAATTGCTCCCATACCTCCTGTATTTAAACCTGTGTCCCCTTCTCCTATTCTTTTATAGTCTTTTGCTGTGGGAAGGATCTTATAATTTTTACCATCGGTAAGAACAAAACAACTTAATTCAATTCCATCTAAAAACTCTTCAATAACAACTTTAGAACTTGCTTTGCCAAATTTAGCGTCTACTAACATGCTTTTAAGCTCGGTTTTAGCCTCATTTATATCACTAAGGATTACGACTCCTTTTCCTGCCGCTAAGCCATCTGCTTTTAACACATATGGTGGTTTTAAGGTTTCTAAAAAGGCATACCCCTCTTCAACATTTTCTTTATTAAAACTTTTATATGCAGCAGTAGGGATATTATGCCTATATAAAAACTCTTTCGCAAATTCTTTACTTCCTTCTAATTGTGCTGCAGCTTTTTGAGGCCCAATTACAGCAACCTCATTTATTTCATTATCATTCAAAAAGAAATCATGAATTCCTTTTACTAATGGATCTTCTGGCCCCACTATAACCATGTTAATATTTTTCTCTTTTACTAACACTTTTATCGCATCAAAATCATTAACTGAAATGGGGATATTTTTTGCTATCCCTGCTGTCCCAGAATTACCAGGGGCTACAAATAATTTTTTGCATTTTGGGCTTTGTGCTATTTTCCATGCAAAAGTATGCTCTCTTCCTCCAGATCCAAGAATTAATATATTCATAGTTATTTTATTGTTTGCGCAAAAATAATTGCTTTTAATCTTAAAAAATAATTATTTTACAAAAACATAACTCACATTTTATTTGAAACTATTCGATCTTTCTTTACGTTTAAATGGCTTTCCCATTAGAAAAGCAAAAACAACATTTTCTAATATTACGAATCTAAACGATGATGAGTATGCAAATTATCTAGAAGAAAGAAAATCTAAAATTGTTAACTACCATTTAAAACATAATAATTTTTATAAATCGTTTGTTAAAGGTAGAGACACTTCTAATTGGAATGATATCCCCATTCTAACTAAACGCGATTTACAACAGCCGCTTTCCAATAGATTGTCTAATGAATTTAATCAAAAAAACAGTTATATAAACAAAACCTCTGGGTCCTCAGGTAATCCTTTTATCTTTGCTAAAGATAAGTTCTGCCATGCTTTAACTTGGTATAATTTTATTGATAGATATAGTTGGTATAGTTTAAATTTAAACCATTCATTACAAGCTCGATTTTATGGTATCCCTCTCAATAAAAAAGAATATTATAAAGAACGCCTTAAAGACATACTGAGTAGGCGTCATCGATTTTCAGTGTTTGATTTGAGCGATGCAGAATTGGCAAAAAATGTAGAAAAATTTAAATCTACTCCATTTGATTACATTAATGGTTATACGAGTGCTATAGTTCAATTTGCAAAATTTCTGGAAAGTAAAAATATAATACTCAAAACAATTTGTCCTAATTTAAAGGGATGTATTGTTACCTCCGAAATGCTTTTTGAAGAAGACAAAACGCTTTTAGAAAAACAATTTAATATCCCTATAATTAATGAATATGGTGCAGCGGAACTGGGCTTAATTGCTTTCCAAAACTCTAAAGAAATGTGGCAAGTTAATACCGAAGATTTATTTGTTGAAATTCTTGATAGTGAAAATAACCCATTGCCCTATGGAGAAGAAGGGCGCATTGTTGTTACCTCGCTTTACAATAAAGCACATCCTTTTATTCGTTATGAATTAGGAGACCTAGGAATATTGTCAAAAAAGAGTACAGTAAGTAAGCCTATTTTAGAAAAACTCTCAGGTCGAACTAGTGATTTAGCCATTTTACCCAGCGGAAAAAAAGCAGCAGGACTAACCTTTTATTATATTACTAAAACTGTTATAGAAGACGAATCAAACGTAAAAGAGTTCATTATAGAGCAAGTAAAAATAGATACTTTTAATATAAAGTATGTTAGTTCTATAGCTCTTTCTAAAGAAAAAATAAGAGCAATTAATGGTGCAGTAGCTCGTTACCTAGAAACAGGTTTAACAATTACATTCGAAAAATTAGATAAAATTAAACGATCTAAAAGTGGTAAGTTAAAGCAATTTAAGTCTTT
>JAHDGB010000048.1 GCA_020627885.1 Flavobacteriaceae bacterium | reverse complement strand
GAGCATTCAAAAAAAGAAAGAGCACTTATTGCTTTTTGGACAGCAGTAGATGTTCTTATTATTTTGTTACTGTCTTTTTTTGCAGGAAAATATATATTATCCTTTTTTGGAATAAGTTTGAGTGCATTAAAAATTGCAGGAGGGTTAATTATTGCTTCCTCGGGTTTTGCTTTGTTAACTGGTAAGTTTGGTGAGCATAAGGGGATGAAACGAAAACGAATTCAAGAGGATATACATTCTAGAACAGCAATAGCTTTAACGCCATTGGCCATACCAATGCTGGCTGGGCCTGGCACCATATCGTTATTAATTGCATACAATCAAGAATATATATTAACTAAAGATATAATCATTATTATAGGGGCTATTTTAATTGTTACCTTCTTTATTTATGTTATCCTTAAAAGCGGGCATCTTATTGTGAAGTTTCTAGGCGCTTCAGGAATTAATGCTTTATCAAGAATAATTGGTTTTATAGTGATAGCAATTGGGGTAGAGTATATTATTACTTCTATTAAATTTTTGTTTTTTTGAAAGTTAATGTTTAAGCGTAAAATGCGATTTAAAGCTTTTAGGTTCATTAGTATTTGGGTCTTTATAACTTAAAGAGAACCAGTAGTCGCTTGAAGGTAATACGTAATTGTTGTAGGTTCCATTCCATCCTTCTCCAGTAGGATCTAGTTGCTTTAATAGCTTGCCATAACGGTTGAAAATGTATATTACAGCGTCTGGCTGATTTTCAATACCTATAATATTCCAAGTGTCATGAAAGCCATCTCCATTAGGGGTAAAATAAGGTATGAAATCTAATAAAATAATAGAAGAGCTTGCTTCTCCACATCCATTTATATCTCTAACGCTTATAACATGTTCTCCAGCAGGAACATCCTCAAAAAGATAGGTGTTAGTACCGTTGGTTACCCATGGACCATTGTTTAAGCTAAACTCGTAAGATGCTGTTGTGCTTCCATTATTTGTGGCAGTTGCTAATACATCATTGTTTTCAATAAATGTTACTGATGCTTGTTGTAATTCAATAGAAGGTATCATATTTTCAATAACTTCTGTGTTTTGTTCGTATGAACAGTTTGTATTGCTATTGGTAACTATTACAGAATAAATTCCAGATTGTATAGGGGTAATGTTGCTGTTGGTTTCTCCAGTAATTAAGGTATTATTTATATACCATTCAAAAGTATAGTTGGTATTATCTAGGTTAGTATCTATTACAGGAAATGGTAAAATAACTTCGCCATTATTGTCTATACAGAATGCATATTTATTATCTAACTCAAAGAAGGGTAGTGGGTTTACTATTAACTGCACTTCAGATATTGCAAAACACGAAGTGGTATTATTCTCAACTCTTGCATAAATTATTTGTGGGTTTATTACATTTTCATAATTTGAAGGTAATGGGTTTAAGGAGTTATTAGCATCATTTTGGTTTAGGTAATAAGTTACAGTGAAACCTGTAGCAGTTTGATTAGGTCCTAAAATATTAATATCTCTCGATTGTAAATTAAAGATAGTGCTATCATTTGCAGAATCATTATCGGTTTCTAAATCATCATCACAAAGTTCATAGGAATCTGGGTTAGCTATAACGGTAGTATTTAAAACTAGATCAAAGTTAATACTAGTATTTATGCAATTGGTATTAATATTTTCTACTCTCGAATAAATGGTCTGAGGATTAGTAATATTATTATATGGGCTAATAAGATTATTTACGCCATTATTGGCGTCTAATTGACTAATATGATATGTAACTGTATGATTAACATTGTCGGCTATAATGAAGTCGGTTTGTTGTTCTAGGTCAAAAGCTTCAACATTGTCATTATTTAAATCGCATAGTATTAAATTGTCAGGTTGTAAAACAATAGGCAAGCTGTTTAAGGTGATTGTTACTTCTGCTGCGTCTGAAGGGCAGGGAGAAATTCCATCTAGGGTGTATGTGTATGTTCCTTCTGAGTCGATAGCAGAATCAAAAATGCCAGTTCCACTATTAAGAGGTGGACTCCAGGTTCCTCCGCTATCTGGGTTGTTTCCTAATAAAGTAAAAAGGTCTATAATTGTATTATTATCATCACATGTTGTTAGAGAGCCGTCAGTGCCAGCGTTAACAGGGGTATGAAAGGAAATAATGACATTTGCAGTGTCGACTGGGCAAGGAGTATTACTTATAGTGTAAACATAAGTTCCAGCTGGGTCTATTGTGGGATCAAAAATATCTGTTCCGCTATTTAAAGGAGGATTCCATGTTCCTCCTGTGTCTGGGGTGCCTCCAAGGCTATCAAAAAGATTAATAATCGTAGTGTCTCCCATACATATAGTTTCGGCACCATCAATACCAGCGTTAGGTTGGTTATTACTGGATACAATAACTTCTGCTGTGTCTGATGGACAAGGAGAGTTTCCGGTTACAGAATAGATATAAGTCCCTGGGGTATCTATTGTAGGATCAAAAACACCAGTTCCACTATTAAGGGTTGGAGTCCAAGTTCCTCCTATGTCGGGGTTGTTACCGAGTAAGGTGAAAAGATCTGTTGATGAACTGCTAGAATCGCATATTAACAATGAACCATTTGTGCCTGCATTAGCAGGAGTAGAAAAGGAGATAACCACATTGGCAGTATTATCTATGCAAGGGGCAATTCCTGTAATGGAATAGGTATAGGTTCCTGCTGGGTCTATTGCGGGGTCAAAAATATCAGTTCCGCTATTAAGAGGAGGGTTCCATGTTCCTCCTGTATCAGGGTTGCCTCCAAGGCTATCAAAAAGATTAATAGTTGTAGTGTCTCCCATACATATGGTTTCGGCACCATCAATACCAGCGTTTGGTTGGCTATTACTGGATACAATAACTTCTGCTGTGTCTGATGGGCAAGGAGAGTTTCCGGTTACAGAATAGGTATAAGTCCCTGGGGTATCTATTGTAGGATCAAAAACACCAGTTCCACTATTAAGGGTTGGAGTCCAAGTTCCTCCTATGTCGGGGTTGTTACCGAGTAAGGTGAAAAGATCTGTTGATGAACTGCTAGAATCGCATATTAACAATGAACCATTTGTGCCTGCATTAGCAGGAGTAGAAAAGGAGATAACCACATTGGCAGTATTATCTATGCAAGGGGCAATTCCTGTAATGGAATAGGTATAGGTTCCTGCTGGGTCTATTGCGGGGTCAAAAATATCAGTTCCGCTATTAAGAGGAGGGTTCCATGTTCCTCCTGTATCAGGGTTGCCTCCAAGGCTATCAAAAAGATTAATAGTTGTAGTGTCTCCCATACATATGGTTTCGGCACCATCAATACCAGCGTTTGGTTGGCTATTACTGATAAGAACAACTTCAGCAGTGTCTGAAGCGCAAGGTGTGATTCCGGTAACTGAATAAGTGTAGGTGCCAAAAGGATCTATTGTAGGATCAAATATACTAGTTCCACTATTAAGAACTGGGGTCCAAGCTCCTCCATAATCAGGATTGTTTCCTAATAACGTAAATAGATCTATAGTCGCATTATTAGAATTACATATCGATAAAGTGCCATCTGTGCCTGCATTAACAGGAGTAGATAAAGAAACGGTAACATTTGCAGTGTTGTCTGGGCATGGTGCCCCACTTACAGAGTAAATATAAGTGCCAGCAGGATCTATTGTTGGGTTAAAAATTCCAGTTCCACTATTCAGAGTTGGGCTCCATGTGCCTCCAGTATCTGGAGTACCTCCAAGACTGTCAAACAGATTGATGGTTGATGTGTCATCTGTGCATATGGCAATAGCTCCATCTGTGCCAGCATTTGGATTAGTAGGATTATTGCTAGTTACGATTACTTCATCTTCTACTTCTATTACATTTCCATTACAATTTGTATAAGTAACTTGAGAAGTATATGTTGTGGTTATTGTAGGGCAAACATTAATCGTTGGAGTATTTCCTAAATTGGTTCCGTTTTCATCAAACCATGTTAATACGTAGTTTGGAGTTCCGTTTGGAGTAAAACGCCATGCTTCATTTGTTGCTGTCCATGGGC
Organism: Flavobacteriaceae bacterium; assembly: GCA_020627885.1. GTDB lineage: Bacteria > Bacteroidota > Bacteroidia > Flavobacteriales > Flavobacteriaceae > JAHDGB01. The sequence continues at coordinate 11,871 of JAHDGB010000048.1, read as the reverse complement.
TATCGGAAGTGTTTCTTCCGGGAGCTGTAAAAGCGGTGTCCCCAGGGTTATTTTGAATTCCTAAAATTGCATTTCCATTATTCCAGGTATTACAACTTGGTTTATCCTTTACATAGATTTCAATAGCATTTGTTGTTTCATAAAGTATAATTTGTGAAGTAGATATTAGATCGTTACATGAAAAGTTTGCAACATTAGCAAAAGATAAAACAAAGGTTCTGCATGGTGCAGCTCCAATGACCTCCCAAGCAATCTCAGGATTTGTAGATAAAACACTAGGGTCAATGTCGTGAGAAACTCCAAAAATATTAGCTTCGGCTAATGCTAAGTTGACATTATTAGGAATGTCTTCGGTATATTGCCATTCGTTGGTCGTGTCATTTGCATCAACATCAAAACGTAAGACACCATTTGATCCTACTTGAATTTGATTATAAGTGCTTTCAAAAAAACAAAAATCGAAAGGCAAATTGATTATACCAGACCATATATCGTCTGTTCCTACTCCAATAGCGTTTGCTAACCCTATGAAAGGATGTGGTGGGGCGTAAGGAATAGAGGTAACATCATATGAATTTGTTTCTCCAGTATTTAAAAAAGTTGCAGTTAAATCTGTGCAAGCATTGGTTGTGCAATCTATTGTAACATCTGTTCCTGCATTAACATTAGGGCAGCCAGGTCCTTGAGATATAGCTTTTAGTGATAATAAAAATAATAATAATGTAGCAACGAAAATTTTGCCATAGCTATAAAAGCCTTGAGAGGGACGCAAGTATTTCATGGTTATTTAGTGATTAATTAACATTTAGAAGCAGAGGGAGTCTGCTGCTAGTGAAGTTAAATATAAGTAAAAAACTGAATTTTATGCTTTTTATTTGTATATAATATTGTTTTTTGTGTTAAATAATCAGGTAAATGTTGTTTTTAGTGTTAAAAAACAAATAATTGTTAATTGGTGTGTGGTTGTTATAGGTTTTTTATATGTGAATGTTTGTTCCTAAAAAAGATGTTGACTTCGTGTTTTTTATCTATTACATTTTTTGTAGTACCAGTTCTGGATAACTTGGATTTAAGAAAATAAAAAATGCCACTCTTATTGGCAGCATTTTTTATTAGGCTATTTTAGTATTTTTAAGTTCGGCTTGTGCAAATTACTTACTAATTGAACCAGATCCTGTTATTCTTGAATCTTCGTATTTAGGATTGCCTTTATATTCAATATCTCCAGATCCGGTTACTCTCGCCTTAAGTTTGTTATTACTAACTACCATAACATCTCCAGAACCAATAACTACGGCTTCGGTATTATTTGCTTGTAAATTAAAGCCATGAAAGTCGCCCGATCCTGTAACACTAGCTTTAAGGTCTTCTGTGTTTCCTTTTAAGGTAATATCTCCAGAGCCAGATATTCCTGCGTTAATATAACTTGCATCAACATCGAGTATGATATCTCCAGACCCAGCTATTTTTACCTCAAAATTATTAGCTAGAATTTTATCTTTAGTAATAACATCACCAGAGCCAGATAGAGATACTTTATCAATATCCTTAAAAGGAATTGTTATGGTAACTGTTTTGTTTTTACTTGTTTTTAAATTTACACCGTTTTTTGTTTTTATGTATAGTTTATTATCTTTTGTTTCTGTTATTATATATTCTAATAGGTTTTCTTCTCCTTCAATTTTTATATTTCCCTCTTCTCCCTTAATTAAAACAAAATCCATCCATCCTGCACAATTAATAATATCATATTGAGAAGTGCTTCTTGATACGGTAGTTATATTGCCATTTCCTTTAATGGTTTTTTTGCCCCATTGCGCATTTACTATATTTAATGATGCTAGAGTTATTACGATTAGTGTTAATTTTTTCATAAGTGTTTATTTTTTTGATTTATTGAGATTAATATCGATTAAATGTTACGCCTCCATATTCAGAATTTATTCTAATATTTTTTCCAGAATTTTCAGAACCATGGTAGCCTGCGTAATATTTGTCTGACGATTCAATACGCTTGGTTAAAAATTCAAGCCCATCATCATGCTTTAAAGAGCCGTATTCTAATTCTATTTGAAAATTAAAATCAAAATCAGAATCGTAGCCTAATTTTACACCTACATAATCGGCCTCAATAGAAACGCTTTCAGTGCTTTTAGTAAGGTGTTCTATTTTTATAGAACCATAATCTGCATTAATAGAAATGTTTTTATAAACTTCGCCTATTTTCACTGTTAAATAATCGCCATTTCCTTTTAAATTGTTTACTTTTTCTACAGTAACGGCGCCATAATCGCAGTTGTAATTGATATTTTCAGCTATTTCTATTTTAGATTTTGTGTAATCTGCATTAATAGAGATAGCATTAGTTTTCGAAACAGTAAAATCGCTATAGTCTGCATTAATTTTACCACTTTTTATATATTCAAAATAACAATTGTTAGAATAATCGAAACTTATATCGTTGTTGTCTGCTAATAGTTCTTTGGTTGTTATTTTGCCATAATCACAATTTAAAATAGCTTTTCCTTCTAATTTTGCGATATTAATAGCGCCATAGTCATTATCTAAATCTATATTATTAGTTATAGGGATTTTGACTAAATAATTTATTTTCATGTTTACATTGTTGCTAGAGTTCCATTTCCACCACGAGCTCGGCTTGTTTTTTGAAAATTTGGTAACTGCAGAAACATAATCTGAAGAAGAATCGAAACTAACACTTATGTCGTCTAGTTTTTCTTGTACTTTTTCTTCATCTTTACCGCTAGTTTGAATTAATATTTGAAACTCTATACGGTCTTCGTTCCAGGTTACAATGTCTAAATTACCATAGCTATTATCTATTTTTAGTGTAGTGTTTTTACTAACATTAAATTCTTTTTTTATTGTTTTTTCTTTTATGTATTTCCCTTTTTCTCCATTATTTGAAAATATCATTAAGGGGAATAAAAAGAAAACTAAACTGGTTTTATATAATATTGCTCTTTTCATCAAAATTGTTTTTAATTAGTTTAACTTCTTCAATACTCTTTAAAACAGTTTTTAATAACTCTATACGATTATAAAAATTATTAATCATGGCATGTATAACACGTTTATCATTGCCACTTTCTTTAAGATCTATTTTTAAATTATTATATTGTTTTTCAAGAGTTTTTATTTGTGTCATGGCATCATTAATTAGCCATTCGGTTTCTGGGGCACGTTCTTTTTCTATTTTTGAAAGCTCTTCTTCTATAATAGCTGCAAAAAAGCTTTGAGTTTCAGCCATCTTTGGTGAAACACTAGCTAAGCCTAATGGTTCTTTTTTTATGGAGAAGTTAAATGCTATAGTAACTATTAAGACTATAGAGGCAGCTAATCCTAGTAATGGCCTCCATAGGCTTCTTTTAGATTTATAACTGTTAACGACTTGCTGTTGGTTTTGAGTGTTTAATTTTTCTAGAAACCGATTTTCATGTCCTGAATTTGGTATTTCAAGATCAAAATCATGTTCTAGGTGTTTAAACAAATCTTTTAAAGTATCTTTTTTCATAATTTTATTTAAAACCCAATTACAGAGGTCATTTTTTTTCTTAAACTATCTTTAGCTCTAGATATAGTTGTTCTACAGTTTGCATAAGATATATTCATTATACTGCTTATTTCGTCATAATCGTAACCTTCAATTAAATGTAATGTTAATGCAACTCTGTAATTGTCTTTTAATGTGTTTAAAGTTTCTATAACTTGTTTCGCTTTTATATTATAAATTTCTGTATCGCTTGATAAGCCATCATTTTCATCTTCGATTTTGTAAAGTAAATCGTTTATGCCTACTTCATCTCTCTTATTTGTTTTCTTATAATGCTGAATACTATTATTTACTACAATTCGTTTTAGCCAAGCACCAAATGTTTTAATATCTTTTAAGGTTTCTAGCTTAGTAAATGCTAGTAAGAATGAATCTTGCATAACATCTTCTGCTTCATAACTATTTTTTACAATACGAAAAGCAGTATTGTACATTGCTTTATAGTATCGGTTATATATTTCTAATTGAGCAAATTGATTGCCAGAAACACATAGCTTTATTAATTGTTCTGTATTATGGTTGGTTAATGTCAATTGTAATGGTTTGTTATTTTAAAGATAGCACTTCGTATTGTTTGTTACAGTTTTTAATATTTTTTTTAATTAATGTTTAGTTGCATTTTGAATAATTAGTTTTTAAAGGGTGGCATGCAAATTGTCTGAATACAATAACTATTGTAGGTTTTGTATTTGTTATCATGTTGACAATCAGGGGTGAAATAGTTTTTTAATAATTGAAACAAAAAAAATATCAAGTTGTTATTGATTAAATAATGACAGTTTGACTTATATATGTATATGAAAAAATCTAATGTAATAAGTTTTGACAGTTTGTCACTACAGGATTTTGATGAAAACTCAGAGTTAATTCCATTAATGACTCCCGAAGATGAGGAAGCTATAAATAATGAAGAGTTACCAGAATCATTACCAATTTTGTCGCTAAGGAATACGGTGTTATTTCCAGGAGTAGTTATTCCAATTACTGCGGGTAGAGATAAATCTATAAAATTAATAAATGATGCAAATAAAGGAGGAAAGGTAATAGGTGTCGTGGCTCAAAAAGATGAAGAGGTTGAAGATCCTTTAGCTAAAGATTTGTATCAAGTAGGTACTGTTGCTCGAATATTAAAGGTGTTAAAAATGCCCGATGGTAATACTACAGTTATTATACAAGGAAAAAAGCGTTTTGAAATTGATAAGGTTATTTCTGAAGAACCTTATTTAAATGCTACTATTAAAGATGTACCAGATAGTAAACCAGCAAAAAAGAGTAAAGAATTTTCTGCAATTATAGAATCTATAAAAGAACTTGCTTTGCAAATTATAAAAGATAGCCCAAGTATTCCTAGTGAAGCTTCTTTTGCAATTAAGAATATAGAGAGTAATTCTTTTTTAGTAAACTTCGTATCATCTAATATGAATTTATCAGTAAAAGAGAAGCAGTCCTTATTAATATTAAACGATCTTAAATCTAGAGCTTTAGAAACATTACGTTTTATGAATGTAGAGTTTCAAAAATTAGAGTTGAAAAATGATATACAGTCTAAGGTTCAGAGTGATATGAGCCAGCAACAAAGAGAGTATTTCTTACATCAACAAATGAAAACCATTCAAGAAGAATTAGGGGGGGTAAGTAATGAACAGGAGCTCGATGAAATGAAAGTGAGGGCTAAGAAAAAGAAATGGAATGAAGAAGTTGCAAAGCATTTTGAAAAAGAAATTGCAAAAATGCATCGTATGAATCCTCAAGTTGCAGAATACTCAATTCAGCGTAATTATTTAGATTTATTTTTAGATTTGCCTTGGAATGAGTATAGTGCAGATAAGTTTGATTTAAAGCGAGCGATGAAGATTTTAGATCGCGATCATTATGGTTTAGATGATGTTAAAAAACGTATTATTGAGTATTTAGCCGTTTTGAAATTGAGGAACGATATGAAATCTCCAATTCTTTGTTTATATGGTCCTCCAGGTGTTGGAAAAACATCGTTAGGAAAGTCTATAGCTGAAGCGTTAGGAAGAGAGTATGTAAGAATGTCTTTAGGAGGATTAAGAGATGAAGCAGAAATTAGAGGGCATAGAAAAACTTATATAGGAGCTATGCCTGGAAGAATTATTCAAAGTTTAAAAAAAGCAGGAACATCTAATCCTGTTTTTGTTTTGGATGAGATAGATAAGCTTTCTAATTCTCACCAAGGAGACCCTTCATCTGCCTTACTCGAAGTTTTAGACCCAGAACAGAATAGTGAATTTCATGATAATTTTTTAGAGATGGGGTATGACCTATCTAAGGTCATGTTTATCGCAACCTCTAACAGTTTATCTACAATACAACCTGCATTAAGAGATCGTATGGAGGTTATTAATGTAAGTGGATATACTATTGAAGAAAAAGTTGAAATTTCTAAAATTCATTTACTTCCAAAGCAGTTGGAAGAGCATGGTTTAGATGCTAGTCATTTAAAAATAGGGAAACCACAATTAGAAAAAATAGTAGAAGGATATACAAGAGAGTCTGGTGTTCGTGGTTTAGAAAAACAAATTGCTAAAATGGTGCGCTATGCCGCTAGAAATATAGCAATGGAGGAAGCATACAATGTAAAAATTTCTAATAATGATATTATAGAAGTTCTAGGAGGGCCAAAACTAGAACGTGATAAATATGAAAATAATAATGTAGCAGGGGTAGTTACAGGATTAGCATGGACTAGAGTAGGAGGAGATATTTTATTTATAGAATCTATATTGTCGAAAGGAAAAGGAAACTTAACTATTACGGGAAACTTAGGAAAAGTAATGAAAGAATCTTCGACAATAGCAATGGAATATATAAAATCTAACGCTAAAGATTTTGGTATTAATCCAGAAATTTTTGATAAATATAACGTACATATACATGTTCCCGAAGGGGCTACCCCAAAAGATGGGCCTAGTGCAGGAGTAACGATGCTTACCTCTTTAGTTTCATTATATACCCAAAGAAAAGTTAAGAACAGTTTGGCAATGACTGGTGAGATTACATTAAGAGGAAAAGTGTTGCCGGTAGGTGGGATAAAAGAAAAAATATTAGCTGCAAAAAGAGCAAAAATAAAATCCATTTTATTATGTGAAGAAAACCGTAGAGATATTGATGAAATTAAACCAGAATACCTAAAAGGATTAACTTTTCACTATGTAAATGATATGAAAGAAGTTATTAATTTTGCAATAACAAACACTAAAGTAAGAAACGCAAAAAAATTATAATTTTTAAATGGAAAAAACTTGTTTTTTACCATATCAGTAATAACAAAACATTATGAAATACAAAGGCTTTATTTTAATATTTTTATTATCAATTCATTCATTTGCTCAAGAGATGGCCTCTATTGAAGAAGAGTTTATACCCATTACAATTGAAGATAAAGAGGCTTTCATGTCTACAAAAACAGGAGAGTTTGTTTATATGCCACATGTTAACACTGACGTTACAGCATTAGAAACCACACAAATGGGGGTAATTTATACCGATGTTAAAACTCACGTTGTAAAAAAAGGAGAGACTTTGTCTTCTATTGCAAGAAAAAAAGGGTTGTCTTTATCGGCATTAAAGGCACAAAATGAATTGTCTAAAACAAGTTTGAGTATTGGTCAGAAATTAAAAATCATAAAAAAAACACCAATAAAGTCGAGCAGCCCAGTGAAAGGTACTAGCGGGAAAGAGACTATTGTTGCTAAATTAAGACCAGGACAAACGCCAACTTCTTTAAATGCTCCAAGTGTAAATATAACTAGAGAAAACCAAAAAAAAACATTTGTAAATACAAAAACAAAACCTTTTGTTAAAACAGTTACTAAAGAAGATAATATAGTTTCTATAGAGGATGTAAAAGTGGTTAATCAGTCTCCCATATATAAAGTGAAGAGAGGGGATACATTGTACAGCATATCTAAGCAATTTGGCTTAAGCGTTCAAGAGTTAAAGAAAATAAATGGACTAGTTTTAAATCACTTAAGTATAGGTCAAGAGTTAAAAATTAATCAAAAATAAATTAGGTTATTTCTCGTTTTTGGATAGGTTTTAGTTATTTTGCAGTATATATGATTAGAAATTTAACCGTATTATTTGTTTTATCTTTTAGTGTTTATTCTTACGGACAGTTAGGAGGGAAATCTACATATCAATTCTTAAATTTAGTTGCATCTCCAAGACAAGCTGCATTAGGGGGGAAGTCAATTACAAATGTTGATTACGATGTAACTCAGCCTTTATATAATCCTGCAACAATTAATTCTGAAATGCATAATCAGGTTTCAGCTAATTTCACTAACTATTTGGGAGGGATTTCATATGGTAATGTGGCATATGCGCGCACTTTTAGTAAAGAAAAAGAGTTAGATAATGAAACTAAGAACATTACCAATACTTTTCATATAGGAATTAATTATATAGGATATGGTGATTTTGAGGGGTATGATGAATTAGGGAATGCGACGTCTACTTTTACAGGAAACGAAACTGCTATTTCTGTTGGTTATGCAAAACAATTAGGAAAAAGTGATTTTTATGGAGGAGCAAATATTAAGTTTATATCTTCTACATTAGAGCAATATAAATCGACAGGTTTAGCTACAGATTTAGGTATTTTATATTCAAAGAAAGAAGAAGCGTTTCAAGCGACTCTGGTAATTCGGAATTTAGGAACTCAGGTTACGACTTATGAGGATGTTAAAGAGTCTTTACCATTAGAAGTAAACTTAGGACTATCTCAGGAATTGGAAAATGTACCTATACGTTGGCATTTTACACTTCAAAATTTGCAACAATGGCCCATTTCTTTCTCAAATCCATCAAGAGTAATCACAGATTTAGAAAATAATCAAACAGAAGAAGAAGTTAGTTTTTTTGGTGAAATTATAAGACATACAATTGTAGGTGTAGAATTATTTCCTAAAAAAGGATTTAATCTACGATTAGGCTATAACTTTAGAAGAGGGGAAGAGCTTAGAATTGAAGAACAGAGAACTTTTTCGGGTTTATCTGCTGGTTTTTCTTTAAAATTAAAACGATTTAGGTTTAGCTATACACATGCTAAATATACTAGTGCAGCAAATTCTAATTTCTTTGGTATTCAAATAGATATACAATAGTGCATAAGATAACTATAGCTATAGATGGCTATTCATCTACAGGAAAAAGTACAGTAGCTAAGGAATTGGCGAAACACATGCGCTATACTTATGTCGATACAGGAGCTATGTATAGAGCAGTTACTTATTTTGCAATGACTAATAATTTAATAGGGGATGATCATTTTGATGTCGTTGCATTGGTATCTAAATTAAATAATGTAAAAATTAGTTTTAAATTTAATCCTATAGCTGGTTTTGCAGAAGTTTATCTTAATGGGGAGAATATCGAAAAAGAGATTCGTACTCTCGAAGTGTCTAGTTATGTAAGCAAAGTTGCCGCAATACCAGAAGTACGATACCAATTGGTGAAGCAACAACAACAAATGGGCAAAGATAAAGGCGTTGTTATGGATGGGAGAGATATTGGTACAGTAGTTTTTCCTTACGCTAAATTAAAAATATTTATGACTGCTTCTCCTGAAAAGCGTGCTAAAAGACGTTTTGATGAATTAATTGCTCGAGGAGACAATGTTACTTACAAAGACGTCTTGAAAAATGTGCAAGAACGCGATTATATCGATTCACATCGTGAAGATTCTCCATTACGAAAAGCTAAAGATGCTATAGTGATTGATAATACAGGTTTAACTCAAGAAGAGCAGTTTAAACTAATTTTAAGATTAGTTGAGCGTGTATTTAAAAGCTAGAATAATTATTCTAGCTTTAGATAGAAAAAAACCGAATTTTATTAATTAAACTCCGGCTTTTCTAATGTATTAAGTTTTTAATTCCTGTTATATATTCGGAATAATTAATTCCTGCTCAGGATGAATAACATCAGGATTCTTTAGAATATCAGTATTAGCTTTAAAAATTTCTTGGTATTTACCAGCGCTACCATAATATTGTTTAGCAATTTTTCCTAAAGTTTCACCACTTTGCACTATATGTCTATGAAAAATACTAGTGTCTTCAACATTAATATCAGCAATAATATCGCTTGGGTTTTCACCACCAGCATTTTTTATTGCATCCCACAATAAGTTTTTTTCATATTGAGTTTTAGCAGTACCAGAAACTTTAAGTATTCCATTTACTTCAGAAACATCTCCGTTAGCAATGTTTAGTTTTTCTCCTAGTTCTAGTACATCTTGATATTTTGCTCTTACAGCCATAATAATAGTTTGTTTATTTGTGAATCCTAAAGGTAACAAAATATTCTAAAAATGCAATTTAAGGTATTTATAATTTAGGGATAGTCGTTATTTTATTGAAAATCAGTTAAAATTAATTAATAGAAGATTAGGTGAAATGGCTTGTAAGCATTATATTTGCAGACCTTTTAGCAAATATAATTTGGAAGACTGAAGGGGGTAAATGAAAAAAAATAACACTTCTGTTTGTTAATTTGATTAAAATCTTCCAAAAACAACCAGAATACAAATTATTATCTGCAATGGCTGAAAAAGCAAAACAAGCAGAAGCTACATTAGAAAACGTAGCTAAACAAGAGACTCCAGTAATCTCTGAAGCTCAAGTTAATCCAGAAAAATTTTTAAAAGAATTCAATTGGCATAATTACCAAGAAGGTATTGATGAGGTTGAAGATTCTCAATTAAAAGAGTTTGAAAAATTAGTAGCCGAAAATTTTGTTGACACTTTAGATGACGAAGTTGTAACTGGGGAAGTTGTTCATTTAACAGAACGAGATGCGATTATAGATATTAACGCTAAATCTGAGGGCGTTATTTCATTAAATGAATTTCGTTATAATCCAGGTTTAAAAGTAGGAGATAAAGTAGAAGTATTAATTGATGTGCGTGAAGATGCAACTGGTCAATTAGTATTATCTCACAGAAAAGCTCGTGTCATTAAAGCTTGGGATAGAGTAAATAACGCACACGATACTGGTGAAATTGTTAATGGTTTTGTAAAATGCAGAACTAAAGGAGGTATGATTGTAGATGTTTTTGGAATAGAAGCATTCTTGCCAGGGTCCCAAATTGATGTTAAACCAATTAGAGATTATGATCAGTACGTTAATAAAACAATGGAATTTAAAGTTGTTAAAATTAACCACGAATTTAAAAACGTAGTTGTTTCTCATAAAGCACTTATCGAAGCAGATATAGAGGAGCAAAAGAAAGAAATTATTGGTCAATTAGAAAAGGGTCAAGTATTAGAAGGTGTGGTTAAAAATATTACATCTTATGGTGTATTTATCGATCTTGGTGGTGTAGATGGATTAATTCATATTACAGATCTTTCTTGGTCTAGAATTAATCATCCAAACGAAATTGTTGAGTTAGACCAAAAATTAAATGTTGTAATACTTGATTTCGATGAAAATAAATCTAGAATACAATTAGGACTTAAACAATTAAGTAAGCACCCTTGGGATGCTTTAGGTGAAGAGGTTAATGTTGGTGATAAAGTAAAAGGTAAAGTTGTTGTAATAGCAGATTACGGTGCGTTTATTGAAGTTGCAGAAGGTGTAGAAGGATTAGTTCACGTTTCTGAAATGTCATGGTCTACTCACTTACGTTCTGCTAATGATTTTGTATCAGTAGGAGACGAAATTGAAGCTCAAATCTTAACATTAGATAGAGAAGATCGTAAAATGTCGCTTGGTATTAAGCAATTATCAACAGACCCGTGGACAGATATTACTACTAAATACCCACTAGGATCAAAGCACTCAGGTGTGGTACGTAACTTTACAAACTTTGGTGTTTTTGTAGAATTAGAAGAAGGGATTGACGGATTAATTTATATTTCAGACTTATCTTGGACTAAGAAAATCAAGCACCCTAGCGAATTCTGTAACGTAGGTGATAAGCTAGAAGTTATTGTTTTAGAATTAGATGTTGAAGGTCGTAAATTATCTTTAGGACATAAACAAACAACAGATAATCCTTGGGATAAATATGAAGCAGAATTTGCATTAGACACAACACATACAGCAGAAATTGCTGAAGTTGTAGATAAAGGTGCAACCATTGTTTTTAATGAAGATATTGTTGCTTTTGTACCTTCTCGTCATCTTGAAAAAGAAGATGGAAAGAAACTGGGTAAAGGGGAGTCTGCTGAATTCAAAATTATTGAATTTAATAAAGAGTTTAAAAGAGTAGTAGCTTCGCATACAGCAATCTTTAAAGCAGAAGAAATGGCAAATGTAAAAGC
>JAHDGB010000296.1 GCA_020627885.1 Flavobacteriaceae bacterium | reverse complement strand
AACTTTAAACATTTACTGGCGAGGCAAGCCTCGGGGTATTAAACCCTCCTAGAATTAAAAACAGGGTCCTATGTAGAACCCTGTTTGCTATAAATCACTTCTCCCTAAGACATGATAAATAACAACTAATTACTTAACATTAAGATGTGTTCCTATTTCAGAGACGTTTCTTAATATTGTGCTAAGAAAAACAATAGAATTTAAGTAATGAATTTTTTCGCCTTACGATTTGTAAGGCAAAAAATAAAAACTCCTTAAGTTAGCACAATAATTGCCTTATATTATTATCAACAACAGAAATACGTCAAATTTTATTCGATATCTAAGCTTGGCATGCTAATTGATTATAAACAACTGTAAAACAATACTTTTAAAAATTTTGTCGATTTTTTATCGATTTTTAAAAAACAAAAACTACGTGATTTGTCGTTTTTTTTTGCGCTTTGCAGATGTTTTTTGATAAAAAAGTGTTTAAAAGTTTTGTGGAGAAATTTTTTTTTTTAAATTTACGTACTCAAATCGACATGAAAAAAAAGAAAACTACAATAACAACCGCCTTATTTTCAGTAATAAGTATTATGTGCGCTGCGCAGGGACCACCTCCGCCACTACCACCACCACCTGTTGGGTTACCAATAGATAACGGGCTTATAATACTATTAGCTTTAGGGTTATTATATGGTGCCTATAGAATTTTAAAATTGAAAAGAGCGTAATACAACATAAATCTATATCTGTATAGAGTGTAATCGTGCTACATATTTTCCAATAACATCAAATTCTATATTTACAGGCATACCTATTTCTATAATATTAAAATTAGTATGTTCGTAGGTGTACGGTATAATAGCAACGCTAAAACCATCCTTTTTAGAATCTACGACCGTTAAACTTACCCCATTTATAGTAATAGAACCTTTCTCAATGGTTATATTATTTAATGAATTATCATATTTAAAACTAAAAACCCAACTACCACTTGTTTCATACGCTTTTGTACATACCGCTGTTTGGTCTACATGCCCCTGAACGATATGACCATCTAACCGATCTCCTAATTTCATAGCTCTTTCAAGATTAACTAAATCTCCAACTTTTAAAAACCCTACTGTCGTTTTATTTAATGTTTCTTTTATAGCAGTAACGGTATACATATCGTTTTCAATAGAAACAACAGTTAAACAGACCCCATTATGAGCAATGCTTTGATCTATTTTTAACTCAGCAGTAATAGTACTAGAAATAGTAATATTTAAATTATCTAATTCAGATTCTATATTCATTACAGTTCCTATGGTTTCAATAATTCCTGTAAACATGTTTTAAAAAATATTAATTGGTTAAATTTGTTTGCGCAAAATTACAAACAAAAGTTATCATATTCAGTTTAATGAGGAAAGAAGAAAATATAATAGTAGGAATATCCATTGGTGACTTAAATGGAATAGGGGCAGAAATTGTTCTAAAAACATTTTTAGATTCTAGAATGCTAGAATTTTGCACACCAGTCATTTTTGCTTCAATTAAGACCATGTCTTTTGTGAAAAATCATTTTAAATTTAATTTAAACCTAAATAGCATTAATACTATCAATAAGGTAGCTTCGGGAAAATTAAATGTTTTAAACTGCTGGAAAGAACCTGTAACTATAAATTTTGGAAAAGAAGATTCTAAAATAGGGGAATACGCAATTAAGTCTTTAGAAAGTGCAACAAAAGCATTAAAAAATGAAGAAATAGACGTGTTGGTTACTGCACCTATTAATAAACACAATATACAATCTGATACTTTTAATTTTCCTGGACATACCGATTACTTAGCCAAAGAACTGCAAGGCAATAGTTTAATGTTTATGATATCTGGGGCATTAAGAATCGGATTATTAACCGATCATGTACCCGTTTCTGAGGTCTCTTCTCATATTTCAGCCAAATTAATTACTCAAAAAATAGATACCGTATATCACTCATTAAGAGCTGATTTTAAAATTAACAAACCCAAAATAGCCGTATTAGGAATTAACCCACATACAGGAGATAATGGGGTAATAGGTGAAGAAGATGACAAAATAATGCGACCAACTCTTAAAAACATAAAAGAAAAAGGAAAATTGGTATATGGCCCCTATGCTGCCGATAGTTTTTTTGGATCTGATAATTACAAAAACTTTGATGCTATAATAGCATCTTATCACGACCAAGGTCTTATTCCTTTTAAAACATTGTCTTTTGGCCAAGGTGTAAATTTTACCGCAGGGTTACACAAAGTACGAACATCGCCAGATCATGGCACTGCCTATGAAATAGCAGGAAAAGGAAAAGCAGATAACAACTCGTTTAAAGAAGCCATTTTTAATGCAATAAGTATCTATAAAAACAGGGAAGAATACGCTACATTAACAAAAAACCCTTTAACTATTTCAAAAAAAAAGATATAAACAAAAAAATGTTTATAAGTCGGCTATAGATTAATAAAAAATTGTATATTTGCAGGCTCAAAATAGATGTGATTATGAAGCCATTGAAAGCGTTTA
>JAHDGB010000295.1 GCA_020627885.1 Flavobacteriaceae bacterium | reverse complement strand
CATTAATTTTATGTAAATCTAAAAACTTAATCATTCCAATACATGTGCTAATTTTATATGGTTTTTAGTTTCAAAACTATAAAAATCTTGTGTTATTGTTCGAGCACCAAAACTCTCTTTCCAATAAAGTAATCCTTTATTCATTTTTTTTCCTGAATCTTCATTTGAAATTCCAAAATCGAAATACATTTTATCTTTAAAAACAACTGTAATTAAATGTTGAAATAAGAAATCTAGACTTCCTAGTTCTTGTTTGTTTTCACTTGCCGAAATGTATTGAGCATGCGCCACATTTTTTGTTTCAAAAATAGTAGTTCCTGCAACAATTTTGCTTTCTTTATAAACATTAAATTGTCTTATATTTTTAGAAAAACGGCTGTGCAATAACTTTATTTCTTCTAAAGAATGTACTGGTTTTTTATTATACTTCCTCTCTAAATTAGGGGTTAAAATAGTATTCCAAAACAAATCAAAATTTGATTCTTCTTTTATAATTAACTTATGAAACTTCGCTTTTTTAACCCCTCTTTTTCTTACAGTAGAAATGGTTATTTTTTCTGCAGAATTATTAATAACAGATAAAACATCTTGTCGTATTAGTTTTCCTTTTAATAAAAAAGAAAGGTATTCCATTTCTTCTGAAGGCCATGTGGAATATATGGATGGTAGCATTTTCACAATAAAATTAGAAATGCCATTTGTTTCTAAAAACTCTAAAACGCTTTTAAAAGCAAATACGGTTTCATTTAACTTTAATGAATTACTTATTATAAAGCCTCCATATGTTAACCCTTGGTGGGAATATAAAGTATTATCTACCTTATTTGCAGGAACAATTGCTATTAGTTTTTCCCTTTTAAAAACCAATAAAGAATGGTCATTAAATCGATCGTTATGATACTCCATAAAATTACGATTTAACAGAAACGTAGCATTCTTAGCATTAGCAATGAATGTATTCCATTGTGATTTGTACTCTATATTATATTTTTTTACGATGTAACTATGCAATAGTAATTTGTTTTATCCTCTAAAGGTATTTATTTAAAATAATTTAAATGTGCCACATCAGAAAATTCTAAAAGTTCTTTATCTCCTTCACTATTTCCATATGAAATTAGGTTATACAATTTTCTATCTGGAAATAATTCTAATAATCTATTTACCTTCTCATGATTAACACAATTTTTACTTTTAAATTTACCTGTTAATCTGCCTACTTTATCTATTTCTGGAATTGTAGCTAATACAGTGTTAATTCCTTTTGAGGATGCCCAAGGTGTTATCCAGTTTTCAATTGAAGCACTAATTATAACTATTGTAAAGCCCTTATTTAAGTATTCAGAGAGCTTTGTGTATACTCCCTTTCTAATAATTTTCTCAATAGAACTTGAAAAAAGCTCGCATTTCTTATTAAATAAATTAACCGAAACCCCCTTAAAACAATGAGAAAAAATATACTGTTTAGCTGTATCCCTTTTTAATAGGTTGATTTTAAAAAGAGCCCAAAGTAATCCAATATAAAATATATTAAAATAAAAAAAAGGCCTTCCTTTACTAAACTTTATAAATTCTAAAAAAGAATCTTTTTTAGTTAAGGTGCCGTCAAAATCAAAAGCAATAATAGTTTTCAAAATTAAAGTTTTGGTTTTAAAATATTAAAATAAGCATTACTCCAGACAATTTTGTAGTCATTACGCTTCAAAAAAGCATTCATAGCTTTTGTTCTTCCTTGTTTATATATATAATCTTCTTCTTTAGACTCACTCATATAATCCACAATAGGCTCAGAAAAAGTACCTATAGTATTAAATTTTTGTTGCACTACAACTGGTAATGTTTTAGTTTCTGTTTCAGCCCTTAATAATTGTTTTTCAAATGTAATACTATCGTAAACCCATACCCATGAAATATACATATAGGGCTTTGTTTTTGTTAAGTAATTTAGCATTGGAATATTGTCGTAAGCTAACAAATAATCATTTTCTTTTATATGTCTGTTCAATTCTAATAAGACATCATTAGTAATCCTTGCTCTTTTTCCTGTTGTATATATACCTATAGCAAGCTCGCTATTAATTGGATGTACTTTATTTAACCTACTCCCCATATCAAAATAGGCTTCATTAGAAATATTGTGAATTTTGATTATAAAAAACCCAAATGCGATTCCTATTCCAAGATATTCAAAAGCTCTAGGATTTCTGGTTAAAAAAGAGCTGGTCATTTCTAATTTCTCAGTCAATTTTATCACCTTTAACTTTGAACAAAACATAAAAAACAAAGGCAAAGTCAACCATATACAAACGTAACCTGCATTATATATCCCTCCATCACTACCTAATGGTAAAAAGAATAAAATGACAAAAGCTAATGAAGCAATTATTTTAATTTCATATTTAAATAATGGCAAGAATAAAATCCCAATAACTCCAATTATAGATAAAAAATATAATAAAAAAATAGCATTATTATTAAAAAGGTAAGAAAAACCAATTGCTAAAATTAATACTATTACTATAGAAATAAATTTATTTATCT
>JAHDGB010000047.1 GCA_020627885.1 Flavobacteriaceae bacterium | reverse complement strand
AAAGTGGACTTGCTATAAAAAACAATTATGAAAAACAGATCAATAAAAATGAGGACATTAATACTACTTTTTGTTGTATCAATAAGTTTAAATTCCTGTAAGATTAAAAACATGTCACCCAAGGATTTGGCAGGCAACATGAACTACAGACAAGAAATGAAAGATTTTGTTCAAAATATAAATACTTATTCAAAAAATATAAAACAAGATTTTGCAATTATCGCACAAAATGGCGTAGAACTTGTTAGTGTAATGGATAGTGATAAAAATTTACCTGATTTGAATTATATAAATTCAATTGACGGAATTGGTATTGAGAGTTTAAATTATGGTTATAACGCTGACAACAAAAAAACACCAAACCCAGAAAATAAATGGACGCAAACCTTTTTAAATATGTTGAAATACAATAGTAATGTTAAGATTATGATTACCGATTACTGTTCAACACAATCAAAAATTGATAACTCCTATACGATTAATAATAAAAATAATTTCATCTCATTTTCAGCGGATAAAAGAGAACTGGACAACATTCCTAATTATCCTAGATCTATTTATAATGAAAATAATAAAAATATTACAAGCATACAAGAAGCAAAAAACTTTCTTTACCTTATTAATCCTGATAATGAATATGCAACAAAGCAAGGTTTTATAAATGCAGTAAAAAATACCAATTACGATTATATAATAATGGATTTCTTTTATGATGGCCAAGAATATACCGCAACAGAAATAAAAGAATTAAAACAAAAAGCCAATGGGGGTAAGCGCTTACTAATTTGCTATTTAAGCATAGGAGAAGCTGAAAGCTATAGGTACTACTGGCAACCTAATTGGTCGATTGGAAATCCCTCTTTTATTGTTAAAGAAAACCCTAATTGGACAAGCAATTATGTTGTAAAGTACTGGGATAAAAAATGGCAGAACATCATCTTTGGGAATGACAATTCGTATCTTAAAAAAATAATTGACACTGGCTTTAATGGTGCTTATTTAGATATAATAGATGCTTTTGAATATTTTGAAAATTGAAAAATTAATTTATTAAAATTGTGAAAGACTAAAAAAATGCAAACTGAAATAACAAACGCATTAGAAGCTCTTAAAAAAGGTGGGCTTATTCTTTATCCTACAGACACAGTATGGGGTATTGGTTGCGATGCAACAAACTCTAAAGCGGTACAAAAAATTTATAAGCTAAAACAACGTGAAGATTCAAAAGCACTAATTTGCTTAGTAAACAACTTTAGTATGCTTGAAAAGCATGTAGATAATGTTCCTAAACTGGCATATAATATTCTCGAACTAGCAACTCACCCTACTACTGTTATTTACGATAATCCTGCTGGTGTTGCAGAAAATTTAATAGCAGAAAACAATACTCTTGCCATAAGAGTTGTTAATCATGATTTTTGCAAAAAACTTATAAAGTATCTAGGAAAGCCTTTGGTTTCTACTTCTGCAAATATTAGTGGGTTTCCAACGCCTAAATCCTTTAAAGAAATAAGTGATGATATTTTAAAAGGTGTAGACTATGTCGTAAATTTGCCGCAAGAAACGAACACTAGTAAACCATCATCTATTATTAAATTAAGTAACGCTGGTGAAGTTCAAATTATAAGAGAATAATTTCTCAAATTGCAAACACAAAATTAGATATAAGTGCTTTGGAATTAAAATTTGAAATTTATAATGAATCACAAACAAGCCTTAAAACATAACGTTTTTAAAATCATATCGCAATCTGCAAAAAAGCTAAATTTAGATTGCTACGTCATTGGAGGTTTTGTACGCGACTATTTATTACAAAGAGGTACCCCTAAAGATATTGATATTGTTGCTGTTGGAAGTGGTATTACCTTAGCTAAAGAAGTCTCTAAAAACCTACCCAATCTGCCAAAAGTACAAGTTTTTAAAACTTATGGCACAGCAATGCTTAAATATAATGACATTGAAATTGAATTTGTTGGAGCCCGCAAAGAATCCTACTCTAAAAATAGTAGGAATCCAATCGTAGAAAATGGAACCTTACAAGATGACCAAAACCGACGCGATTTTAATATTAATGCTATAGCATTGGATTTATCTGAAAACAATTATGGTGAATTATTAGATCCCTTTAACGGTATTGAAGACCTTAAAAATAAAATAATACGCACACCTTTAAACCCAGATGTTACCTATAGCGATGATCCTTTAAGAATGATGCGAGCGATAAGGTTTGCAACCCAATTAAATTTTAAAATTGATTCTAAATCGCTTGAAGCAATAACTCGGAATAATGAGCGCATTAAAATAATTACAAAAGAAAGAATCGTAGTAGAATTAAATAAAATTTTAGAGAGCCAAACGCCTTCTTTAGGCTTTTTACTATTAGAAGAAACAAAATTATTACAGCACATATTACCGGAACTAATCGCCCTAAAAGGAATTGATGAAATTGAAGGACAAAAGCATAAAGATAATTTCTACCATACTTTAGAAGTTGTCGATAATATATCTAAGCATACTAAAGATGTCTGGTTACGCTGGGCGGCTCTATTACATGACATAGGAAAGGCACCAACTAAAAAATTTAGCAAGAAAGTAGGCTGGACGTTTCATGGCCATGAATTTGAAGGCTCAAAAATGGTATATCATTTATTTAAGCGTTTAAAGATGCCACTTAATGATAAGATGAAATTTGTTCAAAAAATGGTATTTATGAGTTCACGCCCCATTGTTTTGGCTCAAGATATTGTTACAGATTCTGCTGTAAGACGATTAGTTTTTGATGCAGGAGATTATGTTGACGATTTAATGACTCTCTGTGAAGCAGATATTACCACAAAAAACCCGAAAAAATTTAATAAATACCATAACAATTTTAAAATAGTTCGGAGCAAAATTATTGAGGTTGAAGCACGCGATCAAATTCGTAATTTTCAACCTCCAGTCTCAGGAGAAGAAATTATGAAAACGTTTAACTTAAAACCCTCGAGAGAAATTGGGCAAATTAAAGAAGCTATAAAAGAAGCCATTTTAGAAGGAGAAATTCCAAATGAATACGAAGCCGCTTTTAAACTCATGCTAGAAAAAGGAAAAAAACTAGGCCTAACGCCTATTAATATATGACAGCGTTTATAGATAAATATTTCAGAAGCATTGCTAAAACGGCGTTGGTACTAGTCTATTTAGTGATTATTGCTGGAGCTGTTGTTCGTATGACGGGATCTGGAATGGGTTGTCCTGATTGGCCAAAATGCTTTGGATATTTCATACCGCCTACCGAAGAGTATCAAATTCAATTTCAACCAAATTATAATTATGATGAAGGCACTATTATTATAAATAATGAAACTTTATTAGTTGCAAAACAAGATTTTATTTCAACAAAAAAATGGAATACAGAAAATTGGGAAACCTATACCAAACATGATTATGCAAAATTTAACGCTACTCATACTTGGATAGAATATATTAATCGTTTATGTGGAGCGCTTTCTGGAATTCCTATTTTAATATTTACAATATTGTCTTTTTGGTTTTGGAAAAAAAACAAGTGGATAACAATACTATCCATTCTTACTGTTTTCGGAATGGGGTTTCAAGCCTGGTTAGGAAAAACCGTTGTAGACTCTAATTTAGCACCCTATAAAATTACCATACACATGGTTATGGCTTTAGTTATAGTTGCCTTTATATTATATATTATATATGCTTCTAAAACTAGCTTCAAAAAACAAAAAAATAATCATTTATTCTCAAACATTGTACTACTAGCAATAGGCTTGTCTTTACTTCAGATTATTTTGGGGACCCAAGTAAGACAACATGTAGATGAGCAAGTAAAAGCTATTGGGTATATAAAAGAACAATGGATGACAAATCCTACAATTTCTTTTTACATTCATAGAACTTTTTCTGTTATTGTATTTTTTATAAACAGCTGGTTATTTATTACAAATAAAAAATTAAATTTAGGTTACAAAAAAATGAATTTAATACTCATTTGTATTTTTGTAGAAGTTTTTACAGGTATTTTAATGTACTATTTTAATTTCCCATTTTTATCGCAACCTTTCCATATTGTTATTGCTACAATTTTAATAGGCATTCAATTTTATGTATATTTAGAAAGCAAAAGAAAAACAATTTTTGTTTCTGAAAATATATAGAATACAGTAGTATCTTTGTAAACTAATTTAGAACTAATATACCTTTATGATTTATAGATTTAGAGTCATACTAGATAATGATACAGAAGAAGATATTTTTCGCGATTTAGAAATTCGTGAAACGGATACTCTTGAAGATTTACATAATATTATTACCCAATCTTTTGGTTTTGATGGTTCAGAAATGGCCTCATTTTACATCAGTGATGATAAATGGAACCAAGGTGAGGAAATTTCTTTATTTGATATGAGTGAAGGCGGAAACCAAGTGCGCTTAATGAACGAAACTTCCCTTGATGATACCGTACATGAAGCACAAACAAAACTTATATACATATACGATTTTATGAACATGTGGACCTTTTATGTTGAACTTGCTGAAATCGTAGAAGAAGCAGAAGGTGTCGATTACCCAAACCTTATGTTTGTAAAAGGTCAAGTTCCAGAAACCGCTCCTGAAAAATTATTTGAAGCAGATAACGATGGTTTTGAAAATGAAGACGACGATTTTGATATCGATGATTATGATAATCTCGATTTTGAAGAACATTGGAATTAATCACCCATTCTTTGTTATTACACCTTCATAATTTCGTTTTACATACTCTAAAGAAGTTCTAAGAATTTCTCCCATGTTTTTACTTTTCTTAAATTTCACATCTTTAGTATAAGGATATATTTGAGATTTTAACAAATCGATATGTTTTTGTGGCGCTATAGAATCAGTTACCATACAATGCAAAAGGGCTTTAATCCTATCATTATAACTAATCAAACGTTTTGCTACAATGGAACGTTCTTCAACCATATACTGATCGATAGATTCTTGTTGGAATTTCTCAGAGACCAACTTTACTATAGTTATATTTTCTTTAAAAAATTGTGGCCTATAAACTTTAAACTTTCCTTCATAGCATTGCTGATCGAAATCTATTGCTCTAATTTTAAAAACAACATGATCAAAATCGTGAGTAGGAACAAACACATAATTGTACGAACGCATATCTCCTAAAAGCCGTATCATACAACGTTCATTAAACTTTACAAATTCCTTAGCTATTTGCGCTTTTTCGGGCTCGGAACATAAAGGGAGCATATTTTTTATAAACTCATCTCCCGGTATACCTGCTATATGTTCTTCTATTAATGTATCTTCATAAACCATAAAATTGAGATTATAAGGCGATAACATATGCTCTAACTCTAAACCATAAATACGAGAGGCATCTGCTTTTTTAACATAAAAATAAGTATAGTTATCATTTAACACATTTCTTATTTTTATTCTAAAGGGTTTAGAATTGCCAAATGTGCAGTAATCTACAGCATCGATATTAAGAAATTGAAGAATTTTATCGTTCCCATCAGAGTGCAAGTTCATATAAACACGTTTTAAACTTAAATCGATCTCTTCTCGCTCAAACTCATTGTAATATACACGAATCCATAATGTATCCTCGTCATTCTTATCATATACTATTACCGAACCTTGAAAACGTAATAAATCATCATAGGAAACAGATATTCTTGTATTTCTATTATACTCGGTGAGGTATTTATTAAGCCTCTTAGTTACTGGATAAGAAGGTTTCTTTTTCGAAATTTTTAAATCTTGCATGTTCATTTTATATTAGTCAAATGTAACAAATATTAACCTGTATCGTCTTACTTTAAAACCAACCGATATGCGTATTTAATATAACTTATACGCATAAAATAAATCTATACTACTTTGGAAACCATCCTTACAATAAATAATCTTACTAAAAAATACGGATATTTAACGGCTGTAAAAAATTTATCCTTTACTATAGAAAAAGGCTGTGTTTATGGTATTTTAGGACCTAATGGAAGTGGAAAATCGACAACATTAGGTATCGTACTTAATGTTGTAAACAAAACCGAAGGTAGCTTCCATTGGTTTGATGGTAATATAACGACTCATGCAGCATTAAAAAAAGTGGGAGCAATTATTGAACGCCCAAACTTTTATCCTTATATGACTGCTTACCAAAACTTAAAATTGGTTTGCAAAATAAAAGGAGTTGATTATAATAAAATTGAAGAAAAGCTTGAAGTTGTTGGTCTTTTAGATCGAATTAACAGTAAATTTAAAACCTATTCATTAGGGATGAAACAACGCTTAGCCATAGCTTCTGCCTTGCTTAATGACCCAGAAATACTGATACTAGATGAACCTACAAATGGTTTAGACCCTCAAGGCATTCATCAAATAAGAGCTATTATAAAAAAAATAGCAAACCAAGGCACTACCATCCTATTAGCCTCACATTTGCTAGATGAAGTTGAAAAAGTATGCTCGCATGTCGTTGTACTTCGGAAAGGAGAAAAATTATATTCAGGAAGAGTCGATGAAATGATTTCTAGTAATGGCTTCTTTGAATTAAAGTGTGATGATGAAACTAAACTTTTAAATTACTTAAAAACTCATCCTTCTATTAAAAAAACTAAAGTAGAAGATGGGGTAATCACTGCTTTTTTAGAAACGCCAATAGCTGCATCTACATTTAATAAAGAACTTTTAAAAGAAGGAATTTCACTATCTCATTTAGTACAACGAAAAGAAAGTTTAGAAGAACAATTTCTAAAGCTTACAGATAATAATTAATTGTAAAAACTACCCCATCAAATTTAGGAGTATTTATCTAAAAAAAACAAACAAATGTTACGTCTTTTAAGTATAGAATTCATCAAATTATGGAATAATAAAGCTAGTAAAATTTTAATTTTAGCTTATTTTATTCTTTTAACTTCAATTGCTTTAATTGCCTCTATAAAGTTTGATATAGGTCCTATTAAATTTCATTTAGCAGAACAAGGCATCTTTAACTTCCCATATATATGGCATTTTAATACATATGCTGCTGCTGCGTTAAAATTTTTCTTAGCTATAGTTATTGTTTCCATGATGGCAAATGAATATAGTAACAAAACCATAAAACAAAATTTAATCGATGGTCTTAGTAAAAAAGAATTTATTCTGTCTAAGTTTTTTACAGTTGCTGTTTTTGCTTTTATATCGACCGTATTTGTGTTTATTATTTCTTTAATTTTAGGACTTGTTTTTTCTAGTATAACTGAAGCGCATTGGGTTTTTTCTGATTTAGAATACTTATTCGCTTTTTTTGTTAAACTATTAGGGTTCTTCTCTATCTGTTTATTTATAGGTATTCTTATAAAACGCTCAGCGTTTGCTTTAGGGTTCTTATTTATTTGGTTTGTTATTGAAAAAATAGCTTATGCTTTTATGAGATTTGACATAAATGCTACTAAAGATACCTGGCAATATATTACACAATTCTTTCCTTTAGAATCCATGTCTAATTTAATAAAAGAACCTATAACCCGACTAGGAGCTGTTAAAGAATTAGCTGGGCAAATTGGTGAAACCGTTAATTTTGATTATGCTGTTAAATTTCATGAAATAATAATTGTTTTATGCTGGACTGCACTTTTTATATTCTTGTCTTATAAATTATTAAAAAGAAGAGATTTATAGTATCTTTAAGCAGCAATTAAGTTGCTCAGTACTATGAAAAAATTATTACTCATTCTGTGCTCTTTCTCCTTATTATCTACTTATGCTCAAGAACAAGCCTCAAATTGGTATTTTGGAAATAATGCAGGACTAAACTTTGATCTAGATAGTGGTACGGTCACTGCTCTTACTAATAGCGCATTAGGCACTGTAGAAGGATGCACAACTATTTCGAACTCTAACGGAGAGCTTTTATTCTATACCGATGGTTCAACAGTATATAATGCCAACCATGTAACCATGCAAAATGGTATTGGACTCTTAGGAGATGAGTCTAGTACACAATCGGCCCTTGTAGTTCCTAAACCAAACGACCCTGAAGTTTATTATATTTTTACTGTCGGATCAAATCAAAACCCTACCGGATTAAACTACTCTGAAGTTAACATGACTTTAAATGGTGGACTTGGAGGGGTTACTTCTATTAAAAATAGTCCTCTTTTAGAAGCATCTGCTGAAAAAATATCGGCCGTTTTAAAAGATTGCGAATCTGGAACCATTTGGGTTATTTCTTTATCGGATACTGAAGGCAATAGCACTAACAATATGAATTCTTTTCATGCTTTCGAAGTAAGTAATACTGGAGTTAGTAATGCTGCTGTTGTTTCTACTTTAGGAATAAGCATTCAAGATAGTAGAGGGAATTTAAAATTTTCGCCTAATGGCGAAAAACTTGCCTGTGCTAACGCTGCTTCCGGGCTTTTCATTGCCGATTTTGATTTACAAACAGGTATAGTAAGTAACACTACAACTATATCAATAACTAATAATAGCCCTAAACCTTACGGTGTTGAGTTTTCTCCCAATGGAGAGTTACTTTACGTAACAGCTTCTAACGATTATTTTAACCAAACCGATCCGTCTCAAAATGAAGACCCAACCAACCATAGCACTGTTTTGTTACAATATAATTTAAACGCTCCTAACATTTCTGAAAGCCAAACCATAATAGACGACAGGCAACTATATAGAGGCGGGTTACAACTAGGCCCTAATGGCAAAATATACCGGGCTTTAAGTATTACTTATGGTCAAGGCAGCCCCTTTTTAGGTGTTATTAATGACCCTAATACAATGGGAATTGGGTGTAATTATCAACATGATGCAATTTCTTTAGGAGGTAGGTTGTCCAGACAAGGGCTACCTCCGTTTATTCAATCTTTTTTTTCTGAAAAAATTGACATTATTCAGAATGGTACCAATACGTTAAACTTAGCTTTATGCGAAGGGGAAACCTATACACTAAAGGCAGAAGAGATAAATGATGCAACATATACTTGGACTAAGGACGGTATACTACTTCCAGAAACCGATTATGATTTAGAAATATTTGAAAGTGGCAACTACCAAGTGCTTATTGAAATTACAAATGGTGAATGCGGTTTTATAGAGGGACAAGCCATTGTAACATATTCTAACAATCCGAATGCTATTGATGCCTATTTAACACAATGTGATGAAGATGATTTATTAGACGGCTTAACTCAATTTAATTTAACAGAAGCAAATGAAGAGCTAACTGGAAATATTACCGATTTGAGTGTTAAATTTTATAACTCACAAAATGACGCAGAAAACAATAATAACGAAATATTAAACACAACGTCATATAACAACAGTTCTAACCCCGAAATACTATTTATCCGTGTTACTAATAATATAACAGGTTGCATAGACTTTAGCACCCTTACATTAAATGTTAGTACCACACAAATTGATGATTATTTAGCGCCGCAAGTATGTGATGAAACAGATTCGGAAAACGGGTTGAATACATTTAACCTCAATGATTTTTCTGAAGATATTAGACTTTTAAATAACTTGGATAATACTATTGAATTGAGCTATTTCGAAACCTTAAATGATGCTCTTATTGAACAAAACGAACTGCCTTTAAACTACCAAAATACAATACCCTATTCTCAAACCATTTATGTTCGGGCAGAAAACAATAATGATTGTTATGGAATTAGTAATGTTATACTTACAATACTTAAATCTCCTAAATTTGAAAAAAATGATACTATTTATTATTGCCTTAACGACTACCCGGAACAAATAACGCTAGAAAGTAGCCTTATTGTTGAAGCAAATAACAATTACTCTTATTTATGGTCTACAGGAGAAACTTCTGCCTCGATATTGGTTAATGAAACAGGCACTTATACTGTAAGCGTTTCTAATAATATAGGTTGTACAAATACACAAACAATTATTGTAGAATCTTCAAATATTGCAACAATAGATAATGTCATAATTGAAGACGGAAACCTCAACAGTAATACAATTACTATCTCAGCATCTGGAGAAGGTTTATATCTTTATGCACTTTATAATGAAAATGAATTAATTACATACCCTTACCAAGAAAGCCCTATTTTTTATTCTGTTTTTCCGGGAATATATACTGTTGCTGTAAAAGACATAAAAAATGACTGTGGTATAGTATATACAACTGTATCTATTATTGGGTTCCCCAAATTTTTTACTCCAAATGGTGATGGAGTAAATGATACATGGCAAGTTTACGGTATCAATAATCAATTTCAGCCAAATACTATTATATATATATTAGATCGTTATGGTAAATTATTAAAAAAAATAAGCCCTTTAAGTAAGGGATGGGATGGGACTTACAATGGTAATATATTACCTTCTACAGACTATTGGTTTTATGTTACACTGCAAGACGGACGTCAATTTAAAAATCATTTTAGTTTAAAACGATAAACTAATAATTCCATTAAGGAATGCTCCTTTACTATATTTCTACTTTAATTTTGTACATTTATCAATGTATGAGATCCTTAATAATAACGCCACTTATTTTTCTTTTCAGTTTTCCATATATTGGAATTTGTCAAGAAATAGATTTATTCGCACAATTTAACGGTCGTTATAATTATACTGCCATTGGTAATACACTTAATTCTTTAGAAAACAATACCACAAACCTTTGTGAAACATTACTACTTCCGTCTTCTAGTGCCTCTTTATCCATGCAGCCCAATCAAAATATTATTGCAGCATACTTGTTTTGGGCAGGGTCTGGACTAGGTGACACGCAAGTAAAACTAAATGATAGCATAATTACAGCTGATGACACATACAATGTTAGCTATTTCCCGGTACCGAGTCTCGAACTCTTTTATTTCTCTTGCTATGCAGAAATAACAAACCAAATTATATCTGAAGGTAATACAGATTACGAATTATCTGAGTTAGACATTTCTGATGTATTAACTTCTCAGGCTGGATATTGCCAAAGCAGTACAAATTTTGCTGGGTGGAGTATATATATTATATATGAAGAAGCCACATTGCCTCTAAACCAAATTAATCTTTTTCAAGGATTAGAAATCATAAACAGAAATGTTCAAGAAAAAGTAATTACTCTAGATAATATCAACGTTTTAGATAATATAGGGGCTAAAATTGGGTTTTTAGCATGGGAAGGTGATAATGCCTTAAATTTTGGTGAAAGTATATCTATTAATGGTAATGTATTATCTAATCCCCCCTTAAATCTTGCCAATAATGCATTTAATGGCACAAACTCTTTTACTGGAGAAACCAACCTATACAACTGCGATTTAGATTTTTACAACATAGAAAACAATATAGGTATTGGTGATACTCAAGTAGAAATTAAATTAACAACAGGAGCTATCGACCCTAGTAATAATCAATTTAGAGCAGATTTAATTATATTAAATAATATTATTACTGTTTTAAATAGTCAGTTACCAGATGCTACGCCTTCGATTAATTCGATAACTAACGATTGTGGGAGCAGAACAATAGAGGTTAATTACACTGCATATAATTTAAATAGTACAGATCCGCTTCCTGCAAATACTCCCATCGCTTTTTATATTGAAGGGGTACTAATTGCACAAACCCAAACTCAAAATACTATTCCTATTAATGGTTCAGAGGCAGGAACTATTTCTATTGATTTACCAACAACTGTTACTGAAAATAATTTTATTTTAGAAATGATTGTTGATGATGATGGAAACGGGAATGGTACTGTGGTAGAAACAATGGAAACCAATAATTCTTATCTTCTGAGAGCTAATTTAATTCCATTACCTCAAATTACAGATCTAAATGAAATGATAGCCTGCGATGTTGGTTATAATTCTGCAACCTATAACTTAACTGAAGCACTAGGCCAAATACAAAATCATTTAGGATTTCAATATTACAATACTATAGAAGATTTAAATAATGATTTTAATGAAATTATAGACCCAGAAGCATTTGAAGCTCAAAATACACCAGAATCAGTTTTTATAAAAGCAGATACATCTGCTTGTTACGATATATTCCAATTACCGTTAATTACTAAAAACTGTCCACCAATAGTACCTCAAGGTTTTTCTCCCAATAATGATGGTTTTAATGATTTCTTTAAAATACAAGGGCTATACACTATTTTTGAAAAACATGAATTATTTATCTACAATAGGTATGGTACTCTTATTTTTAAAGGTAATGATGCCCTAAAATGGTATGGTAAATCTAATGAAGGGATAAACAATCAAGGCGATATAATACCTGTAGGAACCTACTTCTATGTTTTAGAGCTTAATGATGAAAATTTTAAGACTCCTCTTACTGGTTGGGTGTATGTAAACTATTAACAATAATCGTATTTCATCGATTATTTTTGCATTTAATCATTTAAAACACTAGTTTTATGCCTGAAAACCAAATTATTAACCCCATCGAACCTAACCTAAAAGTATGTGTAGCCCTATCCCTTTGTTTCAAAAATTACCGATATTTATTATTCTATTAATAACACTATCTATTCATTCTCAACAGATAACGACTAATGATGCTCTTACACCACAGCAATTAATTGAAGATAACTTGGTATTAGGCTGTGTACAAGTATCAAACATAACTTCAACCCATAATGGTGAAAATGATAATATTAGAAGTTATGGCTACTTTGAAAGAGCTGGCTCAAACTTCCCTTTTGAAAATGGAATAATATTAGCAACCGGCGATGTAAATTCAGCTGGAAATATTTTAAATACAGATCGTTTAGATGAAGGTAGTGAAACATTATGGCCAACAGACCCAGATGTAGAAACAGCATTAGGGATTACCGATACTCATAATGCAACCTCTATTGAATTTGATTTCATTTCCGGATCAAATATGGTGAGTTTTAATTACATTTTAGCCTCAGAAGAATATGCTCAAGATTTTCCATGTAACTATTCTGATGGATTTGCTTTTCTAATAAGAGAAACTGGGTCTGGAGCCCCCTATACCAACATAGCCTTAGTTCCTGGAACTACTACTCCTGTTAACACTACAACCGTTCACGATGAAATTGTAGGATTTTGTCCTGCTGAAAACGAAGCTTTTTTTGAAGGTTTCAATATAGGAGATACTAATTATAACGGTCGTACCACTGTATTAACTGCTACATCAACAATTACTCCAGATGTACAATATCATATTAAATTAGTTATTGCAGATCAAAATGACTTCTTAGCAGATTCTGCTGTTTTTATTGAAGGCAATAGTTTTTCAACCGATATTTCTTTAGGAGATGACATCTCTACTTGCGATGCTTCAACAACAATAAATGCAGTTACAGATAATCCTAATGCAGTATACGAATGGTATCAAGATGATGTACTCCTTCCTGGTGAAACTGGAGATAATTTAAATATAAACATTTCAGGAACATATCGAGTAGTCATCTCTGTTCCTTTAAATGGTACAACATGTGCTTTTGAAGACGAAATAGAAGTAACTCTAAACTCAATACAAAACCAACCGGATTTAACAGATTTTGAACTCTGTGATGATCCCAGTAACGATGGTAGCGAATTTTTCGATTTAAGCTTAGTTAATAATGAGTTTATAACAGCTCTTCCAGTTTCTACATACTCTATTTCTTATCATTTAACGGCACTCCATGCTGCCAATAACACTAGTCCTTTTACTAGTATAAACAACTTTATAAACCCGCAAATTGTTTTTTCTAGAGCAGAAGACACCGTTTCTGGCTGTGTTTATGTGGCTCGTGTTTCTTTAATAGTAAACCCATTTCCTGTCATTATCTCTCCAAATCCAATAGATGCTTGTGATAATGATGGCGCAATATTATCAGACACAGACAATGAAATAACTGGAGGAAATGCAAATTATAGCGTATCATACCATAGTACCCAAGCAGATGCAGATACAGGAGATAATGCATTAGTGTCTCCATACACACCATCAAGCGCAACAGAGCAGTTGTACATTAGAGTTATAGATATTAACTCTGGTTGTAGCACAACAACAACTGGAACAATAAATTTATACCAAAGCCCTATTTTAAATCCAGAAATACAACAAATAGACGCATGCGAGCAAGATGAAGATGGTTTTGAGTTTTTCGATATTACAAGTGCTATTAATGATGTTCTTCAAGGGATTACAAATGTTACTGTAAGTTATCATGAAACACAGGCTGATGCTGATAGCAATATTAACCCTATAGCAGATCCAACAAATTATTTAAATACTCAAAGTTTTGAACAATTAGTTTTTATAAGAGTTCAAAATAATAATTCGTCTTGTTTTACTGTTACTCCTGTTGAATTACACACGGATTTGTTACAAACAGCTACTAATTTAGGCCCTATCTTTTTTGAATGTGACACAGCTCCTGATGATGGTTTTGCAGATTTTAATTTAGCTGTTATTGAAGGTCAAATTTTAAACATAGTTCAGGATACGAATGTTGTCTTTTATCAAACAGAAGACGATCAAATAAACGAAGTGTCTCCCTTAGATGAAACAGTATTATACTCTCCTATAACAGATGAAGAGCATGAACTTTTCATTACCCTTATAAGCCCTACTTGCGAGCATCAAGATAGCATAACTCTTATGGTTACCCCTTCAGTTACCGTGGCAGAAACAACAGATGTTACTTATTGCGATAATGATGATGATGAGGTTACAATAATTAACTTAGCAGAATTTGATGCTATAATGGCTGGAACCACACCAAATCCTGAAGTTGAATATTTTGATACCGAACTGAATGCTATTGCAGGAACTAATGAACTATCTATAAATCATGAAAATACCACTGACCCTGAAATAATTTATGTTAGAGTAACAAATGCCACAACTGGGTGCTTTGATATTGGTGAATTAACCATAGATGTGTTACCAGCTCCTACTGTTACTACACCAACTCCCTTTATTATATGCGACAATGATCAAGATGGTTTTTCTATATTGAACTTAGAAGATAAAATACCAGAGGTAGTAACCGATACTACAGACCGTGATATTACTTTCCACGAAACTGAAGAACAAGCAAATGATGAAAGTGAAATGATTACTAATGTGAATAACTATAATACAGACACTAAAATAATATATATAAGAACTGAAAATACCATTACTGGATGTTATGCAGTTACACCCTTAGAAATTATAGTAAATACTTTACCAAATTTCCCTGCTGAAATAACAAACTTTATACGATGTGAAACTGACGGAGATCAAACCGCCGAATTTATTTTTGAAGAAAAAGATTTAGAGATTCTTAATGGGCAAACTGGAAAAGAAGTTCTTTATTTTGAAACTCTCGCAGACGCCATTTCTGGCACTGCAATCCCTATAGATAAAACAGCTCCATATATATATACCAATACAACGCCTCCTAAAGAAATATTTGTACGTGTGCAAAACCTTACAGATTTTGACTGTTTCGGTACCAATTCTTTTGCCTTAGAAGTAGGGGCTGTACCAATTTTTACAATTCCGAGCGATTTAGATTCTTGCGACGATATATCGAACGATGGATTTCATACTTTCGATTTAAGTGTACAAGTTGATAATATTATAGATGGTAGAACTGGATTAACTGTACAGTTTTACCTTACTGAAACGGATGCTGAAGAAGAGACTAATGCTATTACAAATTTAGAATTCACAAATACAGTAAACCCACAAGAACTCTTTGCTGTAATAGACAATGGTACTTTCTGCAAAGGCATTACATCGTTTGAATTAAATGTTATTCAAGTTCCTATTGTTTTAGAGTCTAGTGCTACATTGGAAGATTGTGATACCGATTTAAATGGTTTTATCATTTTTAATTTAACCAGTGTTGAGGTCGATGTTTTAGATTCTAGACAAGAAAATATTGTTATTACTTATTATGCCAATGCCGAAAATTTAGAATCAGAAACTAGCCCAATAACCAATCCTACTAATTATGTTAATGTAGAAAACCCTCAAACGGCATACATGCAAGTAAAAAATACAATTTCTAACT
>JAHDGB010000046.1 GCA_020627885.1 Flavobacteriaceae bacterium | reverse complement strand
CAAGAATGGCAACAGTATTATAATTATCCAGATTATGGTGTGTCTTTTGTATATCAAAACATGAAAAATAAAGTGTTAGGTAATAATTTAGGGCTATTAGCACATTATAATTTTTATTTTCTAAATAGACATTTAATGTTTCGTGTAGGGCAAGGATTATCTTATAACACAAACCCTTATGATCGTGTAAATAACCCTAAAAACATAGCCTATGGCTCAAGGTTTTTAAGCAATACATATGTTATGCTTAATTATAAAAAAGAACGTCTTTTTGATCGATTAGGAGTACAGGCAGGGTTATCGTTAATTCATTATTCTAATGCAAACGTAAAAGCACCAAATACAAGCACAAACACAATAGCTCTTAATTTGGGAGTGACTTATAATATAGAAAAAGAAGATCAAGAATATATTGAAACGGTTGTTAAAGAAAAATATAAAGAACCTATTAAATTTAATTTGGTTTTAAGGAGTGGAATTAATGAGAGTGATTTAGTTGGGAGCGGTCAGTTTCCATTTTATATTTTTTCCGCTTATGCAGATAAACGTTTAAACAGAAAAAGTGCAATACAAATTGGAACAGAAGTGTTTTTTTCAAATTTTTTGAAGGAATATATTAAGTATCGTGCTATAGCATTTGATGCGGAATCCGATTTAGCAGATTCTGATTATAAAAGGGTGGGATTTTTTGTTGGACATGAATTATTTATCAATAAACTGTCTATGATTGCACAAGTAGGGTATTATGGGTATTATCCGTACGATTTTGAAGGGCGGACTTATTTTAGATTAGGTTTAAAACGTTATTTTGCTAATAAATGGTTTGCAGCTTTAACATTAAGATCGCACGCGGCAAAGGCAGAATCTGTTGCATTAGGAATTGGAATACGGTTGTAAAATGAAAAAAAGGTTATATCTATTAATTGTTGTCGTTATTTTTGCTTGTAACAGTGAGAAGGCTAACGATTGTTTTCAAAGCTCAGGAACAATAATTCAACAAGAAGTTGCTGTAACTACTTTTAATAAAATTATAGTTAACAGAGGGGTTGAACTTATTTTAAAACAAGGAGCTGACTATAAAGTGATAGTAGAAACTGGAAAGAATCTTATAAATGATGTAGAAGTTATAGTAATATCAAACCGTTTAGAATTAACTGATAACAATACCTGTAATTACGTTAGAGATTACGGGTTAACTAAAGTATATGTTACCGCTCCAAATATTACTGAAATAAGGTGCTCTACGCAATATTCAATTCGTTCACAGGGAGTGTTAAATTATGAGAGTTTGAGTTTAGTTTCAGAAGATTTTAATGAGCCAAATAGCTTGCCTTTAGGTGATTTTATTTTAGAGTTAAATACAACAACATTAAAAGTTGTATCTAATAACTTATCATCATTTTTTGTTTCAGGAAATGTTGATAATTTGGATGTTTTTTTTGCAAGCGGAATGGGGCGTTTCGAAGGAGGTGGGCTTATCTCAGAAAAAATGATGATAAGACATAGAGGTAGTAATGATATCATTGTTAATCCTCAGCAAGAATTAAAAGGAAAGATAATAAGTACTGGAAATTTAATTTCCAAAAATAGGCCTCCCGTGGTTGATGTTGAAGTCGCTTATATTGGGGAACTTATTTTTGAATAAACAATTCAATAATTTAATTATAAAAAAATGAATAACGAATTGAAAATTACGATTTTTCCTAATACCTAATTTCTAACTCTTCGTTAATTCCCTAAATAAACTCTCTAAACTAGCATTTTTTTGATTAAGCTGAAGGATTTTTAACTCATTGTCATGAGCAAAATCAAAGACATAGGAACGCATATCTTTAGTGGTAGAGAAGGTGATTTCATAAACAAAATCATGTGTGTTCTCCACTTTTATTACTTCTGGTAATTTATTTAAAAAGGCTTCTTCAACACGATAATCAAACTCTACAATAACTATTTGAGATTGGTTCTCACGAAGTTCTGTTAATTTTTTATTGGCAACAATTTCTCCTTTATTGATAATAATAACACGATCGCACATGGCTTCAACTTCTTGCATAATGTGTGTAGAAAGAAAAACAGTTTTCTCTTTGCCTATAGTTTTAATTAAGTTTCTAATATCTACTAATTGATTTGGATCCAAACCTGTAGTAGGTTCATCTAAAATAAGGACATCTGGATTATGAAGTAATGCATTAGCTAATCCTACTCGTTGTCTGTACCCTTTAGAGAGCTGCCCTATTGTTTTATGAGCTTCAGGGGTTAACCCTGTTAATGTAATAACTTCTTCAACTCTTGTTTTACTAACTTTATGAATTGTAGCATTAAAGTTAAGGTATTCTCGAATATAAAGCTCTAAATATAACGGATTGTGTTCTGGTAAGTAACCAACACTTTGCTGTACATTTCTAGTTTGTGTATTTACATTAAAACCATTAACGCTAGCTTTGCCATTTGTAGCATTAATATAAGTTGTTAATATTTTCATCATGGTAGATTTACCAGCACCATTAGGTCCTAAAAAACCAACAATTTCTGGTTTTTTCACTTCAAAAGAAATGTTGTTTAATGCTTTTTGTGTACCGTATGTTTTAGTAATATTTTCAACTTTTATTGACATCTATACAAAATGTGTTTGAAATGAATAATTTGTGGATTTTAAAAAATAATACAGTCAAATATATAAATTGTGACATAAAACAATAAAAATACTGCTTTAGTATTTTATTTCTAGATTTATTTTTTACTTTAGCAAATAATTATGCAGATAACGAACAACACATATTTTAGCTGGTATTTCTTTTTTAGTAAAAGAAACGAGGCCATGTATGTGTAATTTTAATAAAAAATGCAAAACAAAAAGTCTCGATGTAAATCGAGACTTTTTTTGTTTATAGCTATTTAGGAATATCCTTTTTTGAGGAATAAAAACAAAAGAATATGAATTCAGTTTCAATACAAGGGGTTAAAGGATCATTTCATCATATTGTATCTCAACACTATTTTGGAGATAATATATTGGTTAGCGAATGCCTATCTTTTGATAGTACAGTAGACGAATTATTAAAAAAGAAAACAGATGTCGCTATTATGGCAATTGAGAATTCTATAGCTGGGTCTATACTTCCTAATTATGCGTTAATAGATACTCATAATTTGCATATCGTAGGAGAACATTATTTAGATATTCAGCATAATTTAATGGCATTGCCAAATCAAAAAATTGAAGAAATAGAAGAGGTATATTCACACCCTATGGCTCTATTACAATGCAAGGCCTTTTTTAAAAAACATCCGCACATAAAACTAATCGAAGATAAAGATACTGCAGAGGTTGCTCAGCGTATCCATAAGAATAAACTAAAAAAGATCGGAGCAATAGCAAGTCATTTAGCCGCTGATATTTTTGAATTAAAAATATTGAATCATAGTATACAAACAATTAAGAATAATGAGACTCGTTTTGTGATTGTTAAAAGGTCTAATTCAAAAATAAATCATTCAAAAATAAATAAAGCATCACTGAAATTTGAATTAGAGCATAAAGAAGGCAGTTTAGCAGCTTTACTAAATGTAATAAGTGATTGTAAATTAAACTTAACGAAAATACAATCCTTACCTGTAATTGAGCAACCATGGAAGTATTCTTTTTTTATTGATGTTACTTTTAATGCATATCAGGATTTTGAAAAAGCAAAATCTGTTATAAAAATAATGGCAAACGAATTTAAAGTATTAGGAGAATACAAAAATGCAAAGATATGATAGCGATAGCAAAAAGATTAGATAGTGTAGAAGAGTACTATTTCTCAAAAAAACTGAGAGAAGTAAATCTTTTAAAAGCGAAAGGCAAGCCTATTTTAAATTTAGGGGTTGGGAGTCCCGATTTAAGCCCTCCGGATGAAGTTGTTAATGCGTTGATCGAAAGTCTTAAAGAAGATAAAACACATCAGTATCAAAGTTATCAAGGGATACCTAAATTACGAAAAGCAATTTCAGATTTCTATAAAACGCATTACGCTGTAAATGTTAATCCATTAACAGAAGTATTGCCATTAATGGGTAGCAAATCAGGAATCATGCATATTTCTATGGCTTTTTTAGATAAAGGAGATCAAGTGCTTATACCAAATCCGGGGTATCCAACTTACAGTTCGGTTACAAAATTGCTTGAGGCAGAACCTATATATTACGATTTAAATGAAAGTAATAATTGGTTCCCAGACATTGAAACACTAAAAAAACAAGATTTAAGTAAAGTGAAATTAATGTGGATAAATTATCCGCACATGCCAACTGGAGTAAAAGGAAATAAAGTATTATTTAAAAGCTTGATCACTTTTGCTAAGACTAATAACATTATAATTATTAATGATAACCCTTACAGTTTTATTTTAAATGATACTCCAGAGAGTATCTTAAATATTGAAGGAGCAAAAGAAGTGTGTTTAGAATTAAACTCATTAAGCAAAACATTTAATATGGCAGGATGGCGAATGGGGATGCTCTTAGGAGCGCACGATAATTTAATACAAGTTCTAAAAGTAATAAGTAATATAGATTCTGGGATGTTTTATGGTATACAACAAGGAGCAATAGCTGCCTTAAAGTGCTCCGAGCGTTGGTATTTAAATTTAAACACTATTTATGAGAAAAGAAGAAATTTAGTGTGGGAACTAGCAGATAAATTAAATTGTACGTATGATAAAACAGCTACAGGCTTGTTTGTTTGGGCTAAATTACCGCCATTATGTAAATCGGAAGAATTTATAGAAAAGTTATTACAGGATAACAACATATTTATTACACCGGGAACTGTTTTTGGTACAAATGGAGAAGGGTATGTTAGGATCTCTTTATGCAACAGAACAGAACTATTAGAAGAAGCAATAAAAAGAGTTTAGATATATTACTATACTTATGAAGAAGATATATATAATAGGAGTAGGATTAATAGGAGGAAGCTTAGTTTTAGATATAAAAAAAGGAAACCCTAATGTTACTATTTATGGAGTGGATAATAATAATAAACATTTATCTAAAGCGCTAAACTTAAAAATAATAGATAAGGTAAGTACGATGAGTACAGTTAATGAAGCCAATTTAGTTATACTTGCAGTTCCTGTAGATGCTTCTGTAAAACTATTGCCACAATTGTTAGATGCTATCTCTGATGATGCACTTGTTGTCGATGTTGGCTCTACAAAACAAGATATCTGTAAAGTGGTAGAGAATCATCCAAAACGAAGAAATTTTTTAGCAATGCACCCAATTGCTGGAACCGAATTTTCTGGACCAGAAGCTGCGCATCTAGGGTTATTTAAAAACAAAACAAATATTATTTGCGAAGTAGAAAAAACAGGAATAAAACTTCAAGAGAAAGCATTAGAGCTATTTACTAGCATTGGAATGAGAATGCGTTATATGAACCCTAAGGCTCACGATAAACATATTGCATATGTATCGCATTTATCACATATAAGCTCATTTATGCTAGGAAAAACAGTGATAGAAAAAGAGAAAAATGAACGAGATGTTTTTGATATGGCAGGAAGCGGGTTTGCTTCTACAGTTAGGTTAGCAAAAAGTTCTCCAGAAATGTGGACACCAATTTTTAAACAAAACAAAATTAATGTTATAGAGACGCTCGAAGAGTATATTTTAAATTTAACAGTGTTTAAGAAAAAAATGCAAAACGATGATTTTAAAGGCATATTTAATGATATGGAAAATACAAATCGAATTAAGATAATTTTAAAAGGAATAGAATAAAAAACCATAGAATGGAAAATAAAAAAGAATTAAGAACATGGTTAGATAACCTCAAATTAAATCACCCATTAGTAATTGCGGGTCCATGTAGTGCAGAGACAGAAGAACAAGTACTTAAGATTGCTCACGATTTAAAAAATACAGATGTAAGTTATTATAGAGCTGGGATATGGAAACCAAGAACCCGTCCAGGAAATTTTGAAGGAGTAGGTGCTCTGGGTTTAAAATGGTTACAAAAAGTAAAGGAAGAAACAGGTTTGAAAACTGCTACAGAAGTTGCAAATAGGACACATGTAGAATTAGCTTTAGATCATGATATTGATTTACTTTGGATTGGTGCAAGGTCTACAGTTAATCCATTTTTAGTTCAAGAAATAGCAGATGCTTTAAAAGGAACAGATAAAATAGTATTGGTGAAAAACCCGGTAAATCCAGATTTATCATTATGGTTAGGAGCAATAGAACGATTGAAAAGTGCTAATATTAAAAATATGGGAGTAATTCATAGAGGGTTTTCTACTTATGAAAAAACAAAATATAGAAATAATCCTGAATGGCAAATTGCTATCGATTTGCAAACAAGGTTTCCAGACTTACCATTAATAAATGATCCGTCCCATATAACAGGGCGTCGCGATATGATTTTTGATGTGTCTCAGACGGCTTTAGATCTTAATTTTGATGGACTGATGATCGAAACACATATTGATCCTGACAATGCTTGGAGTGATGCGGCACAACAAGTTACACCAAAAAAGTTAATAGAAATCATGAGGGATTTAAGAATACCTAAAGTAAGTAATTCTGAAGAAAAATATACTAGAGCATTGAGTAATTTACGTGCTCAAATTGATGTGGTAGATAATCAGTTAATCGATTTATTAGGAAAACGCATGAAAATAGCTGACGATATAGGGGGTATAAAAAAAGAAAAGAATGTTGCCGTGTTACAAAGCAAACGTTGGAATGAAATTTTAGGAAAAATGATTTTAGAAGGCGAAAGTAAAGGGTTGAGTGAAGAGTTTATTCTAAAAATATTTAAGGCGGTACACTTAGAATCTATAAACCATCAGGAGAAAATTATAAATGGGTAGGAAATAAATATAAAAATTGTAGTATTAGAGTATTTTATTTTAACATAAAATTTGGATAAGTATTTATTATTTATATATTTACAGAACTTATAGAGCCCCAAATCTATGAAACTGCAAATAGTATTTTTTTTATTCGTTAATATTCTTGTATCTCAAAATAGAGAGAATAATTATTTGCCATCAAATATTGATTCTTTAGAATACTATCTAGAAAGGATTAATAATAAATTTACCGATAATATTGAAGGAGAGTTTTCTTCAGAAATAAAAAAAATATATAAAAATCAAGACAAGAAAATAATAAAAAGTATAAAGGATAGTGCGTATTTTTTTAATGCAAAAATTAAAAAAAATCTTGATAATATTTTAAAAACTATCTATGAAGCAAATCCTGATATAGAAACAAAAGATTTTAATTTTTTTATTAAAAATAATATTGTTCCTAATGCGACATGTTATGGTAATGGTATGTATGAAATCTATTTGGGGCTATTTACAACTTTAGAATCTGATGATGAGTTAGCTTCAGTGATATGTCATGAACTAGCCCATTATTTATTAGAACATTCTTTAAAGAGTGTTTCTAAAAGAATTGCTCTTATAAACTCGAAAGAGACAAAAAATAAAATTAAGGATCTTAAAAAACAGAAATACGGGCAAACAAGAGCTGCATTATCTGTTATTGATGAATTAAGTATTAATATTCTTGAACGGTCTAAAAAAGTAGAATCTGAAGCAGATTCGCTAGGTTTTATTTTGTTTTCAAAAACAAAGTATAATACTACACATTCAATTAGCTCATTAAATAAACTAAAAGATGTAGACGATATGATTTTTCATCATGACGTTAAATTAGATAGTACATTTAATTTTAAGAATTTTAAATTTAAATCATATTGGCTAAAAAAAAACACTTCAATTTTCGATACAGAAGAAGAGATAAATGAATTTAAACTTGCTTCAGATACCATAAAAACTCATCCTGAAGTCCCTTTTAGAGTAAAAAAACTTATTAATGATTTTAATATTTCAGAAGTAATAGAATTAGGACGAGATGATAATATAAAAGAGTTAAAAAAGCTGGCGCATATGCAAGGGGTAAATTATGTCATGGATACGAAACAGCTTGATTTAGCAATGTATCAATTAATACAAAAATTTAATAAAAACCTTATAGATAAAGAATTTTATTATGTGTCTATGGCTAAGATTTTAAAAATAACATATGAAGCGAAAAAGAATCATAAATTGGGTTTATATGTTCCTCCAAGTAACAATTTTTCAGATGAGAAAAATCTAAATATAATAAGATTATTTCTTAACAATATAGAGTTGTTTGAAACCAAAAAATTAGGAGTAGAGTTTTGTAAATCTGCTCCAGCTGAAATTATAGTAAATAAAGAATTTAATTCAATAAACAATTTTTTTATTAAAAATAATTAAACCCCAATTAAATGAAAAATCTCCAAACTTCAATTTTAATGTTACTATTCTTAGTAGGATTAACTAATGCACAGCAAAAAACACTTAATGAAATTACATCTTTTAAAATAAAGAATTCAGGTTCTTTTATTGATAAAAATAAAGATGTAGATGGTTACTATTTTTATTATGAAGTCGATAAACTAAAAAAAGGAAAACGAGAATATGCTATAAGAATGTTAGATAATAATTTAAATGATATAGCAACAAAGTCATATATAGATGATAAAAATACCATTTTAGCAAATAGTAAATTTAATAATCAAGCTTTAATGTTTGCTATGATTAATCCGAAAGAAAAGAATTATAAATTGGTAACCTTTGATAAGAAAGGTAAACAAGGAAAAGATATTACGATACCTGTAAGTAAAAAAGAAATGAAATGGTTGTCGGCTATGATAAAATCTGGAAATTTTAATATGCTATTTCCAGTAGATAATAAAGGTTTTTTATTTAATTATGTTATTAATAATAAAAAACTAGGGTATGGATTAAAATATGTAGCTACAGATGGAGGCAAGTCATGGAACTATAAGTCGCCAGATGATTCAAAATGGTTACATAGTATAAACCCAATTGAAGCTAATGAAAAAGTTGTTGTGGCAATGGAAATGTCTAGAAAATCATTGCTGAGTCATTCTATGAACACAAAAATTCTTGTAATAGATATTGAAACAGGAAAATTATTGTTTGAGAAAGCATACGATAAAGAAGAAAATCCAAGATTAATTACAAATGCTTTTTTATCTGATGATAATGAACTTGTTTTGTTAGGCGAATATTTTAAAAATGGAGATAATATAGTTAAAGCAAAAAGTCTAGGTTTGTTTTCTCAAACAATTCAATTAGATGGGACCATATCTAATGATAATAAGATTAGTTGGAAAGATAAAATAGATAAGATGATGCCTATGGGGTCAGATGGTAAAAAGAAAAAAAGAGGTTATGTTTATTTTCATGACATTATTAGAACTCAAAATGGAAGTTATTATGGTATAGGAGAAAGGTATAGGAAAACAGCTAGTGCCGTAGGTATAGCAGGTACGATGTTAAGTGGAGGGAGAGGAGTATCTGTTACTCAGTTAACAATTACTGATGCAGTAGTATTTAAATTTAGTAATA
Organism: Flavobacteriaceae bacterium; assembly: GCA_020627885.1. Lineage (GTDB taxonomy): Bacteria > Bacteroidota > Bacteroidia > Flavobacteriales > Flavobacteriaceae > JAHDGB01. The sequence continues at coordinate 6,608 of JAHDGB010000046.1, read as the reverse complement.
AATTTGACTTAGAAAATATAGAGGTTTATAAGAAAGGTAAATCTAGAGCTCCAAATTTAACCGATTTCGGAAGTCCTCAACTTAATGCACATATTTTAAAAGCTTACGGAGCATTTGATTATGAGTATACTCAAATAGATACAGATCGTGACCGTTTCTACTCAATGTTTATAGATTATGAAAGGCTGAAGGGGCAAAAAAATAAATTAGCATTTAAATCACTAATATATAGTGACGGTAAAATTACTGAGGATAAAATTTATTTAGAAGAATCAAAGCGAAAAAAAGTGTTTAGAGTTTTACCAGCAAAATTAGGTCATGTTGCAGTTTTAGAATATAATAAAAAAGAAAAAACAATAGACATGCACTTAGAGAAACTTAATATAGATAGCAGTAAAATAGCAGATAGAGATTAATGATCTATAATAAATAAAGCAAAAGTCTCACTAATGTGAGGCTTTTTTATTTTTAAGAGAGTTTACTCAATGAAAGTATAGCTATACTCATTCATGGTTTTATTAAATAGAGCTATAATTTAAATTTGGCTTTGTATTAATCTTTAAACTATAATTATGGAACGAGTATTACTTTTATCAATAGCATTATTAAGTACCATTAGTATTTATGCAGAAATAAGAATTAAAGGAACAGTTAAAGACCAATTTGGAGAGCTTCAAAATGCTAACGTTTTTATAAAAGGAACTAATAAAGGAACGATTACAAATACTAAAGGGTATTTTGAGTTTGAAGTGGATAAATATGATATTATAGCAGTATCATATTTAGGTTATCAAACGCAGGAGTTTACCATAATTAATGATAATTCAATCCATGTAGTTTTAGAAGGAAGTGTAAGTTTAGATGAGGTAGAACTTATTGCTTTTGGAGCGACTACTACATGCACAAGTACAATAGGGTGTGCTTTTTCATGCAGTACGAAGTGCAGTACTGTAGTTAATTATAGTGAAAACGAAGAGTTATTAGATGATAATATAATTATATTTCCAAACCCTTCTTTAGATGGTTTATTTAGGCTTAATTTTAACCAAATGCATGAGGAACTTAAGGTGCAAATTACTACTGTTTCTGGAAAGAAAATTCAATCTATTTCTTATGAAGAAATAAAAACATTAACTATCGATCTATCCAAATTCCCAACAGGAATTTATATTATCTCTGGAGTTTTAAATGGAGAGCGAAAATTCACAAAAAAAGTAGTTAGAATATAGCAATTTTGTTATACCAATTGTATTGTACAATCAGTCCTAAATAATTTGAATTAGTTTTTTTTGCTAGTTCATAGCATTGAATTCAAACATGGCATTTGCTGCGATTTAATTTAATAATGAAGGAATAATGAAAAATAAACGAATTATTGGGCTCATTTTATGATTTCATAGGTATTAGCCTCACATTAGTGAGGCTTTTTTTGTATAGCTAACTAATAATTCTAATCTTTGCCGTAATGACAGGCTTAGTATATAAATCTACAGGGAGTTGGTACACGGTTAAAACAGAGCTGGGTAAAACTTACGAATGTCGTATTAAGGGAAAGTTTAGATTGCAAGGGATAAAAAGTACAAACCCTATTGCAGTTGGAGATTATGTAGATTTTGAATTAGATACTAAAAGTGATGAGGAGACAGGGGTCATTAATGTGATACATGATAGAGAAAATTATATCGTAAGAAAATCGGTGAATTTATCGAAACAAACTCATATCATAGCATCAAATATAGATGTTGTTTTCTTATTAATTACCATAGATAATCCTCCAACATTTACTAGTTTTATAGATCGATTTTTGGTAACAGCCGAAGCCTATTCAATAAAAACAATATTATTATTTAACAAAATAGAGACCTATAGTGAAGAGACTTTATTAGAAGTAAAATACTTAGCACATGTTTATAGGTCGATAGGATATGAATGTATTGGCATATCGGCTAAAACTGGTAAGAATGTCGATAAAGTAAAAAGCCAGATGCTAAATAAAGTGAGCATGTTTACGGGGCATTCTGGAGTTGGCAAATCGACATTAGTTAATGCAATAGAACCTAACTTAGATTTAAAAACAAAATCTATTTCTTTACAACATATGCAAGGGCAGCATACCACAACTTTTGCTGAAATGTACGATTTAAGTTTTAAAGCTAAAATTATTGATACACCAGGAATTAAAGGTTTTGGAGTTGTAGATATGGAAAAAGAAGAGATTGGCGATTATTTTCCAGAGTTTTTTGAATTAAAACAAGATTGTAAATTTAATAACTGTTTACATGTTGAAGAGCCAAAGTGTGCAGTGAAAAAAGCATTAGAAAAGGATGAAATTGCTGCGTCTCGATACAGAAGTTATTTGCAGATATTAGAAGGGGATGAGCAGCATTACAGGACGGATATTTGGGAAAAAGAATAATTATATATTAAATTTTAGATGTGAAAGTTGTTATTCAAAGAGTTTCTAAAGCTAGTGTACGAATTAATGAAGATACTGTAGCCAAAATAGGTAAAGGCTTAATGATTTTATTGGGAGTTGCAAATAGAGATACTCAAGAAGACATTAATTGGTTATCTAAAAAAATAGCAAGCCTTCGCATATTTTCAGATGACAATGGTTTAATGAATAAATCAATCGTTAATATTGGAGGAGATGTTATAGTAGTAAGTCAATTTACATTACATTCAAATACAAAAAAAGGAGCACGACCAAGCTTTATTAAAGCTGCTAAACCCGATGTTGCCATTCCGCTTTACGAAAAATTTGTTTCACAATTAGAAAACGATATGGGAAAACCTATTCAAACAGGAAGGTTTGGTGCCGATATGAAAGTAGATTTAGTAAACGATGGTCCGGTTACTATTGTAATAGATACTGAAAACAAAGAATAGATTAATGAATCTGATTTATAATTTATTATATTTGAGAATATTACCTAAACCTACTTATTAAGTTATGACGTACAAACCTATAATAAGCATGCTAAGCATGTTTTTATTTCTTTTCACTTATTCTCAAGACAATTCTGTTATAAGAAAAACCATAAACCCCAATCTTAAAGAAAATGCTAATGCAGTAGTTCGTAAAAACGATATAACTATAGAGTTGTCTTCATACAACAAGATGATTATTAAAAAGCATCGTATTGTTACCGTTCTAAATGAAAAAGGGAGTAATAGTGTTAATGCAAGAATTAATTATGATAATACCATTTCAATTAAACGCTTAGAAGCAAAAATTTACAATGCATCAGGCAGTGAAATAAAGAAAATAAAAAAGAGAGATTTTATTGACATAAGTGTGGCAGACGGTGTTTCGATATATAATGATGATCGCTTAAAATATCTTCAATATATATCAAATACTTATCCCTATACAGTAGAATATATAGAAGAGTCTATTTATACAACTACAGCTCACTTATCGAGATGGTATCCAATAGAAGGTTATTACACTAGTGTTGAAAATTCAAGCATTTTAATAAAGAATAATTCAGGAGTAACACTTTCAAAAAAAGAATACAATATAGAAAACTATAATATTACTGAGGTATCTAGTTTTAATTATACTGCTACAAATATAAAAGCGATTAAAAGAGAAGCGTATAGTCCTTCTTTTTCTAACATAATGCCTTCAGTTCGATTTTCATTAAAAGAATTTAATATGAAAGGTGTAAAAGGGAGTAATACCAATTGGAAAAACTTTGGTAAATGGATGAACGATAAGCTTATTAATGAAACAACAATTTTACCAGAAAAAGTAAAATTTAAAATGAAAGATTTAACTAAGAACGCTAATACAGATATTGAAAAAGCAAGAATAATATATGATTACATTCAGAATAAAACACGTTATATAAGTGTTCAAATTGGTATCGGAGGATGGAAACCGATGTTAGCTAGTGATGTAGATCGTTTGGGGTATGGGGATTGTAAAGCGTTATCAAATTATACAAAATCCCTATTGGAAACTGTAAATGTGACTTCATTTTATACGGTAATAGATGCAGGAAGAGATATAAAAAATATAGATAAAGAGTTTTCATCCCTACAAGGAAACCATGTTATACTTTCTATACCAAATGAAGATGATTATATTTTTTTAGAATGCACAAGTCAAACCACTCCCTTTGGTTATATCGCAAACTTTACAGACGATAGAGATGCATTAATAATTACCCCAGAAGGAGGGGAGGTAATTCATACTAAAATATATAATACCAATAATAACTTACAAACAACAAAAGCAAAAGTAAAAGTAGATCTACAAGGCAATATAAAAGCCGAGGTTTCTATAGTTTCAGAAGGTACACAATATAGTTATCATGAAGGGATACAAAATGAATCAGAAAAAGATAAAGAGTTGTATTATAAAAACTATTTAGACAATATAAATAATATAGATTTATTAGGGGTAAAATTTAATAATGATAAAAAACAAATAAAATTTACTGAAGAAATAGAGCTTAAAGCTATAAAATATGCAACTAAAACAGGAAAAATGCTACTCATGGCTCCTAATATGTTTAATAAAATACAAGAAATTCCGCCCCGATATCGCAATAGGGAATTGCCTTTTGAAGTCGATAGAGGGTTTTTTGATAGTGATGAAACAGAAATTGTTTTAGAAGATGGAGTTATAATAGAAGCACTGAAGGAGCCAATAACTATTAAAAATAAATATGGGGAATATCATTGCTCAATAAAAAAAACATCAGAGAACAAATTATTATATAAAAGAAAACTAATTATAAATAAAGGAAAATATACCAAAGAAGAATATAATGATTTTAGGAATTTTTACCTCAATATAGTAAAACATGATAAATCTAAAATCGTATTAAAAACTATTTAAGCTATGAAAATTAAAATACTAATTATCGTAATATTTACTTGTAATTTAATGTTTTCTCAAAATTTTAAATTTGGAAAAGTAAGCAAAGAAGAACTACAAAAATCTGTTAACAACGTTGATTCAGAAGCAAATGCATCTGTACTTTATAAAAGTGAATCTATCTATTATAGGTATGCTAAAGAAAATGGCTTTACACAAGTAAGAGAAGTTTTAGAGCGAATTAAAATTTATAATAAAGAAGGATTTGACTATGCTACAAAACGAGTGAGACTTTATGATCGTTCTACTTCAAAAAGTGAAAACATAGTAGGGCTTAAAGGTTATACTTATAATATTGAAAACGGAAAAGTAACTAAAACAAAATTAAAAAAAGAGAACAGTTTTGAAGAGAAAAACAATAAATATTGGGCAACTAAAATTTTCACAATGCCAAATATTAAGGAAGGCTCAGTTATAGAGTTTACCTATAAAATTGAATCGCCATATATAGAGATAGATGATGTAGTAATGCAATATGATATACCAATACAAAATTTAAATATTAACATACAAATTCCTGAATTTTTCAATTTTAAAAAAACAATAAACCCTAAGGCTAGCTACTATCCAAAAATTATAGAATCTAAAATAAATAGGACAGAAAATATAATTAACAAATCTAGAGAGGGTTATTCTGTTACTAATACAAAATTTGAGAACTCCAATTGGGAATTTATAGAAAATGTTATAAAAGTTAAAGAGCAAAATATAAAACCTCTTGTAAAAGAACCTTACTTGTCGAGTATAGATAACTATAGGGCTAAATTAATATTAGAATACGAGTTTTATAAAGGCCCTAATGGAGAAATAAAGAATTATGCTACAAACTGGAGTAAGGTAACCAAATCTATATATGAAAGTGAATCATTTGGAAAACAAATAGAAAAAAACAAGTATTATAAAGAAGATATTGATGCTGTTTTAAAAGGATTAACTAGCGAAGATGCTAAAGTTGGTGCCATTTTAAGTTTTTTAAAATCTAAAGTGAAGTGGAATAAGCTTAGAGGATATAGATCGTCAGAAGGTGTTAAAAAAGCTTATAAGGAGGGACATGGAAGTAGTGGAGATATAAATTTGATGCTAACCTCTATGCTTAAATATGCAGGATTAAAAGCCAATCCTATTTTGGTAAGTACTAGAGACAATGGTATTCCAATTGTACCAACAAGAACGGGGTTTAATTATTTAATTTCTGGAGTAGAAACCTCTAAAGGAATGATGCTGTTAGATGCTACAAACCCATACACAAAGACTAATATTTTACCGACAAGAGCAAATAATTGGCAAGGAAGACGAATTAGTGATACAGGGAATTCTGAATGGATTAATATTTCAAATTTTTCTCCAAAATCGAAAGAAATAATCTCTTTAAATGTATCTGTAAATAACGATTTTTCTATTAAAGGAAAAGTAAGAAAGATATTGTCTAACCATGAAGCTTATAGGTTTAGAAATAATTACCTGAATAAAGATGAAGACGAGTTAATCACGTTTTTTGAAAAAGATAAAGGAGAATTAGAAATATCCGAATTAGAAATATTAAATAAAAACGATTTGTCCAAACCAATACAATATACCTATAGCTATATATTAAATGATGCAATTGAAGAAATAGGAGGTAAACTTTACTTTTCCCCATTATTGTTTTTAGCAAAGACCGAAAATATATTTAAGGCAGATACTCGATTGTATCCTATAGATTTTATATTTAAATCAA
>JAHDGB010000045.1 GCA_020627885.1 Flavobacteriaceae bacterium | reverse complement strand
TAGAAATTTCTTTAATAAAACATTATTTTGGCATAGCTTTAGTTGGTATTACAACTAAGATTTTATAAATTGAAATTAAATATGTCAAAATATATACTGCCTTTAATATTATTATTCTTTTGCAATATCTGTATCGCTCAAAATGGCGAAAATCCATTATTGGCGCCAGATGCTGAAGCTCAAAAAAAATGGGTAGATAGTATATATTATTCACTTTCAGTTAAAGAACGTATAGGGCAATTATTTATGGCTCAAGTATTTTCTAATCAAAACACTAAAGCTAAAAATGAAATACTTTATTTAATTAAAAACTATAAAATTGGGGGTATTATTTATTCTAAAGGCGACCCCATTAAGCAAGCAAAATTAGATAACGAATTACAAAATATTTCAAAAACGCCAATGCTTATTGGTATAGATGCAGAGTGGGGGCTTAGTATGCGATTAGATTCTACGTTTTCTTTTCCTTGGAATATGACTTTAGGCGCTATAAGTAATAATGGGTTAATAGAACAAACAGGAAACCAATTAGGAGAACACTGTAAACGATTAGGAATTCATTTTAATTTTGCCCCAGTGGTAGATATAAATACTAATCCTAAAAACCCAATTATTGGAAACCGCTCTTTTGGTGAAGATAAAGATAACGTTACTGAAAAATCTTTAGCCTTTATGAGAGGGATGCAAAATGCAGGCGTATTAGCAAATGCAAAGCATTTTCCAGGACATGGCGATACTGACCAAGATTCGCATAAAACATTACCAACAGTAACTTTTGACGAAAAACGTATCGATTCTGTAGAGTTATACCCCTATAAAAAACTAATAAAAGAAGGGCTTTCTAGCGTTATGGTAGCGCATTTAAATATTCCGAGTTTAGAACCTAGAAAAGGATACCCTTCATCACTTTCAGAAAACATTGTAACCACCATTCTTAAAGAACGACTTAAATTTAAAGGGCTAATATTTACGGATGCCTTAACAATGAAAGGGGCTTCAAATTTTAGCAAACCTGGCGATATCGATTTGGCTGCATTCTTAGCAGGAAATGATGTGATGCTAATGTCTGAGAATGTACCTAAAGCAATTAATAAATTTTATAAAGCTTACTCTAAAGGGAAAATATCTGAAGACCGCTTAGCGCATTCAGTAAAAAAAATATTACAAGCAAAGTATAAGGTTGGTTTAAATAAATATAAACCTATAGTTCTAGATAATTTATTAGAAGATTTAAATAGAGTAGAAGACACTATGCTTTATGAAGAATTATTAGAAAATGCTATTACCGTTGTTAAAGATGACAATCAATTACTACCAATGCGCTATTTGGAAACTAAAAAAATAGCTTATGTAAAATTTGGGGACGATACTGGTAAACCTTTTTATAATGAGCTAAAAAAATATGCCAAAGTTCATGAGGTTAAGTCCGATAATTTATCAAATTTAATAACAAAACTTCAAAACTATAATACCGTTATTATAGGTTTTCATCGTTCAAACGAAAGCCCATGGAAAAGCTATAAATTTAGTGATAAAGAGTTAACCTGGATACAAGAAATAGCAAGAACAAATCGTGTTGTTTTAAACACCTTTGTAAAACCTTATGCTTTATTAGATTTAAAATCGATTACTAATATAGAAAGCATAATGGTAAGTTATCAAAATAGTGAAATAGCACAACAAAAAGCAGCCCAAATTATTTTTGGGGCATTACCGGCAAAAGGAAAACTTCCAGTATCAGCAGGCCCTTTTTTTAAAGAAGGAGATGGTGTTACCTATAAATCGATAAAACGATTAGGTTATACAATACCGGAGCGAGTAGGAATGTCTTCTTTAGCATTAAAAAAAATAGATTCTATTGCTCAATACGCTGTAGATTCTAAAATGACACCTGGCATACAGTTATTAGTTGCAAGACATGGAAAAGTGGTATACAATAAGAACTTTGGAAAACATACTTATGATGGCAAAGAAAAAGTGAAATTTGAAGATGTCTACGATGTGGCTTCGTTAACAAAAATATTAGGAACCTTACCATTGCTTATGGAGTTAGAAGAAAATGGTGCCGTTTCTTTAAATACTAAATTATCTAAGTTGCTTCCTAGTTATAAAACAACAAATAAAAAAAATGTAACCTTAAAAGCAATGCTTTCTCATTATGCGAAATTAAAACCATGGATTCCTTTTTATCATGCAACTTTAGATTCCATAACAAAAAAACCATCGCCAGAGTACTATAAAAGTTCACCGACCAAAAAGTTTAGTGTAAAAGTGGCTAATAATTTGTATTTAAGAAATGATTATAAAGATTCCATATATGGTATAATAAAAGAAAGTGAATTATTATCTAGTTTGCGTTATAGGTATAGCGATTTGCCGTATTATATTTTAAAGAAATATATTGAAGGCTATTACGACAGACCTCTAAACGAATTGGCACAGCAGCATTTTTATGAGTCGTTAGGTGCAAATTATACCATGTACAACCCGTATAATAAATTAAGTAACAAGAATATTATCCCGACCGAAGAAGACGATTATTATCGGTACCAAAAAATTCAAGGCTATGTTCACGATATGGGAGCAGCCATGCAAGATGGGGTAGGAGGGCATGCAGGAGTATTTAGTAATGCTAACGATGTTGCAAAAATTATGCAGTTGTATTTGCAAAAAGGCTATTATGGTGGTAAGCGTTATTTAAAAGCAAAAACAGTAGATAAATTTAATACCTGCTATTATTGCCATAAAGAAAATAGGAGAGGTATAGGGTTTGATAAGCCTCAATTGGGAGATTCAGGCCCTACCTGCGGTTGTTTGAGTATGACTAGTTTTGGGCATTCAGGTTTTACAGGAACGTATACTTGGGCAGATCCTGAAAAAGAAATTGTGTATGTATTTTTAGCCAATAGGACCTATCCTACCTCGTCGGGAAAAAACCGTTTACTCAGAGAGGATATACGAACAAATATACAGGCAGCAATTTATGATGCAATAATTGATTAAGCCTTTCTCTAAAAAAAATAAGTAAGAGAAATTTTTGTTAGTTTCTGTAGCAACAGAGACTAAGGAGAAATAAAAAAAAGAGTTTTTAATGAAAATAGGAATTGTTTGTTACCCAACCTTTGGTGGAAGTGGTGTTGTGGCTACAGAGCTAGGTTTAGAACTGTCTAAGCGAGGCCATGAAATCCATTTTATAACCTATAATCAGCCTGTACGTTTAGAGTTGCTTAGTAGTAATGTACATTATCATGAGGTTACTGTACCAGAGTACCCGTTATTTCATTATCAGCCCTACGAGTTAGCGCTTTCTAGTAAGCTGGTCGATATGGTAAAACTTCATAAAATAGAATTATTGCATGTACATTATGCTATTCCGCATGCCTATGCAGCTTATATGGCTCAAAAAATGCTTAGAGAAGAAGAAATATATGTGCCAATAGTAACCACATTGCATGGTACAGATATTACGTTGGTAGGGAACCATCCTTATTATAAACCTGCGGTTACTTTTAGTATTAATAAATCTGACGCCGTAACGACCGTTTCTAAGAGTTTAAAAGACGATACATTGCGTTTATTTACTATTAAAAACGAAATAAATGTGGTTACCAATTTTATAGATCTTAAAAAATTTGTTCCAAATTATACAGATTGCCAAAGAGATATGATGGCAACCGAGGAAGAGCGAATAGTTACCCATATTAGTAATTTTAGAACGGTTAAACGTATTCCAGATGTTATAGAAACATTTTATCGTATACAAAAAGAAATACCTGCAAAATTAATGATGGTAGGCGAGGGACCAGAAAGAAAACCTGCTGAGTTATTGTGTAAAAAACTAGGCATTTTTGATAAAGTTATTTTCTTTGGTAACAGTAACCAGATAGATCGCATACTTTGTTTTAGCGATTTGTTTTTATTGCCTTCTAAAACCGAAAGTTTTGGTTTATCTGCATTAGAAGCTATGGCTTCTGGCGTTCCTGTAATATCTAGTAACACAGGGGGTATTCCCGAGGTAAACAAACAAGGATATTCTGGATATTTAAGCGCGGTGGGAGATGTAGAGAGTATGAGTAAAAATGCGTTAAAAATATTAAAAGAGGATGCGGTTTTAAAAACGTTTAAAGCCAATGCTAAAAACCAAGCTAGTAAGTTCGATATTCATCAAATAGTACCACAATACGAAGCCATATACCAAAAAACATTAGAGAAATGTTTGGCAGGTAAGTAACACATTGTTGCCTACACAGGAATCTCTCGTATAAGTAAAAAAGTAAATATGCAGGTTGTCATTCCTGCGTAGGCAGGAATCCACTCCACGCCCTTAAAGCACTTCTTTTTCTTTATTTAACTTCTTTAAAAAGAAAGAAGGGTATATTCCTGTTTGTTTATAAAAAGCTGTAGAAAACGATTGTGTATTACTATAACCGGCCTCATTGGCTATGGCTTTAATCGTATAGCGTCGTAATTTGGAGTCTTGTTTTAGTTGACCTACAATATAATTTATTCTTAAGGTATTAAGATAACTACTAAAAGAACAGTTTTTTAATTGTTTTACCGCTTTAGATAAATAATTAGAGTTAGTTTCTAATTGCTCAGCAAGTTTAACTAAAGTTAGTTTGGGTTCTAGGTAGCCTTTAGTGTTTTCAAACTGTGTTAGGCTTTGTGTTATAGTGTTTAAAATAGTTTCTGAAAGCTCTGTTTTTGTTGCGCCTTGTACTACATTGGGTTTTGGTATAACATTATTATTACTTGTAATTAGTGCGTTATATTTTTTTAGGTATGTACGCTGTTTTTTATAATAGTACCCACCACTAGCAATTAATACCAGTACTAAACCTATTAAACCAATTTTAATGGTCTTATCCTTTTGTTTTTTAGCGTTAAGTTGGTTAATTATATTTTGCTTTTGTTTAACTAATTGAGGCGTGTCGTATTTTTTTATGATTTCAGTGGTTAGTTTATGGTTTTTTTAAAGTATGCTATCTAATTTTATTAGGCGATTTAAATATTTTAGTTCTTTTTTTACGTTATTTTCACTTTTATAATAATCAATTAAATTTTCATACAGTTCTCTAAATGTACCAGAATAATTTTTAGTTTTTAATGCTAAAGAATCTGCTACTAATGCATGATTTAGAAATAAAGTTTCTTCATTTTGAATTTTATAGATGCTACTTATTAAAAAAGAAGAAATCGCTCTGTCATGATCGCCTATATTTGATGCTGATTTTTTTAAACTATCTATGGCTTTAGAATATTGTTTTTTATAATAATGAGTATAACCGCTTAAATTCACAAAATCGTAATAAGATATGTTTAGATATTTTTCAGAAGGATTAATTTCTTTAAAAGCTTTATTAATATATATATTTGCGGAATCGTATTCTTTAATATTAATATAATCGGTAGTTAAGCTATAAAGTAAATAAAAGTAATCAAACTTATTTTTTTTTATATAACCTGGAGTTTTTATCATTAAGTCGTAGACATTTTTATTAACTATTGTAGAGCTTTTATAATCTCCAGTAATAGTTTTTAAATCAGATATTCGCCCACTAATATCAAAAATATGGTTTATATAATTTTTTTCTTTTGCATACTTAAGAGCTATTATATAATTATCTAAAGCTTTTTTATGAAATTTATTTACATTATATGTATAAGCTTTTAATATATATCCGGCTGTTGGATACAAATCATGATCCGAGTTTTTTGATAAAGCAATTATAGTATCTGCATATTTTAATGCTAGCTCAGGTCTTAGTGTATATGCATAAAAATAATAGCCTCTACACATTTGGATAGTATCTTTAGTTTTGAGAGATCTTTTTAAATAGACCTTAGAAAACTTACTATATGCTGATGAGGTGATTTCATGCTTAAACATTTCAAGCTTTAATGTTTCAAGCGGCATTTTATTTAAAGAATCAATGGATATGTCTTGTGCTATACCAATTTTAGGAAATAAAGTAATAAGAAAAAGAACAAATAGCGATTTATAATTCATTTAGTGTAGCATGTTTACTGCCCAAAGTTACAATTTTTAGTGTTATTGCTATTCCTATGGGAGTAGGATTCTTTGGAAGAAAAAGCATAGGGTTTATAGCATTGCTGCATTAGCCCTATTTGTAAAAAGTAAAGTGCTTAACTGGTAATTGGATTTCTGCCTTCGGAGGAATGACATTAACATTTTTGTATAAAAAGGCGACAGTAAAAATGTTTTGTTATAATGCAATGGAAACAAAATGTACGAGAACCTGTTTGTCATTCCTGCGTAAGTAGGAATCTATACCCAGATGAGTAGGTTATTACTATCCAGGACGATACAAATTTACTCCGTTTCACTTCGTAAATTCATTCGAAGTGACGAGTAAGTATTGCTATTCTTGTGTAAGCTGGAATTTATTATCTTTAATAAGTAAGTTATAGTATTTTATTTCGACAATTTAGAAGTAATTAGCCTTAAAAATAGTATATCATGAATACAGCTCCTAGAATATTAAAACCCGTATTATTTTTATTAGTTACATTAATGTCTATATTTTCTAAGGCGCAATCTATAGCAACTTACGATATTTCGCTTACTACCATATGGAATACAACGAGCCATACTTCTGTTCCTGGTGGGGCACATTGGTCGCCGCTTATAGGCGCTACACATAATACGACAAACGAATTTTTAAATATAGGAGACTTAGCAACATTAGGAATAAAAAACGTTGCAGAAATAGGAAACAATAGCGAATTTATAAACGAAATTAATAGTGCTATTGGTGCTAGTAAAGCCGATAAGGTATTACAAGATGGTTTTTCTCCAAGTGCAGGTAATAATTCTAATGCGTCCTTTTCGGGCATAACAATAAGTGAGTTTTTCCCGCTAGTAACATTGGTTTCTATGGTAGCCCCTAGTCCAGATTGGTTTATTGCTATTAATAGTTTAAATATGAGAAGCGGTAACCCTACTGTTAATAACGGATGGAAAGAAACATTCACGATGGATGTGTTTGCTTACGATGCCGGAACCGATAATGGTACAGACTATGGTTCTGGAGATGCACCATCTTCTCCTTTTGTTCCTGTAACTATGGTTAGTGGTTTTCCTATTAATGGAAATAAAATGGCAACTATAACTTTTACATACAAATCGTCTACTTTAGGGATCGATGATGCCTTAATTAAAAGACTAAAAGTTTATCCAAACCCAGCTACTGAGGTTATAAATATTACCAATTTTTCACCTAACAGCATTGAGACTATAGAGTTATATAATATTTTAGGCAAAAGAGTAAATGCAACAATATCTCGATCTGAAAATGCAATTAGTATTAATGTAAAAAACTTGCAAAGTGGTGTTTACATCTTAAATATTAACAAGGTAGAGGGTAATAGCACTACTCGAAAGGTTATTATAGAGTAGTTTATCATTTTTACATCACTTCGATTTTATTGTAAAGCAATGAAAACACAATTAAAGCGCTTTCTCATAACAAATTAAATAACGAGTAACAAACAAGAGTGTTTTTAAAACCAAAAAAGACCTTTCGTTATGAAAGGTCTAGTAGAGTATATTGTTTTATTTAATGCAATTAAAATTGATACCTCACACCAAGTGCGATATCAAAATCTAAATCGTCTCTATAATCTCCAAAACCAAGTTCTGGTCTAAAATCTAGAGAGAGTAATAAAGGGAAGTCAAAATCATACTCTATCCCAATATCTCCAGCAATAAAAATAAAAGTTTCACTAAAATCACCCCCATGGTGGTTGCCGTGGTTATGATGTCCGTTATAAGAATAAGATCCTAAACCACCACCAGCACCTGCATACCAGTTAAAATTGTTTCCTAAATCCCAAACCCATTGGTATAAACCAGTAAGTTTAAATCCGGAAAAGTTGTTTCCAGATCGCCATCCTAAATCAAACTCTCCTCTGTTATTATCGCTAAAAGCACGTTGGTATGAAATTTCTGCACCAAAACCTTCATTATCACCTAGTCTAAGCCCTATAGCATTATCTGATATAGATTGGCTATAAGCTAAAGTTCCGAAACTTAACGATACAATTACTAATAAAATAATTCTTTTCATGTGTTTATTTTTACTGTTTTTAATAAGTAACATTCATAATTAATCATTTTTGCTAAGCAATTAAACTTTAATATTGAATGTTACATTTTGTTGTTTTAAAGTAGTTTAACGAAACTATTTGGTAAAAATTATAAATAGAATGGTTATGTCTAATTTTTTGTTAATCTTTAAAAGGGGGTAAATATAGTGGAGTTCATTAAATTTACAAAAACTTACTAAAAAGAATGATCGCTTATACGCAAAAGAAATTAAAAGAACTTAATAAAAAGTTGTTAGGTGAATTACTTTTTGACGATTTAATACTTGCGTTATATGCTACAGATGCCTCTGTGTATAGAAAATTACCATTAGCGGTTGCTTACCCAAAAACGACAGAGGACATAAAAAAAATCATTGCTTTTGCAAAGGCTAATAATACGAGTATTATACCTAGAACCGCAGGAACATCGCTAGCGGGACAGTGCGTTGGCGAAGGCATTGTGGTCGATGTGTCTAAACATTTTACTAAAATTTTAGCGTTCGATGAAAAAGCGCAAACGATAACTGTAGAACCAGGTGTGGTAAGGGATGAACTCAATAATTATTTAAAACCTTTCGGCCTATTTTTTGGACCCAATACATCAACTTCTAACCGTTGTATGATTGGAGGCATGGTAGGTAATAATTCGTCTGGTACCACATCAATTAAATATGGCGTAACTAGAGACAAGCTTATTTCGTTACATACTATTTTAAGTGATGGGAGTGAAGTTGCGTTTTCTGAAGTTTCAACTAAAGAATTTAAAAAGAAAATAACATTAAACACTTTAGAAGGTAAAATATATCAATGTATATATGAAGCGTTATTACCAAATACTGTACAAGATACTATTAGAGAAGAGTTTCCTAAACCAGAAATACATAGAAGAAACACAGGGTATGCGCTAGATGAGTTAATAGATAATACCGTATTTAAAGACACCTCTAAAAAGTTTAACCTCTCTAAATTTTTATCTGGTAGCGAAGGCACTTTGGCTTTTACAACGCAAATAACATTAAAGTTAGATAAGTTGCCACCAGAAAAAACAACGATAATTGCTGCCCATTTTTATTCAATTGACGATTGTTTAAATAGCGTTGCTGCAGTGATGAAGCACGATTTGTATTCGTGTGAAATGATGGATAAGACCATTTTAGATTGTACAAAACATAACAAAGAACAGCAAGAAAACAGAAGTTTTGTAAAAGGAGATCCTAAAGCAATTTTAATGTGCGAAGTAAGGGCGAATAATGAAAGTGATTTAAAAGATAACGTAGAACAGTTAATAAAAACGTTAGACCATTTAGAAGTAAGTTATGCTAATGAAATATTAAAAGGCAAGGATATAAATAAGGCGAATACGTTAAGAAAAGCTGGCTTAGGGCTTTTAGGAAATATTATTGGTGATAAAAAAGCGGTGGCCTGTATTGAGGATACGGCAGTGACCTTATCAGATTTGGCCAATTATATTAAAGACTTTTCTAATTTAATGAAACGTTATAAGCAAGATGCCGTTTATTATGCACATGCTGGGGCCGGAGAATTGCATTTGCGCCCTATTTTAAATTTAAAAAAGAAAACTGATGTTACATTATTTAGAGAAATAACAACGGATGTAGCACATTTGGTTAAAAAGTATCAAGGTTCTTTTAGTGGTGAGCATGGCGATGGTATTGTACGATCTGAATACATAGAATTTATGGTTGGTAAGGCCAATTATGAAATAATGAGGCGATTAAAAAAAGCTTTCGATCCTAACTGTATTTTTAACCCTGGGAAGATTATAGACTCTTACCCAATGGATGAAAACTTACGATATGTTGCAGATCGAAAAGAACCAGAAATTAACACTATTATGGATTTTTCTGCTTCAGAAGGGATTCTTAAAGAAGCCGAAAAATGTAATGGATCTGGCGATTGTAGAAAGCTTCCTGAATTTGGAGGTACTATGTGCCCGAGTTATAGAGCAACAAGGGACGAAAAAGATACCACAAGAGCAAGGGCTAATGCCTTAAGAGAGTTTTTAACACAATCGGACAAAGCCAATAAGTTTAATCATAAGGCGTTAAAAACTGTTTTTGATTTGTGCTTAAGTTGTAAAGCTTGCTCTAGTGAGTGTCCAAGTAGTGTCGATGTTGCTGCTTTAAAAGCAGAGTTTTTGTATCAATACCAAAAGGAAAACGGTACCTCATTACGAACGAAGTTATTTGCTTATAATAACACACTTAATGGGGTTGGACGCTATTTTTTAAGTATTACAAATTTTATGTTTTCTAATACATTAACGTCTTCTTTAATAAAGAAAGCTATTGGAGTTGCACCACTACGAAGTTTGCCAATTCTTTCTAAAAAAACGTTGAGTAAAGAATTTAATTTGTTTGAAAAGAGATTAGAAAACAAAATATATATAAAAACGGTTTATTTGTTTAATGACGAATTTACAAATCAGTTAGACGCTTCAATAGGTGTTGATGCTTTATACTTGCTTGAGGCTTTAAATTATAAGGTTAAAATAATAAATAATAACGAATCTGGTCGCGCTTTTATCTCTAAAGGACTCTTAAAACAAGCTAAACAGGTTGCTAATGAAAACATTTCTAAATATAAAAATGTAATAACAAGCGATATTCCATTAATAGGAATAGAACCTTCAGCTATATTAACCTTTAAGGATGAGTATTTAAAATTAGCAGATGATAAGGTTTCTGCAAATAAAATTGCTAAAAACACTTATTTAATAGAGGCATTTTTAAGTAACGAAATTGCAATAGGTAATATAAAGTCCTCTCAATTTACTAAAGAGAGTGAAACCATAAAATTTCATGGACATTGCCACCAAAAGGCACAAAGCAATCAAATACATAGTTTTAATATTTTAAATGTACCAGAGAATTATAAGGTAACAATTATTCCTAGTGGTTGCTGTGGTATGGCTGGTAGTTTTGGTTATGAAAAAGAACATTATAAAGTCAGTATGCAAGTTGGGGAACAAACGTTATTTCCAGCAATAAGAAAAGCTAATAAGAATGTATTAATAGCAGCTAATGGAACAAGCTGTAGGCATCAAATAAAAGACGGGACACAACGCGTAGCGTTACATCCTATTTCTATATTAAAAAATGCCTTAATAAATCACTAAGGCATTTTTTATTTATAATGTTTAATTTAATTAGTTTATAGTAAAACTAGTTAGTTTTTGACTGTTTTTTGATGAAACATCATTAGGAATTTGACTCGTATCAACACCAGGAATAGATTCAATTAATGTTATTGTATCACTATTTATCTTTATATCCGTATCTGCATTAGTTTTTATAAGCCCAATGTTTTTCCCGTAGTAATTATTTATGATTAAGCCATCTTGTTGGTCTACAATTGGTTTGTTACCTACTTGTGGTAACTGAACATCAATTTTTAAATTTAAAATAAAGTTAGAGTGCGTAACATTATTATAGGTTTCTCCATTTAACTCTATAGTGTCCCAATTTTTAATTTGATTGGTTTTAAGCGTATAGCTTATAGTTACAGGAAAAGATTGAATAGTTTGATTAATAGTACCTGAGAATGTTGATAATTCAGAATTATTAGGGACTTCTAAATTATATAAAACCGCATCGTTATATGGTATATTAATATCATCAAGCCCATCTACAGAAAAAGATAACTCACCAGTAGTAGATAAAGTAATATCGCTTTTGCTTAAAGTGCCATTTGCTAATATCCCACTCATTGTACCATTTGCAATATTATTATTGTTAACTCCTAACTTAATACTATTGTTACTCGATGTTTCTACAAATAAACGATCGGTAGAATCAATAACGTCATTGGTGTTTGAATCTTGATTTTGAACATCGTAATTCCACTCGTTACCAATAGCGCTAGGAAAAAAATCTCCAGAAAGAGGATTTTCTTGGATTGTTTCAGATGGGGTAGTTTCATTTTCGTTGGTATTAGTTTCATTATCACTAGAACAAGAGATAATAAATACCAATAAAAAAAGGGGAATTAGTTGTTTAACTGATTTCATGTTTTGAATTTTTTTGCAAAATTAAATTTATTTCAAAAAAAACCTATTTTTATCGATTTTTATAAAGAAATATTAGTTAAAAGGTATTTTTGTTATATAAAAAACAGTATAAATATAAAATAACCCTCGTTTTTTTATTTTTTTATAATTTTATATATATCGCAATAAAAACATTAATAATTATCCTTTTTTGTTTCTGTAATTATACATTGTACTTTAGCATAAAAAAGCGAAAGTATGGCGGGAAATTCCTTTGGTAAATTATTTAATCTTACAACTTTTGGCGAATCGCATGGTGTGGCTATTGGTGGAGTAATTGATGGTTGCCCTTCTGGCGTTACTATAGATTTTAAAGCAATACAGAATGAAATGGATCGTCGCAAACCTGGGCAATCTGCTATTGTTACACAAAGAAAGGAACCCGATGAGGTTAAATTTCTTTCCGGAATTTTTGAAGGTGTTACTACAGGAACTTCTATAGGTTTCATTATTGAAAATACAAATCAAAAATCTCAGGACTATTCACATATAAAAGATTCGTACAGACCGAGTCATGCTGATTATGTATACGATAAAAAGTATAAGCATAGAGATTATAGAGGAGGAGGTCGTAGTTCTGCCAGAGAAACGGCGTGTAGAGTTGTTGCAGGTGCAATAGCCAAGCAGATTTTAAAAGGAGTCGAAATTTATGCTTATACAGCTTCTGTTGGAGATATTTCTATCAATAAATCCTATAAAGAATTAGATTTATCTAATATAGAACATAATGCTATACGTTGTCCTGATACTGCTGTAGCCGAACAGATGATTCAAAAAATTAAAGCTATCCGTAAGGAGGGCGATACTATAGGAGGAGTAATTACATGTGTTATTAAGAATGTACCTATAGGCATAGGAGATCCTGTTTTTGATAGGCTGCATGCAAATTTAGGTAAAGCGATGCTTTCTATTAACGCGGTTAAAGGGTTTGAGTACGGTAGTGGTTTTGAAGGGACAAAAATGAAAGGTAGTGCTCATAACGATCTTTTTAATGAAGATGGTAGTACAAAAACAAACTACTCCGGGGGTATACAGGGAGGTATAAGTAATGGAATGGATATTTATTTTAATGTTGCATTTAAACCTGTAGCAACAATTATGCAAACCCAACAGACTATTAATACAGACGGTAATAGTGTAGATATAAATGGAAAAGGAAGGCATGACCCTTGTGTAGTCCCTAGAGCTGTACCTATAGTTGAAGCAATGGCAGCTATAGTTTTAGCTGATGCTTTTTTGATAAATAAAATATATAATTAATAATTTCGGATTCAATAAGAACTACATGAAGAAACTGGCTTTACATTGGAAAATAATAATAGGAATGATTCTAGGAATTATTTTTGGATTTATAATGAATACTGTTGATGGAGGTCGAGATTTTGTAACAGATTGGATAAAACCTTTTGGAACTATTTTTATAAACCTTCTTAAACTGATTGCAGTACCGTTAATTTTAGCATCCTTAATTAAAGGAGTGTCGGATTTAAAAGACATATCTAAGATAAAAACCATGGGCTTGCGTACAATAATTATATACGTAGGTACTACCTTAATTGCTATAATTATTGGTTTAAGTATTGTAAATATTGTAAAGCCTGGAGAAGGCATGTCTGCTGAGACTATTGAGAAAATTAAATTGAAGTATGAATCATCAGACGGGGTAGTAGATAAACTTAATAAAGCAAGTAACCAACAAGACGCTGGTCCATTACAGGCTTTAGTCGATATTTTTCCTAGCAATATATTTAAAGCTCTGGGCGATGCGAAAATGTTGCAAGTTATTTTCTTTGCGCTGTTTGTTGGAATATGTTTATTGTTAATTCCAGATAAAAAAGCAAATCCTTTAGTTCATTTTTTTGATTCATTAAATGAGGTCGTTATGAAAATGGTAGATCTTATTATGCTATTTGCACCTTATGCTGTATTTGCATTATTGGCTAATGTTATTATAGCATTTGATGATATCGAAATTTTATTAAAACTATTAATGTATGCTGTATGTGTTGTTGTTGGTTTAATATTAATGATTGGTGTTTATTTATTACTTATAAAAGTATACACTAAAAAATCGCCATTATGGTTTTTAAGTCGAATAAGTCCAGCTCAATTGCTCGCTTTTTCTACTAGTTCTAGTGCAGCAACACTACCTGTTACTATGGAACGTGTAGAAGAACATTTAGGAGTAGATAAAGAGGTTTCCGGGTTTGTATTACCAGTAGGTGCTACAGTAAATATGGATGGAACCAGTTTGTATCAGGGGATTGCTGCAGTATTTATTATGCAAGTAATATGGCCAGAGGGTTTAACTTTCACAAACCAATTAGTGATTATAGCTACAGCCTTATTGGCATCTATAGGTAGTGCTGCAGTACCAAGTGCAGGTATGGTAATGTTGGTTATTGTATTAGAATCTATAGGTTTTCCAGCAGAATTACTACCTATTGGTTTGGCTTTAATATTTGCAGTAGATAGACCTTTAGATATGTGCAGAACAGTTGTAAATGTTACAGGAGATGCTACAGTATCAATGCTAGTAGCAAAATCTCTTGGTAAGTTAAATAAACCTAAACCTAAAAATTGGGATGATAATTACGACGCAGTAAAGTAATAGCTATATTGATATGCCTGAAAAATTAGTTTTAAATACCAATTTAGTTTCTGTTGAGTGGTTAAAGAAGCATTTATATGATGATAAACTTGTTGTGTTAGATGCTACCATTGGAAAACTAATAAATACAGAGTCAGAGCTTTCAAGAAGCTCAAAGCAAATACCTACGGCTCAATTTTTTGATATAAAAAAGAAGTTTAGTCATATAAATGCGAAATTTCCAAATACATTTCCTTCAAAAACTCAATTTGAAAAAGAAGTTAGAACTTTAGGAATTAATAACGACTCTGTAATTGTAGTATATGATGATAAGGGAATTTATTCTTCGGCTAGAGCTTGGTGGCTATTTAAAAGTTTTGGACATCATAAAATAGCTGTTTTAGATGGAGGTCTGCCTAATTGGACCTCTAAAGGGTATAATGTTGAGGCAAGGCATAGTGTCATTACTTCAAAAGGGAATTTTATAGCAACACTAGAGAATGAAAGAATAGTAGATTTTAAAAAGATACAGTCTATTATAAAAGATAAAAGCCGTTTAATTATTGATGCTAGAAATGCAGATCGGTTTAACAGTTTAGTTCCTGAGCCACGAGAAGGTTTAAGAAGAGGAACAATACCTCAGTCTGTAAACATTCCTTTTTCTGATTTATTAGAAAACGGAACTTTTAAATCTATTGCAGTGTTAGAATCTATCTTTAATTGTAAGGCTACAAAGGAACAAGACCTTGTATTTTCTTGTGGATCTGGTATTACGGCATGTATATTGGCCTTAGGCGCAACATTATCTGGTTATAAGGCGATAAGTGTCTATGATGGTTCATGGACTGAGTATGGTACATTAATAGAGAAATAGTTAATATACTTTAATTATAGAGTACTCTTCCTATAGTTTTTTCTCTTAAATAAATTTACTATAGTTAAACAACTGTATGTTCTTTTTTTGTGAAAGCAAAGTTATTATAGTAACATGTATTTCATCGGTATTTTTTACCGTGACACCATGTTTATCAAATAGTTTCGCGTTTAACCGACTTTTTTTCTCAAGACTAAATGTCTGTCATATCTTTGGAGTGTTGATAGCAATTAAATACCCTACAATTATGAAAACTTTATCTACTTTACTTTTACTTTTATCTGTTTCTTTTGCACTAGCTCAAAACAGTCCGGTTGCAAAGTCTAATGATACTATTTTAGTGATCAATAAAGAGAAAACTAATAGTGATATAGCTATAAGTACTAAAGGGGTTAAAAAATTAGAAGATATAAAAATAGAAACTATAAATAAGACGACTTATTTAGAGTTAATGCTTTCAACTAAGAAAAATAAAGACATAAAAATTTGCTAAGATTCAATACTCAATTTTAAAGAGGTCAAACATTTTGTTTGGCCTCTTTTGTTTTTA
>JAHDGB010000294.1 GCA_020627885.1 Flavobacteriaceae bacterium | reverse complement strand
CATAAAAAAGCCAGAATAGTAACTATTCTGGCTTTTTTATGTTTAAAATTGTAAAGTCTTTATTTTACTTCAAAAGTAATTTTTAAGTTTACTCTGAAATCTGTTACTTCTCCATCTTTTACACTAGCACTTTGATCTTGTACGTATACAGAACGTATGTTTTTAACACTTTTAGAAGCATGCTTTACTGCTTTTTTAGTTGCGTCTTCCCAGCTTTTTTCTGAATTTGATAAAACTTCAATAACTTTTAATACTGCCATAATTTTATTTTCAATTTAAAAATTTAACTACTTTAAAATTACAATTATTAATTATAATCATTTGATTATTTATTGAAATGAATTTATTTTTTTAGACAAAAAGCAGTTTTAATAGACAAAAATATTAACCATTAATTGCTTCTACAGTATTTACTTTATCCTTCAACATTTCTTTGAGCATATTTTCAATACCACTTTTTAATGTATAAGTAGAAGAAGGACAGCCACTACAAGCGCCTTGTAAAATAACTTTAACCGTTTTGGTGTTTGGATCATAAGATTCAAACTCTATATTTCCTCCATCACTTGCCACAGCGGGTTTTACATACTCTTCTAGAATGTTTATAATTTCTTTAGAAGTTGTATCTAATGCTTCGAAATTGGCATCTATTTTTTCAGAAGTTTTTTCTAATATCTCATTAGCTTCTGGTAGTATAACTTGTTTCCCATTTTCTATGTATGATCGAATAAACTCTCTAAGTTCTATGGTGATTTCATTCCAATCAGAAATATCGTATTTGGTTATAGAAATATAGTTTTCAGTAAAAAAAACACTTTTTACGAAAGGGAAATGAAATAATTCTGTAGCTAATGGAGATAGTTTTGCTTCGTCAATAGAGGTGAATTCATAAGATGCTGTAAATATTTTTTTGTTTGCTATAAACTTCAATACAGAAGGGTTAGGAGTACTTTCTGCATAAACAGTAATGGCCGTTTTTTTAATCGTTTTATCTTGATTAATTACTAATTCTCCAGAATTTAGGTAAGCTTCAATTTGCTCTGAAACTTCTGTTTTTACATCATCCCATTTTACAATATCATAACGTTCTATTGCTATAAAGTTACTTGTGATATATACTTTTTTTACAAAAGGCAAATAAAATAATTGCTGAGCTAAAGGCGACGACTGAGCTTCATCTATATTATTAAATTCAAAGCTCTGATGCTCTGTAATAAATTGATTAATTTCAAATTTTAATATTGCTTCGTTAGAAGTTTCTTGGGTAGATACTTTATAGGTATTCATGCCTTTTTTTTGCGAAAATACTAAAAGATATACAGGCTTTATGAGAAAATTTGTTTTTTGTTATTTATTTGAAGAATTATAAATTTAACATTATCTATACGTTTTTTTGGATAAAGCGCCTATTTATCGGTTTTTTTTATTTTAAAAGGGTAGATTTAAAGCCTTGAAATTTATATATTTGACAACAGTGTATAATTTTTTCCTTAAAAAGAAGCTAAATAACAATGTTAAAGGTTTTTAATAAAACCTTTATACCCTCAAAATTTGATATTTATGAGAATACAAAAAATAATTTTATTGGGAATGATCTTTTTTTCTGGATTACAGCTTGTAAAGGCACAAGAAGGTATTCCGATATATTTAGATTATTTAACAGATAATTACTATTTAATACACCCCTCTATGGCAGGTGCTGCTAATTGTGATAAAATTAGAGTTACAGCTAGGCAGCAATGGTTTGGACAAGATGAAGCTCCAAAATTATTAACAGCGAGTTATAATGGTAGAGTTGGAGATTCGCAATCTGGAATTGGAGCAATTGCTTATGCCGATAAAAATGGTTACCATTCTCAAACGGGAGCATACTTAACTTATGCTCATCATTTAATGTTTTCTAGAAGCGAAGTAGATTTAAATATGCTTTCTTTTGGTTTAAGTGCAGGAGCTATTCAATATAAATTAGATGAAACCTCTTTTTTAGAAGATGGCTTTGATCCTATTATTGCTGGGATTGAACAATCTGCTATTAATTTTAACGTAGATTTTGGTTTTTCATATTTCTTGTATAATTTTTATGCACATGCTACAGTTAAAAATTTGCTTAAAAATAAAGGGATAAACTTTAATGAACAAGGGTTGAGTTATGATAATTTAAGAACATACCTAGCTTCACTTGGGCAAGTGTTTAAAACTTCTGGCGGGTTATGGACTATAGAACCTTCTGTTATGTTTATGCATAGAGATGCTACTAAAGAATCATCTTTTGATGTAAATTTGAAAGCATACAAGAAAATGGAATTTGGAACAGTATGGGGAGGCTTATCATACAGAAGAAGTTTAGATGGGGCTGAGTTTTTAGATGGAGAAGGTGTTAGCAGTCAAAAACTACAATATATATCGCCTTTAATTGGTGTAGACAAAAATAACTTTACAGTAGCTTATACTTATAGTTACCAATCAAACTCTGTAGTCTTTAATAATGGTGGATTTCACCAAATAACATTGGGTTACAAATTTAATTGTAAAAAAGAACGTTACCATTGCGACTGTCCAGCGATTAACTAATAGGTATTATATAT
>JAHDGB010000293.1 GCA_020627885.1 Flavobacteriaceae bacterium | reverse complement strand
ATATTTTTTAAAAACATAGCGGTAATTATAAAAAGAGTCTAAACTTAATTTTACATTAACCATTATAAAAGCTAACCACAATATTTCAATAAAAAATCTAAACACAACTATTTATTTGAGGGCAATTTTACTAATAATATAAGATCTTAAAAAATTTAAACCCACTAATTAGTTAAAAGGCATGTTGCTGAATGATATTGTATAATATGAAACGATGAGTTAGAATTTTATTTTATATAAGTTAAAATCATACTAATCTATAATTTTAAAGAGAGATATAGTACTATTTTTATGAAATTAAATGTTAAGGACATTATCGTATGAATTGGAAAAATAAAATGATGTTACTTATTTGTATTGTTATGTTTTCTTGTAATGATAAAGAGAAGGGTAAAAGTACAATAGAAGTAAAAGAACCAATAGAAGAAAGGTCAAGTTACTTTAATACAAACCATATTATTGAAGCTATAGAATTAAAAAAAATAGTAAGAGCTTCTAATACAAAGATTATACACTTTGGAAAACCTGAAGAGTACGTTGCTGGACATATTGTAGGTGCGCTTAATATATGGCGAACAGATATAGAAGACGCTTCATACAATTATAAAGGCATAATGGCCTCTAAATTACAGATAGAAAAATTGTTTAGTCGTTTAGGAATTAGTAATAATGATATGTTGATAGTTTATGATTCGGTGGCTTCTTGCGATGCTGCAAGATTATGGTGGTTATTAAAAAATTATGGTTTTAATAAAGTAAAAATATTAAATGGAGGTATAGAAGCGTGGAAAAAAAGTAACGGAGAATTAACAACTACAAATAGCAAAGTTACTTCTACTAAGTTTAAATTGCCTACAATTTCTCCAATGTCACTCTATGCAAGTAAAGAAGAGGTGCTGAAAATGCTTTCAAATTCTAAAAACTCTTTAATTATTGATACTAGAACAACAAATGAGTTTTCGGGAAAACGACAGAAAAATGGAGCTCAATTTGGTGGAAGAATTTCTAATAGCGTTTTAATAGATTGGGCAAATAGTGTAAACTATAATAGCGATCAGAAGTTTAAATCTTACTCAGAACTGCTTAAAATTTATAAAAAGACTATCCCTAACCAAAATGATGCGGTAATTGTTTATTGCCATTCTGGGGTAAGGTCTGCACACACAACATTTGTATTAACAGAATTGTTAGGTTATAACAATGTGAAAAATTATGACGGTTCATGGATAGAATGGTCTCATTTTAAAAATTACCCAAAAGAAAAGGATAGTATAACCTCTATTTTAAAGTAAGTTACAAGAGTTATTTTACAATTTTGTATTCAAAATAATCTATTTTGTCCCCTACTTCTAATTGCCATTTTTCAGACAGACCAGCATTAATTTCTAAAACAAATTGAGCTATGGCGTTAGAAGGTAAAGAAGTTTCATCTAGAGGTTTTGCATTTTCTTGAAAACTAACAATGGTTTTGTTATGATCTATAAAAACTAAATCTAAAGGAATACGTGTATTTTTCATATAAAAAGAACGTTCTCTAATATCTTCAAAAACAAATAACATGCCTTGGTTTTCTTTCATGCTATTACGGTACATTAACCCAGTTTGTATATCGTATTCGGATTTTGCAATTTCAATATCTAATTTTTTTATTAAACTATCGTTTTTTCCTTTGTATAAAGTTAACTCCCCTTCTTTTTTAAAAGTAACTTCAGCAGGTTTAATAGTTGAGCGTTTACTTTCCTTACAGCTTATTAAGGAGATTAATAAGAGTACAGCAATACCTATTTTAGTATAGTTTAAAAAAATCATATTCTATTTTACGGTAGTTTTAGGTTTATAAATAAACATAAAATATAGGCCTATAAGAATAAAAGGGACACTTAGGAGTTGTCCTGTATTCATAAATGAAACATAATCGTCTCTACCTTCTACCTGTGCTTCTTTAACAAACTCTACAAAGAAACGAACCGTCCATAATAATACTAAGAAAAGCCCAAATAAGAAACCAGTTTGTTCAGCCTTCTTTGTTTTGGTATACACAAACCAAAGAATAAGAAAAACAAAGACGTAACAAAAAGCCTCGTAGAGCTGAGCAGGATGTCTTACAGGAACTTTATCTAGTAACTCGCTAAATTGTGAGTTATCACTTATTGCTGCATAAGCTTTTTTATAATTTTTTATTCCTGTTAACTTAACAGCTTCATTTTTGCTATAAAATTCTTGAACAAAACGAACACCAAATGGCGAATCGGTTATTTTTCCTATAATTTCAGAATTAATAAAGTTACCTAATCGAATAAAAATAGCTCCAGAAGCAACAGGGATGACTATTCGGTCGAGTATCCACATTAAAGATTTGTAGTTGTACTTTTTTCTGTATAAATACATGCTAACAATAATTCCTATGGCTGCACCATGGCTGGCTAAGCCTTGAAAACCTGTAAACTCAAACTCAGGTTTAAAGCGAAAAGGCAAGAAAATACTAAAAAAATCTTGAGTAATTAATTCGGATTGATAAAACAAAACATGTCCTAATCGTGCACCTAACATGGTAGCTAATACTGTATAAATAAACAGAGGATCTAAATATT
>JAHDGB010000292.1 GCA_020627885.1 Flavobacteriaceae bacterium | reverse complement strand
TTTCCAGAGGTGCTTATTATATAACGGTTTACAGTATTAGTGTCACAGTAAGATAGAATTCAAAGAGTTAAAGATAGTGCTGCGGCTAATGTATTTACCAAAAACGACGATATATCATGATTAATAAAAAAAACAAATATTTATTTATTTTAATATTATTTTTAATTTTTTTATCATGTGAAAATTTAAAAGAAAAAAAATATTATTACGATACCGGTGAATTAAAGATAATAGAGTTTTTAGATTCGAGTAATAAAAGATCTGGAGAGTATAAAGAGTTTTTTAAATCTGGAAAAGTTAAGGTGAAATCAAGATATCTTAACGGGAAACTTACTGACACTCATTATGAATATTTTGAAAATGGTAATGTTAATTATAAACAATTTGCAAGTAATAATATTGACTCTCTTTATATTTATACAGAGGGTAGTGAGTACGTTTCTAAAGGAGAATTAGTTAATGGAGATTTAATAGGTTGGTTAGAGAAATTTGATACTAAAACAAATAGAAAAGTTGCTGATATAGAAAGCATTAAAGTGGGTAATGAATTAATTGAAAATCAGCATATGTTATATGATTCACCAGAAGTTAATCAATTTTACGAATTAAAATTAGATGATACATTGGTTCAAAATGTATCATATGATGTGAAATTTATTTTTCACACTCCAATTAAGCTTGAGAAAGCTTATTTCTGTAGAGGTAAGAACTTAACGCAGAACTTTGATAATATTGGTAGTGTTAAACTAGATACAGTTTATGCTTATCCTAATGAAAATAAAATAGAATTTAATTTTATAAATAGCAAGTTAGGTAAAAAAAGATTAAGAGGTTTTCTTGAGGGGGGGTATTATGAAGTAATATCTATACCTGATGATAGTATTAACGTAAATCTTACTTTTATAAAAACTAGAATATATGTGAATAAAGAGTTTACTGTTATAGAAGATAGTATGTGAAAGCTCCCTCTGCTGGTCCTAGTATGCAGGGCTCCCGCTAGGTTTTTCTAGTGGCGGTACTAGTAAGTCATAAGAGTAAAAAAGAACAAAGCTTCTAAAGATAATTTAAGAGCTTTTATTGGTTTTAAAATAAAATTATCTAATCCCTTTTAGAAAGTATCTCTTTTAGACTAACGTGCGGATTTAAAGAAATACTAGCCTTTAGATAACAAAATAAAAAAGAGAAAGCGCCTAAAATTAATTAAGGCGCTTTTTTTGTTTTATAGTCTCTAATAATTTATAGAGACACGATAAAATTTAATCTTGCAAAGCAAAAACTTTTTGAAGTAAAGTACTAGTTCTAGAACTTACTTTATTTCTTATTTCTTTTTCTTCAACAGCAATCATTTTATAAACCCCTTTTAAGGCTTCTTTAGTAACATAATCGGTTAAATCGGGGTTAACATTTTGTGTTAAAGGAATAGCGTTGTATTTGTTTATTAGGTTAGCCCATATACGATCGGCACCAACTTTACCAAAGGAGTTTTTAATAACAGGGTTAAACTTACTGTATAAAGCCGTTTGTGTTTTTCCTGTTAAATACTGGGTTGCAGCATTGTCGTTTCCTAATAATATATTTTTTGCATCGTTAAAAGTAATTCCTTTTACCGCATTAACGAAAATAGGAGTTGCTTCTTTAACGGCATCTTCAGCAGCTCTATTTAAGGCTTTTAAACCGCTGTCGGCTAAGCTGCTAAGGCCAATATCTCTTAATGCTTTATCGACTTTTCTTAATTCTTGAGGCAATAGTATTTTTACGAGTTGGTTTTTATAAAACCCATCTTGCGAGGTTAATTTACTAACTTGTTTGTCTATTCCTAAATCTAAAGCTTCTCTTAATCCGTTACCAATATCTAACTGGGAAATCCCAGTATTGCCTTGCGGTAACTGGTTAACTACGTTTTGTAATTCGGCACAGGTGTTAAAAGACAGTAAAATAATTAGTATAAGAATTGTTTTTTTCATTGTGTTTAAAATTTAAGATTTAAAAAGTTATAATGTTGTTTTTTTGAATTATAACTTTATTAGAATTAATAAATGTACTTATTTAGAGTATATTAACTAATACTGTAAATAACGTAAATTTTTACGAAAATGCTATTATTAGTTAATCTAAAAAATACTACAGCTGTATGGCAAACAAAAATGGTACCGTAATTAAAACAGAAACAAAAGACTAATAGGATGAATAGTGATTAATTGAATAGATAATAGCTAATAATTAAGGTGGTTTTTTGAATATTCTGTAAATTGCAACCATAAATAAGACCTATAATTATCAATGAAACAAGTACCGCCATATAAACCAAAATATAAAGTAAGAATAGTAACTGCAGCATCGTTGTTTGATGGGCACGATGCTTCTATAAATATTATGCGTCGTATTATTCAGTCTACAGGAGTGGAGGTTATACATTTAGGCCATGATAGAAGTGTTGAAGAAGTTGTAAATACAGCAATTCAAGAAGATGTTAATGCCATATGCTTAACCTCATACCAAGGGGGGCATAACGAGTATTTTAAATATATGTACGATTTGCTTAAGGAAAAAGGAGCTGGGCATATAAAAATATTTGGCGGCGGCGGCGGCGTTATTTTGCCATCAGAAA
>JAHDGB010000291.1 GCA_020627885.1 Flavobacteriaceae bacterium | reverse complement strand
TGGATGAAAAAGGTAATTTTGTTGTTATTGGTTATATAAACAAAAAAGAACCTGGTTCCTCAAAGATAGTTTCAAAATGGGGTGGGGCAATTGTATCTACATCTTCTGTAACACCACAATTAGGTGATACTAGAGAGTATGATATTATTAAAGAATTTAATCCACTTGATATTGATCAAAATATCGATCGGGTATTATGGACGTTACCATATCCAATACCTAATTGTAATTATGATATGAATTTTTGTCCTCAACAAAAACCTTATACATCAAAAAGAGATAGTTATCCTTTGCACTTAGCACCAATTCCAGATGCCAGAAGTATTGATGGTAGAAAAATAAAAAAGCCAATTATGCTTTCTGAATGGTTAAAGGCTTCTGGTAAACTAAAACTTGAGGAAGTTTCTTCTTCAAAAGAAGTTAATTTTACTGTTGAGTGTAGTGGTTTAATCCCTAATGCATTATATACAGTTATGGTATTGCGTCAGAATGACTTGAATCCAGAGTTAAAAACAAGGCCAGGAGTTTTAGGAATCCCTAATGTTTTTATTACCAATCAATTGGGAGAGGGATATCATCAGGCAACATTAATAGATCCATTTAATGACAAAAATAGAATCATAAATGTTATAGTATTGTTTATGAGCAGCCAAATGAGTTATGGCGGCGCCATAGGTCATTTTGGTTTAGGTGGAGATATACATGCGGTTTTGAAATTAAAAAAACCGTCATTTTTTGAATTTTAAATAGTTTAAGGATAAAAATAGCATGCCAATTATTAAATTAACCATGTGGCCAGTAGAGCAAGATAAAAAAACTCAATTAATGCAGAATATGACTAAGCTTTTTCATGAAGAAACAGGTGTTCCACTAGATAAAATAAGTATGTATATTGAGGAAGTTCAACCAAATAATTGGTCAGATGCAGGTGTAGTAGGTACTGATCCTGAGTTTAAAGAAAAAAGTCGAAGATTAAAATACTGAGAGTTTATATGAAAGATATTATTATTCGCGAGATATTAGTTAATTCTGATCCATTAGAATTTATCGAAAAGTGGCAAGGTAAATATGCAAGTAAAGATTCTCAATATTACAGGAATGTCGAAATTAGCAATAAAATATTAGAAATCTCATCTGTATCATTTTTTGAAAATAAAATTGATTCAGTTAAGTTATCAACCGATCCTCTTGCGCAGCACATTAAATCAGATATTAAACAAGAATTATTACGCTGGGTTGAGACAGTTATTCCTAACACTAACTATTGGAATAACTCTAAGTATTTGCAGCTAAGGCATGTAGAGGTTCCACTAAACAAATTTAGTCAATATAGGAAATGGAGAGAAGAAAGCATTTATAATCACGTTAAAAAATATGATGTGATTAAATCATTTGAAGTATTCCACTCCTTGTTTAGCACTATTCCAGGTGTTATGTTTTTATCATCGTTTTCATGCGATATCGAAGATTACGTAAAGGTATTTAATAATACTGAATACAGGGAGATTGTAAAACAAGCAGGAAATAATTTTATATGTGGCGGTGAATTAGGTTTATATACAACTATATATGAGCGATTGAAATGAAAGATACAGTAATAATTAATGGAGCTGCTGGAGGCATTGGAAAGGCAATAGTTGAGAGTTTAATAGCTAACTACCATTTGATTTTGTTAGTTAGAACTAAAGCAAGCGCTGTCGAGCTAGAAGACTATTTAACAAAAAAACTATTTTTTCGTGACTATATGATTTTTGTTCTAGACTCTGGTAATAAAGATGATTTTGAAAGAGTCTTAAATGACTTAAAGCAAAAAAATATCAGTAATATAAAAGGTATTGTTAATACTGTTGGTTTCGTCAAGATAGGTTCATTATTAGATGTTGATGAGAGTGATTGGCTTTCAGCATTTAATATTTGTTTTATGGGTGTTGTAAGAACTATAAAGTATTTTTCTCAGCTAATGACATCTGGGTCAATCGTATTAATAAATGGCATTTTGTCTCAACATCCAAAGCCAAATCCGATTATAGCCTCTTCTATGACAGGTGCCGTGAGTAATTTTGCAAAAGCTATGGCGATAGAAATGATTGATAGGAATATTCGTGTTAATGTTGTAAATCCAAGCTTAACAGATACACCACTCATTAAAAAAATAGCAAGCCAGCTAACACATGATGATGATTCATATCAAGGTGTGATAAAATCAATGGAAAGCAGCGCTCCAATGGGACGGTTTATTAAACCAAAAGAGATAGCTGACTTGGTGAAGTTTCTTATTGCTAGTAGTTCTGAATACATTAATAACATATCTTTAAATATTGATGGCGGAGTGCAGAAGTAATGAGAATAAATCATGGAATTTATCTAATGCTTTTAGTATCTGTTTTTCAGGTATTTTTTGTTTTGATGGTTAAAATTTCTGGAGAAGATTCATCGACAGCAATTACTGTATTATCGTACTATATTATACCTTTGATTTTTCTATACCCAACGATTTATAAGAGAGGTTTAAAATTTCTTAAGACTCGACAGTTTGTTATCCACTTAATAAGAGGTTTTTTGGTTCTCCCGCAATAAATGTGGAGGTCTCAAACGCTTGCCATTGCTAGCC